>NZ_JABSST010000003.1 GCF_013213975.1 Winogradskyella sp.
TTCCTCTACTCCAAAATCAATTAATTCTAATTCTAGTTCTTCCATATCTAAATCATCACCTTTAATTTTAAAATTACAAGTGTGATCAAACATAAAAACAACAGAACCGGAAGTACCTAAACTACCATCGCATTTATTAAAGTAAGACCTCACATTAGCCACAGTACGTGTATTATTATCCGTAGCAGTTTCTACTAAGATTGCAATACCATGTTGCGCATAGCCTTCAAAAACAACTTCTTTATAATCGCCTTGATTCTTGTCGCTGGCGCGTTTTATGGCACGCTCTATATTATCTTTAGGCATATTTACTGCCTTGGCATTTTGGATAACAGCTCTTAGACGTGCATTACTATCTGGATCTGGACCTCCTTCCTTTACTGCCATTACAATATCTTTACCGATGCGTGTAAAGGCTTTACTCATCGCGGCCCAGCGCTTCATTTTTCTGGCTTTTCTAAACTCAAAAGCTCTTCCCATAGTAGTGTGTTAAAATTAGTTTATTTAATAATGCGCCTTTTTTTGAAGGCAAACAAATTTAAAAAAATCAATTAATCATTTGGGATATGCTTGCCCAAAAAATTCTGATTGGTATTGTTTAGCGTATTGATAACCTTTTGGCGTTTGGTATTAAGATCAGAGTTCGTCCTATTGTATCCTTTATTAAAGTAGTTATTTAAATAAAACTCATCATTTTTAAAAACCTCGATATCCTTATCTAGAAAAAAGCGCTTGTCTTCATCTAATTGCTCTAGAAATAGCCAAAAAACGCCTCTAGATAAACTATCATTTTCAGTTTTTGGTTGGTAATGTGAAGTTGCAACGATTTCACGGATAGATTTCAACTCGCTACAAAAGGAAGCGTCTTGAGCCCTAATCGCAATAGTAATAAGTGATAGCGTAAAAAGTAGTCGTAATTTAAACATGAAAAAAATTACATAACTTACTCTTCAACTTCAACTATAGCTTCAATTGCTTCTGCAAGTTTAAAGTCTTTATTAGTAACTCCATCCGCATCATGCGTAGAAAGAGAAATCTTAAGCACATTATAAATATTAGACCAATTTGGGTGATGATTCTGTGCTTCACATTCAAAGGCAATGCGGCTCATTGCACTAAAACAATCTTTGAAATTATCAAATTCAAATTCAGCGTGAATGGCATTATCATAATATTCCCAATCCGGAAAGTGGAGTAATTTTTTTTCTATAGTAGCGGCATCTAACTTCATAAGTTCATTTTAATATTTGAAGTTATGAAATTACGGTTAGTACTACAAGTATTAGGACATCAATAAACTATAAAATCGTCAAAGCCCCTATAAATCTATTTTAAAAGGTCTTCTAAGACCTTATCACTTGTAATTTGAAGATGCTTAGGTAGCTTATTGAATTTAGGTAATACTGCTAGATAGCGATCTTCATTAGTTGTATAAACATGCTTGAATAGTACCTTTTTGTCTGTTAGTGAAGAAAGGATATTTTTGACAAATTCATCATGATGCACTAAATCTGTACTTCCGAGATGAAACACCCCATACTTGTTTCTGTTGATAATATAATGTATTTGCTGTGTTACTTTCTTATCGAGAGTAACATTCATTATAAGATTTGGGAAAATTTCTACTGATTCATTTTCAGTAATTAAACTTTTCATTTCTTGAATTCTTGGGCAATTATTCCCAAAAACCATGGGTAATCTCAACACTGCCACTTGCTTTTTTGGCAAGCGTAAAAGCATATTTTCAATTTTAATCTTGAAATGTCCGTAAATACTATGACTGAGTGTTTTGTCTAATTCGTAGCTAGGATATTTACTGTAAGCATCAAAAGCATTGGCAGAAGATAAGAAAATGATTTTACTACCGAATTCTAGAGCATACTCAGCAATGTGTTGATGTGCAATTGTTTGCGCATTAAAGTCACCACGAACGGCAGAAATGATTACAGTAGGTCTAGCAGCTTCTAAAATTTCATAAACATCGTCTTCCTCAACATTGTATTGAAAGAAGTGTTTATTGGTTTCAAATTCCTTTTTCGGAGTTCGATAGGTTCCAAAAGTTTTAAAGTAAGGGCCTAATTCTTTATAAATGGCATTGCCTAAATAGCCACTAGCTCCAAGAATTAATATGCGATGCTTGTTTACAGTATTCTTCATTAATCAAACAACATTCGAACAAAATTTATACTTTATAGAATGGTAGTTTAACAACGGTTGCAGGAATGGCTTTCTTTCTTACCTGAATATTAATCTTACTGTCAACCGACGAAAAAACTTTAGGCACATAGCCTAAACCAATACCAACACCTAAGCTTGGACTCATAGTCCCTGAAGTAACGTTTCCTATTGTATTTCCATTGCCATCAACAATAGCATAACCATGACGTGGAATTCCACGATCATCTAATTTGAAGGCTACTAACTTGCGCTCAGGAGTATGTTCTTTTTCAGCTTGAAGGGCTTCACTATTTATGAATGATTTGTTAAACTTGCATATCCAGCTTAGGCCAGCTTCGATAGGAGACGTGCTATCATCAATGTCATTACCGTATAAACAGTAACCCATTTCTAATCTAAGCGTATCTCTTGCCGCTAAACCAATTGGTTTAATACCAAAATCTGCACCCGCTTCTAATACTTTATCCCAAATTTGTTTGACTTCTGCGTTTTTACAATAAATCTCAAAACCACCACTTCCAGTATATCCTGTAGCAGATATAATCACATGCTCTATTCCTGCAAAATCTCCAACCACAAAATTGTAGAATTTTATGGCTGATAAATCATAATTAGATAAGGATTGCATGGCTTCAATGGCTTTTGGCCCTTGTATAGCTAATAAGGAATAGTCCTCACTTAAATCGCGCATTTCTGCTCCAACTTCATTTTTAGAAGTTATCCAGTTCCAATCTTTTTCTATATTACTTGCGTTTACTACAAGTAAATAGGTCTCTTCTTTTAGCTTATATATGATTAAATCATCAACAATGCCACCTTCATCATTAGGTAAGCAGCTATATTGCGCTTTGCCAATTTCTAGTTTTGAGGCATCGTTGCTTGATACTTTTTGTATTAATTCAAGCGCATTAGGGCCTTGAATTAGAAATTCTCCCATATGTGAGACATCAAAAACACCAACAGCTTTACGAACAGTTTCGTGTTCGAGATTAACACCTTCGTATTGAACTGGCATATTGTAGCCTGCAAAAGGCACCATTTTAGCGCCAAGGGCTTTATGTGTTTCTGTTAATGCTGTATTTTTCATATGGAATTGATTTCTAAAATTTGAAAGCAAAATTAAATAAATTTTATACGATTACTTTCAAAACAAATCATAAAAAACCACCTCGCTAAATGCAGTTGATTTTAACACCAAATTCACCTAGAATTGGTATCGAACACCTAATGCTATATCAAAGTCTAGATCGTCTCTAAAGGCACCAAATCCTAGTTCTGGTCTAAAGTCTAAAGAGATTAACAACGGTATATCAAAGTTATATTCAATGCCGATATCTCCAGCTAAGAAGAGGAAGGTTTCATCATCTAGTGCATTATCATCAAAACTATAAGAGCCTAGACCACCACCAGCACCAGCATACCAGTTAAAATTACCATCTAATTCCCATATCCATTGATAAAGTCCAGTGAGCTTAAAGCCATCATAACCATTTCCGGTTCTCCATCCAAAGTTTGCTTCTAAGCGATTATTACCGCCCAAGGCACGTTGATACGAAATTTCAGCACCGAAACCATCACTATCTCCTAATCTTAATCCAATAGTATTGTCTGCTATCTCTTGTGCATTCATAAATGCAAATCCTGCTAAAATTGTAAAGCTTGTCAAAATTAATTTCTTCATAAAATTACGTTTTTAATTGAAAGGTCTATTTGAAACAAAAATAACGTCAATACTGACATTATATTTGGATTTCTTTATAGTTTTATGAAAATATTTATTTCATAAATGATAAAAGATAAAGCCTTAAAAGAATTAAAATCAAAGCTTAATGGTGAACTTTGTTATGATGATTTAATGCTTAAACTGTATGCTACAGATGCTTCAGTATATAGAATGATACCCGCTGCTGTTGCACTTCCTAGAGATGTGAATGATTTAAAACGTCTTATACATTTTGCAAAAACAAATACTACTTCTCTGATTCTAAGAACTGCTGGCACCTCTTTAGCAGGACAAGTTGTCGGTAAAGGTATCGTTGTAGATTTTTCAAAGTATTTCAATAAGATTTTAAACATTAATGAAACTGAGCAAACAGTTACAGTGCAACCTGGGGTTATTAGGGATGAATTAAATAACTATCTCAAACCCTTTGGATTATTTTTTGGCCCAAACACATCGACATCCAACCGCTGTATGATTGGCGGAATGGTTGGCAACAATTCATCTGGAACAACTTCAATACAGTATGGTGTAACCAGAGACAAAATAATAGCACTCAAAACCTTATTGTCTGATGGGAGTGAAGTTGTGTTTTCAGACCTTTCTAATGATGCTTTTAATGGCAAAATGGAATTAAAGACTTTGGAAGGTAAGTTGTATAGAACACTGTATAAGAAACTAAAGTCCAAAGCGGTTCAAAATCAAATAAAAACCAGTTATCCAAAGCCAGGAATTCACAGAAGAAATACGGGCTATGCGATAGACGAACTAATAAACACGAATATATTTTCTCCATCTAATAAGGATTTCAATATGTCTTTATTATTAGCTGGGAGTGAAGGAACATTAGCATTAACAACTGAAATCACTTTAAAATTAGATGTGTTACCACCAGAAAAAAGTGCATTAATTGCCTTTCATTTTAACAGTATATCTGATTGTATGAAAGCTGTAAAATCTGTGATGCACCACCAATTACATACTTGCGAAATGATGGATGATACCATTCTAAATTTAACGAAGCATAATAAGACACAACAAGCTAATAGAGCTTTTGTTATTGGTGACCCAAAAGCGATACTAATGTGCGAGGTAAAAGCGGATACAGATAAATCTCTAAATACTCAAATTGATGCATTATTATCAGAAGGAAGAACAAATGCTTTAAGTTATGCCGCAGCCATTTTAAAAGGTAATGACATTAACAAAGCTATGGAATTGCGAAAGGCAGGTCTAGGTTTATTAGGCAATATGATTGGTGATAATAAAACCGTGGCTTGCATAGAAGATACAGCTGTGGCTTTAGATGATTTGGATAGCTATATAGCCGAGTTTACTCAACTAATGGATTCTTATGATCAAAATGCTGTGTATTACGCTCACGCTGGTGCTGGAGAACTTCATTTACGTCCTATACTAAATCTAAAATCTTCGAAAGATGTTAAGCTTTTTAGAGCAATTACTACTGATATTGCCAAACTGGTAAAGCGTTATAACGGATCTATGTCAGGTGAGCATGGCGATGGTATTGTAAGGGCAGAATTTATCCCTATGATGATTGGAGAGGTTAATTATGACATCTTAAGGCAAATAAAATTCACTTTTGATCCCGAGAACATTTTTAATCCAGGTAAAATAGTGGATGCGTTTCCAATGGATAAGAATTTACGATATGAAACGGGACGCAAAGAACCTGAAATTGATACTGTTTTAGATTTTTCCAGTTCACAAGGAATCCTAAGAGAAACAGAAAAATGCAATGGTTCAGGCGATTGTAGAAAGTTACCTGAGTTTGGAGGGACTATGTGCCCTAGTTACAGAGCTACCAGAAATGAGAAAGATACGACTAGAGCTCGTGCTAATGCTTTACGTGAGTACCTCACCAACTCTGAGAAGCCAAATCGTTTTAATCATAAAGAATTAAAGGATGTTTTTGATTTATGTCTAAGTTGTAAAGCTTGTTCTAGTGAATGCCCAAGTAGTGTTGACGTAGCAAGTTTAAAAGCAGAATTCCTATATCATTATCAAGAGGCAAATGGTTATAAATTTAAAGATCGATTTTTTGCAAACTCCACTAGGTATAACAAAATAGCATCCAGAGCTCCGAGATTTTACAACGCATTATTTAATTCTAAATTTGTATCGAGATTTATAAAATTAGCTTTAGGCATTCATCGAAAGCGTAGTTTTCCAATGATATCAAAATCATATACAAGTATACAGGCAAGAACGGACAGTACTCATTCTAACTTAACCATAGATAATCCTATTAAAACGGTAATACTTTTTGTTGATGAGTTTACCAATTATTTGGAATCTTCAATAGCTATTGATGCTAAATTACTACTTAACTCATTAGGGTATAATGTGCTGCAAATATGTCATTTAGAAAGCGGTAGAAGTTATTTATCTAAGGGGCTTTTAAAAGAAGCTAAAGCCATTGCTAATGAAAATGTCAATTTCTTTACTGACGGTATAAACGAGGATTTTTATTTAGTAGGTATCGAGCCTTCCGCTATACTTACGTTTAAAGATGAATACCCAAGGTTAGCAGATGATAAAGTCGCATCCAAATCAATAGCGGAACGTACATTCTTAATTGAAGAATTTATTCAAAATGAAATTCAATTAGATCATATAAAATCGGATCAGTTTACTAAAGACACTAAGACTATTAAATTTCATGGTCATTGCTATCAGAAGGCTTTAACCAATCAAAGATCAAGTTTTGATGTTTTAAATCTACCTTTAAACTATTCGGTATCTATAATACCAAGTGGCTGCTGTGGAATGGCAGGGAGTTTTGGTTATGAAAAAGATCATTATGACATAAGCATGATTGTAGGAGAGCAAACCTTATTTCCAGCAATACGAAAAGCTGATGCAGACACGATTATCTCTGCAAATGGCACAAGCTGTAGACATCAGATTAAAGATGGTACTGGGCGAATAGCAAAACACCCAATCACAATACTTAAAGAAGCATTAGTTTAATTTCTTTTGTTTCTTTTTAGGCTGCTCCACGATGGTAATTGCAGCGATAAGTTCATTAGTATCCATTTCCTTTAAATCTTCATCAGCAAAGAACGGTGAAAGCTTATCATTATTGTAGTTATAGATTTTCCAACGTTTAAATTGGTATTCGAGTGCCGTAAAGTTTTCCACCCAATCACCAGAATTTAGATACGTAGTCTTACCATACTTATTTTCTTTAATCAATATTTTAGGCTGATGAATATGACCACATACCACATAATCATAACCATTTTCTATCGCTAACTCTGTAGCTACATTTTCAAAATTACTTATGTATTTTACCGCGCCTTTTACACTGTTTTTAATTCTTTTAGACAAGGAGTAACGTTCTTTTCCCACTTGCTCAAGGCACCAATTAACAAAACGATTAATAAGAATTAGAATATCATAACCCCAACCACCAAGTTTAGCCAACCATTTTGCATTTTGAATAGACATGTCAAAAACATCACCATGAAAGAACCACGCTTTTTTTCCATCTAAATCTAATACGGCTTTATTTACAATAGAAATATTACCAATTTCTGTATCACTAAACTTGCGTAACATTTCATCATGATTACCAGTAATATAAATTACTTCTGTACTATTAGCAGCAAAATCCATGATTTTCTTGATAACGCTTAAATGAGATTTTGGGAAATACCGTTTTTTAAACTGCCAAACATCCACAATGTCGCCGTTAAGGATTAACGTCTTGGGTTCAATACTGTTGAGATAAGTCAATAGCTGTTTTGCATGACACCCAAAGGTGCCAAGGTGAACATCTGAGATGACTACTATTTCAACTTTTCGTTTTAGATTCAATTTTCAACTTTACGGATACAAAGAACTAAACCAACTATTAACTTAGTGTAACAGAATAATTAACTATTTATGAGTAAAATGTTACCAATATGTTACTAGAATTCAAATAATTACTTCAGGCTTAACCTTAATCTAACAACGCAAAAAATTGGGATGCATTTTTGTTTCTCTGATAATAGATTTACATTAGCGTAAAATATGATTTAATGGCAGGAAATTCCTTTGGAAAAGTATTTAAACTAACTACATTCGGTGAATCACATGGTATTGCAATAGGTGGTATAATTGATGGATGCCCGTCAGGCTTGAAGTTAAATTTAGACGCAATACAATATGAACTTGATCGTCGTAAACCAGGACAATCTAAAATTGTAACACAGCGTAAAGAACCAGATTCAGTTGAGTTTCTATCAGGTGTTTTTGAAGGAGTAACTACCGGAACACCTATAGGTTTTGTAATTAAAAACACCAACCAAAAATCAAAAGACTATTCACATATTAAGAATGTTTACCGTCCGAGTCATGCCGATTACACCTACGATAAAAAGTATGGCATAAGAGATTATCGTGGTGGTGGTCGTAGTTCTGCAAGAGAAACTGCTTCAAGGGTAGTTGCGGGCGCTATAGCCAAGCAATTGATTTCATCTATTAAAATTAATGCATTTACCTCTTCAGTAGGTGATATTTTTATTGACAAACCTTATCAAGACTTAAATTTTTCAAAAATAGAATCTAATGCCATTCGTTGCCCAGATGAAGCAATTGCAGAACGAATGATTAATAAAGTTAAAGAGATCAAAAAGAAAGGTGATACTATAGGCGGTACTATAACCTGCGTACTGCAGAATATACCTGTTGGTTTAGGTGAACCTGTCTTTGATAAACTGCATGCCGAATTAGGTAAAGCTATGCTTTCAATAAATGCTGTTAAAGGTTTTGAATATGGCAGTGGGTTTTGCGGTGCTAAAATGAAAGGTAGCGAGCACAATGATAAATTTAACGAAGACGGCAGTACACAAACCAATTTATCAGGTGGAGTACAAGGAGGAATAAGTAATGGGATGGATATATATTTTAGAGTTGCTTTTAAACCTGTAGCGACAACGTTGCAAAAGCAAGAGACGATAAACAGTGCTGGTGAGACTGTCGAAATGCAGGGAAAAGGACGTCATGACCCGTGTGTAGTGCCAAGAGCAGTGCCAATTGTGGAAGCTATGGCAGCATTAGTTCTGGCCGATTATACCTTATTACGCAGACAAGAAACTAAAGACTGGTAATAATTAAATAAATAGATTTCTATATCTAGGAAATCAAACACTATTTTCATGAAAAAATTAGCATTACATTGGAAGATCATCATCGGAATGGTATTAGGTATCATTTTTGGTTTTATAATGAATTCTTTCAACGGTCAACAATTTGTTACTGATTGGATAGCACCATTCGGTAAAATCTTTATTAATCTTCTAAAGTTAATTGCAGTTCCCTTAATTCTTGCCTCGTTAATAAAAGGGATTTCAGACTTAAAGGACATCTCTAAAATTAGAGATATGGGTTTAAAAACTATTGCCATTTATATTGGAACTACTTTGGTGGCTATTGTTATTGGTTTATCGATTGTCAATTTCGTAAAACCTGGAACAGGGATGCCACAAGAGACACTAAAAAAAATTAAGTTAAAGTATGAAAATGATGCTGGTGTAACTGATAAATTGGTTAAGGCGAGTGCACAACAAGATGCTGGACCTTTACAAGCGTTAGTTGATATTTTTCCAAGTAATATATTTCAATCTATGGCAGATGCCAAAATGCTGCAGGTGATCTTTTTTGCTCTTTTTGTTGGTATTTGTTTGCTTTTAATTGGCGAAAAGAAGGCCAAGCCTATGGTAGATATTTTCGATGCTTTAAATGAGGTTGTGATGAAGATGGTAGATGTTATTATGCTCTTTGCACCTTATGCAGTATTTGCTTTAATGGCTAACGTTATTATTGCTTTTGATGATACTGAAATATTAGTAAAACTCTTGCAATATGCATTATGTGTTGTTGGTGGTTTAGTTCTAATGATTGGATTCTATCTGATTCTTATAAAGGTATTCACCAAAAAATCACCACTTTGGTTCTTGAGTAAAATAAGTCCTGCACAGCTATTAGCATTTTCAACAAGTAGTAGTGCTGCCACATTACCTGTAACCATGGAACGTGTTGAAGAGCATATTGGTGTTGATAAAGAAGTCTCAGGATTTGTTTTACCTGTAGGTGCTACAGTTAACATGGATGGCACAAGTCTTTATCAAGGGATTGCAGCTGTATTTATTATGCAGGTAATTTGGCCTGAAGGTTTAACCTTAACCAACCAATTAGTTATTGTAGCTACGGCACTTTTAGCGTCTATTGGCAGTGCTGCAGTACCAAGTGCTGGTATGGTTATGTTGGTAATTGTACTCGAATCTATTGGGTTTCCCCCAGAATTATTGCCTATTGGTTTAGCTTTAATTTTCGCGGTAGATCGACCACTAGACATGTGTAGAACTGTAGTTAATGTTACGGGTGATGCTACGGTTTCTATGATAGTAGCAAAATCATTAGGGAAGCTGCATGACAAACCCAAGGCAAAAAACTGGGATGATCATTTTCAGGAGGTGAAATAATTTTTTCAACTTCAATAAAAGTTATTAAATTTAAATAACACTTTACTAACCAAAAATTTCTCTAGATGAATATTTGCTTTATAATGTATCCTTGGGAAAAGATAGACCCGGAAAATGATACCAGTTTAGCATTAATTAAAGAATGTGTAAAACGTGGTCATGGCGTTGCCATGTGTACACCTGCTAATCTTACCATACGAGATAGCGTTACTAATGCGTTTTGTACGGTTGTTGGACGTATGGATAAAGTTCCGTCGACACTCAAATCTTTCTACAATAAGGCAAAACTTAGAGAAGAAATGTTACCTCTTGCAGGTTTTGATGCCATATTTTTTAGAGCAAATCCACCGCTAGATCCAATAATGCTTAATTTTTTAGATTCTGTGAAGGACGATGTATTCATTGTAAATTCATTGCAAGGCATGCGTGAAGCTAATAATAAGCTATATACAGCGGCTTTTGGTGATGCGCATAGTAATATTATTCCAAACACACACGTGTCAAAAAATAAAAACTACTTAATCAAACAGATTAAAGAATCAAAAGCTGATAAAATGATATTAAAGCCATTGAATGGTTTTGGTGGTTCTGGTGTTATTCTTATCGAAAAGTCAGCTATGAACAATATTAACTCACTACTTGATTTTTATATTTCCACTGGAGATGGTGAGTCTAACTATGTCATTCTTCAAGATTATATAGAAGGAGCTGATCAAGGCGATGTTAGAATTCTGTTATTAAATGGTGAGCCTGTGGGTGCCATGAAACGTGTTCCTTGTTCTGATGACCACCGGTCTAATGTTTCTGCTGGAGGCAGCGTTCAAAGGCATTCACTAACCAAGGCAGAAAAGGCGTTGTGTAAGCAAATTGGACCAAAGCTAGTTAAAGACGGTTTGTATTTTGTAGGCATTGATGTTATAGGGGGAAAGCTTGTTGAAGTTAATGTAATGTCACCAGGTGGTATTACTTATATCAACAAGGTTTATAAAAATAAACATAAAGTCGAAGAGAAGGTAATTGACTTTTTGGAGAGTAAGGTTTTGGATAAATTACAAGCCTTTGATAGACGTACAAGACTTCGTAAAGCTGTGGATGAGGCTTAATCAATACTTTTTAAACAATCTCAGATTTATATTTAAATGAAAATACCAGATTGGACAAGAGATGAGCTTGTTGCATACATATTATTGTTTGCTGCGCATTCTGACTTTAAAGAAGATAATAACGAACGTAACGCCATAATATCTAATGTTGATATGCAGACGTTCCAAGATATTCATAGCGAATTTGATTGTGATAACGATTATCAAAGTATCAAGAAAATCATAATGAGTTTGGAGCAGCACAATTACGATAAAGATGATATTGATATGTTACTCTCTGATGTAAAAGTATTATTCTTTTCTGATGGTGAATTCAACGTCTTAGAACAAAATATGATGCGTTTCTTAGAAAAACTTTTAAAGAATTAGCCATGCAAAAATTGTCTTTACGTGCAATTATTTCTAAAATAAAATCTGAAGAGACATTTCATGCCGTGGTAGAGGATTATTCATTTACTATAAAGATTAATGAATATGTACCATATGTCTGCGGTGCTGTACATGACGGACATCAATTTAGAAAAAGCCTTTGGGATAATTGTTTACACTCTGAATATGACCGTTGGTACGAAGAGGATCCTGAAACTAAAAATATGGTTATATCACACCCTATTCTTATAGCAGGATGTGATTCTAGATTTGAATATGATCTTAATCGAGATCCAAAAAACGCTGTTTTTGATACAGCTTGGGGAAAACAACTCTGGAAAACCCCTTTAAAAGAAACCGAAAAGGTCAAAAGCTTAGAGAAACATGCAAATTTCTATAAAGTTGTTCATGCTTTAATTGAAACCATAGAGTCCAAGTTTGGAACTTGTATTGTTTATGATATGCATAGTTATAATTGGAAACGATGGGATAGGGAAGTGCCCTTATGGAACCTAGGAACCTCTAATATTGATAATGACCGTTATGGTGATCTTGCAGAGACTTGGAGACAGGCTTTAGCAAGCATTATTTTACCTCACGACATAAAGCCAACAGCAAAGATTAACGACACCTTCCAAGGTAACGGATATTTCTTGAAATATATTACCAAAAACTTTAAGAATACCTTAGTTTTGGCAACTGAAATTGCTAAGGTGTATTGTGATGAATATGCTCAAGTTAACTATCCTGAAGTGGTAGCTTCAGTTGAGCGTCAATTGAGAAATTTAATTCCACAACATGCTAGCGAATTTTACCAAAGGTTTAAACCATAATGTCCCAGATAAAGACCACAGAAGAATTTCAAGATTTATTTGATATTGATGCTAATCTTAATCGATTGGTTAAAAATATCGAACTTCTCAATTATATTAATCCACAAAATATAGCAGCTGAAAAGAAAACGTTTTTTTCTTCTAAATACAATTATGAGCCTGTTTTTAAGTATCCAAAGATGCGGTTCAATGGCTATAAACTTCATCGCTTGTTCTTTTCGCAGCGTTTAGAGCGTATTGAAGATGTTGATATTAGACAACTTTATGAAGATATTATTTATGAATATTCTGGATTAATTGAGTGTATAGAAACAATTGGGCAAGGACGTAAATTTTATTTCAATAGCCTCAAAAGCTTTGGAACACCTACTGAAAAGGATATTGAAAATGCCAAATTTATTCTGCGATTTGATGATTCGGATTTTGATGAGAAAATGCTCCCTGTGTTTAATGTTAATGAGGCCAAAGATTATTTTGATGATTTCTCTAAACGTTACGACTTTAAATACAACATAAAGATTTCAAACAATCTTTCTGCTGCTGCAATGGTTCTTAACAATACGCAAACCTTGGTACTTCGAAAAAGTCATAAATACAGTTTGAGTCAATTAAAAGTTTTAACCAATCATGAAATAGGTGTACACATGGTCACAACGTTTAATGGCTTAGATCAGCCTTTAAAGGTGTTTTCAAATGGATTCCCTAATAATGTTGAAACTCAAGAAGGATTAGCTGTTTATTCAGAATATATGAGCGGGTGTTTGACTATTATGCGATTAAAAGAGCTCGCATTTCGTGTTATTGCAGTAGACAGCCTTAATAAAGGCTATTCGTTTTCAGACACATTTCATTTACTTCATAATCAACATAAATTAAATAGAGACAAGGCTTTTGCAATTACACTTCGCGTTCATAGAGGTGGAGGATTTACAAAAGACCATTTATACTTACGTGGATTGCGCAATGTATATCAATATGCCAAGGCAAATAAAGATCTTTCAATTCTTTTAATTGGGAAAGTAAGTCAAGAGTACATTCCTACCATGGAAAAATTGCTTAACTATGGTCTAGCCATAAAACCAAAGTATTATACAGATGCTTATGTGTCTAACAATAATACTAACCCAAACTTAGATTTTATCCTTGGAGGCTTAAAGTAAAGCCCCAAAACTAAATGTTTCCGTCTATCACTTTGTAATACTTTCAAGGAGCTAAACTTCATCCTTGACAGAATTTAACTCATTCCTAGCTAACTAAAGCTAGGGTTAAATTAACCCATTTTGCTTTGAGGCTCGTAACATACTAAGCTTAAAAACCATTAACTTAAAAAAGCTTATATCTAATTTAGTGAGCATGTATTAAATAAGAAACCAAACGTGAGTATAGTGATAGTTTCATTGAGTAACTAGTATATATTGATGAGTAAGATTATAACCAGTTATAGATGTTTTTGGCTTTCTAGAGATTTATAACAATAATAATGGGCATATATCGATTTTTTTATCCGTAGCAGAAAATCACATGTATTTTTGAGTAAACAAAATGTGCTATTAATCATTTCGTTATTCCCTCATAAACGAAATTAATTTTGTTTAAATTAGTTTTAAGTAAGTTGTTAATTTAAGAAAGCCCTTTAGAATCAGTTCTGAATGGCTTTTTTTAATCTAGAAACTTTTCTCTAAGTTCTGGTGTTGGAATCATACAGGCATCCTTTTTCCCATACCACTTATATCTATTTTTTGCTACATAATTATAAAACCAGTCCCGTATAAAATTCGGAACAATTAAAAATATAGCCAATAAATTTGTGGGAAACCCTAATTTTTTAGCAATACGTAATGCGGCATTTGATTTTTGATAAACCCTTTCTTCTTGGGGCTGGTACAACAAAATTGAATCTGTTTTGCGGGTATCTATATTAAATTTATTAATAATGACCTGCCCAATTTCGCCTTGTAGAGGTGCGAATAAAAACGTATTGTGCTTATCTCTTTTGATGACATATAACACACTACTATTACAGAGATTACAAACACCATCGAATAGAATTAATGCCTTGTCTTTTGGTATCTTATGGATCATAATACAAAAATAGGTCTTAGGTGCAATAGAGTGTTAAAAAATTAAGTTAAATCATGATCTGTACCTAGGTCTAACTTAATATTAATTCTAAATTTGGATTTCTTAACACTACCTAGATACCTATTAAATACAAAGGACTTTTTAAACAGATAAATTCATATTTATCCAAAACTTATACTTAAAGCACTTTAAAGTATTTATTTGTATTGTAAATAGTTTGCTAACTCTAAAATAATTACAATCAGGTGTTTAAATAATTAAATTACCTTTTTGCATCGACCAACTCTAGTAAATCCAAGTTAACACTGGTAGTAAACATACCATAATTTACTATGGCTTTTCCCTTTTCTATATCATCTATACTACCAATAGCTTTACCGTCATGCATACGCACTCGATCACCAATCTTAAGTATAGGCTTGGGTTTTTCAACGGGAACTTCTTTTCTCTTTTGCTCCTTTTTCTTTTTTCGAATTATTGCAACTTTTTGCTCAGCCTCTTGTTGAACCTGTTTTTCTTTTGCCTTTTCAATACGTTTTTGCTTGGCAGAAGTTTTTTTTCGTTTTGCATTTTCAATTTGCACAAGTCGAAACAGTTCGGACATTAACTCGCGTTTGCGTTTATTTTCAAAATATTTCTCAGATAAGTCATTTACTTTTTGACCTAGGTAAATAAGCCTTTGATTACTATCGTATAATTCCTGGAAACTTTCTAACTTCTTTTGAATTTTTGCATTAGTCTCTTCTAATTTTTCTGCTTCCGAAAGTTTCTTTTTTTCGTGGTCTTTTAATTTACGTTCCGTACGCTCCAGTTTACTACGTTCTTTTTGAAGTTTCGCTATCGTAGCATCAAATCTTATTTTTCCACGCTCTATCTTCTTTTTAGATCTATTGATTAAACTGTAAGGAATACCATTTTTCTGAGCTACCTCAAAGGTAAAAGAGCTTCCTGCTTGGCCTGTAACTAATTTGTACATTGGTTCTAGGCTTCTCTCATTAAAAAGCATATTAGCATTTTTCATATGTGGCAATTCATTTGCTAATAACTTTAGATTAGAATAGTGGGTCGTAATAATTCCAAACGCTTCTCTTTCATAAAATACTTCAAGAAAGGTTTCAGCGAGGGACCCACCAAGTTCTGGATCACTTCCAGTCCCAAACTCATCAATTAAAAACAAGGTTTTAGAATTTACCTTTTTTAGAAAGTAATTCATTTGTTTTAACCTATAACTATATGTACTCAAATGATTTTCAATGGATTGATTATCGCCAATATCACTTAAAATGCGATCAAATAAACAAACCGAACTGCGTTCATGGACTGGGATTAACATCGCACTTTGCAACATTACTTGCAGCAAACCAACAGTTTTTAAAGTGATACTCTTACCACCAGCATTAGGTCCCGAGATAACCATTATTCGGTTATCATTACTCAAGGCAATTGTTTGAGGAAACGTCTTTTTACCTTCTTCCTTATTAGTTAAATAGAGTAGCGGGTGGTATGCGTCTCTATAGCATAAGGTTCTTTCATTAGTTATTTTTGGCAAAATTGCGTTTATGCTTTTTGCATATTTAGCTTTTGATGCAATGACATCAATCTTCGTCAAGAAGGTTTGATAATCATTAAGAAGCGGTAGGAATAAACGAATATAATCTGTTAAGGCTCTTAGAATCTTTATAACCTCTTCCTTTTCCTCATATTCTAAATTATTGAGTTCTCTTGTGTACTGAAGGGTTGTTTCCGGTTCTATGTATACAATACTTCCAGTTTTGCTACCACCCATTATAGCACCTTTGACTTTACGACGATACATGGCTTTAACAGCTAATACACGTCTGTTCTCAACAACTGACTCTCTAATGTCGTCCAGATAATCTAAGCCATGGTAACGGCTTAGAGCAGATGAAAAACTACTGTTTATTTTACCTTTTAGTTTCCCAATCTCTTGTCGTATATGAGACAGCTCTGGTGATGCATCGTGTTTTATGTCCCCAAAGCGATCTACCACTTGATCAACTTGTTCTATAATTCCGGTGGTTATTTCAATATGCTCACTATACTGCAAAAGCTTTGGGTAGTATTCATGGAACTTTTGAAGAAACTTAAGGATACCGTTTACAGTTAAAGATGTACTCACCAATTTTTGAAGACTTTGGACTTCTAAAAACGTGTTTTCAATCTTCAGTAATTTAAGTTCTTTATGTATTGGTTCAAAACCATGATTGGGTATTCTATTGTCATTATCAAAGGAAGATAGATATTCATTTACATACCCTAATTCACGTAACAACTGAGCCTCTACTTCTATAGGCTTTATTTCCAAAACAGCCTCTCTACCTAAGGCTGTTATAGTATGCTCAGATATCTGCTCTAAAACTGAATAGAATTCGAGATCTTTCAGTGTTTTTTCATGAATTTTAACCACGTTTTTTCAAATTATAGAAATGCAAATTTAATGTAATTGAAGTGATATGCCTAACCACATTTTTTATCCCATCATTTGTTATTTTTGATAAAAGATTAAGTATGATCATAGATATTCATGAAAGTTGGAAAAATCATCTGCAATCAGAGTTTGATAGGCCTTATTTTAAAAGTTTAGTTGACTTTGTTAAAACTGAATATCAAAACCACCAATGTTATCCTAAAAGTTCTGAAATATTTAATGCTTTTAATCATTGTTCTCTTGACGATGTTAAAGTAGTTATTATTGGTCAAGATCCTTATCATGGAGAAGGTCAGGCCAATGGTTTGTGCTTCTCTGTAAATGATGGTGTAACGCATCCACCTTCACTAATAAATATATTTAAGGAAATTGAATCTGATATAAATATTCCATACCCGAAAACTGGCAATCTCTTGCCTTGGGCAAAACAAGGTATTTTACTGCTAAATGCAACATTAACTGTTAGGGCTCACGAAGCCAGAAGTCACCAAGGAAAAGGTTGGGAGGAATTTACAGATGCTGTCATTGAGTTAATTGGTCAAAGAAAAAATAAAGTCATCTTTTTACTCTGGGGTGGTTATGCAAGAAAAAAGAAAAAACTTATCGATACGTCCCTCAATTATGTGTTAGAGACAGGTCATCCATCACCTCTTAGTGCTAACCGCGGCAATTGGTATGGCAATAAACACTTTAGTTCAACTAACTCCCTGTTGGAGCAAGCGGGTTTACCGGCAATTGATTGGTCACTAAAGTAGGTTCAGATTTTTCGGTAATCATAGTTTCTGGTTCTTTGCTCTCAACTTTCTTAGAAGATTTGTTACAACTAAATTTAAGCAATACAAAATTCAAAGCAACTAAAAAAGATAGAATTAGAATAATCGTTAATGTCATATTAATCTTGTTCTAATGTAAATAGCATTGTTTGGGCTTAAACAAATGTAACTAAAAAAATGAAATTCTGAAAGTTATCAACTACAACTGTAAGATGTAGCTGAAATACAATTAGCACATAATAAAGATATACAACGAAGTATAAGAGTATTACAGGATTTTTCAGATACTATTACATCAAGCAAACAATAAATATCCAGAGCTTAAAGATGTTATAATACGTGAATTAACTCTGAATATTTTGCCCTCCTAGGAATGATATCAAGGCTTAAAAGTTCTTCTTGAACCATATTGATTGTCTTAACATCTATGAGTTCCTGAGACCATTCTGTTAGACTAAGCCATTCTTGTACGTCTTCTAATTCTTGTTCATAACGATTAGCAATTGTTCTATCAATACTTGGTATAGACTTAAACTCAGAGCTTGTTTGATTTATAATGTCAAGTATTATCCTAAGGTCGTCTTCATGATGTCTTATAAATTGGTCTCGAACAGCTATTACAAAGCAAGGCCATGGTGAAGGACAAACACCAATTCTTCTGAAGATGCCATCATCAACAAGTGGTTTAGTGGTAAACTTTTCCCACATAAAATAATCTGCTTTATTATTTTTTAAACCTTCAACAGCTCCATCTAAATTTTTAATTACCTCAAAATTGAGATCTTGTTCAAGATTCCAATTGCTATTTTTTGCATTTATATAGGCCATTAAATGAGAACCTGATCCATATCGACTAATTGCTGCGCGTGAACCTTTAAGGTCTTCAATAGTTTTAAAATCTGATCCAGAAGCTACATGAATACCCCAAATTAGAGGTGATTCAACAAATGTTTGCACAATTTTAGACGGATTACCAGCAATAATATCTTTTATAATACCTTCTGTTAGAATTACAGCAATATCTATATCGTCATCGCGAAGGGCCTTACACATGGCACCTGTTCCGCCATAGTAATTGTGCCATCTTAAATTTATGCCCTCCTGCTTGTATTCCCCATTTTTTAAAGTGAGATACCAAGCTAGATTAAAATGCTCTGGAACACCACCAATGTTTACTTTTTTCATTTAGGTTATTCTAATTCTTAGGAAGTTAAATATTTACAATACGTTCTAAAGCATATAAAATAAGCCGCTCAACTGTTTTCTTGGGCTCCTTGCTAAAATTACCCGTAGCTCTATTTGCTATAATGGCATTAAGTGAAAGTGCTTCATGACCCAACAATTTTGAAAGCCCGTAGATTACAGAGGTTTCCATTTCAAAATTGGTAATTCTAAAATCTTTGTAACTAAAGCTGTCCAATTTAGAATTTAAATTGGCATCATACAAGGGCAATCGTAATACGCGTCCTTGAGGACCATAAAAACCACCTGCTGTTCCAGTCATTCCTTTAAAAATAACGTCACTCTCAAAATATCGTTCTAGATATTTACTATTATTTATAATAATTGGTCGCGCTTTATTTGTATCCCAATTTGTGTGGGCAATAAAAGCATCCTCAATTTCAGGATTACTAATACCATGTATTTGATAAAAGTGAAGCATCCCATTAACATCAAGGCCATGTGTGCTCATTAGGAACGCATCAACTGGAATATCTGATTGTAATGACCCAGACGTTCCAATCCTAATGATATTAAGACTGGTTAATTCAGTTTTGGGCTTTCGTGTATTTAAATCAATATTGACAAGAGCATCTAACTCGTTTAAAACAATATCAATATTATCTGGACCAATTCCAGTTGAAATTACGGTAATTCTACGGTCTTTATAATAACCTGTTTGCGTTTTAAATTCACGTTTCTGAGTGCTAAACTCGATACTGTCAAAATGCATTGTAATTTTTTCCACACGATCTTGATCACCAACAAAAATTATGGTATCTGATATGTTCTCAGGTTTCAAATTTAAATGGTAAACACTACCATCAGAGTTAAGAATTAATTCGGAATCCTTAATTGACATGCATAATAGTTTTAACAAGTTTATTCTGTTCTACGCTAAACTGAAATTCTAAGCGTTCAATACCGCCGTAAGTCATGTCGTTATTGACTTCGGCAGCAAAGTTATGTTGCCTTAAAAGCGCTTCATGACCTTTCCTGTTCAACACAACACCTGTTTCAGAAATATCATAAAACACAGAGAGCTTGCTAATTATTCGACGTAGCTGTGTGTCACCAAAACCGTAATAACCCTGATAATTTAAACTATAACCTAATAAATGATGTAATGATTTAACATCATTATCTCTTATAATTCTTAAAATATTATCTTCAATAACGCTCAATCCACTCTTTTGATGAGGAAAGCGCTTTAAATGCGCCTTAAGGCAATTAGTCATATACTTAAAGCTTGATTTTGTAACAATATATGGTTTGAGAATATTATGATCTTTTCCACAATATGTTCTCCATAGGGCGATACACAAATCCTTATCTGTAGTGGTAAGCAATGTTCGTTTATGATAATGATCCAAAAGTTGTTCTGCAGAGAGTTCTGCCAAGCCTTTTAAATTTTTTTCACCTGCCACACGACCACTACAAATAAAGTACAAAGGTCTATTAATGTTTTTTTGATGTAAAAGATTTATGACCCCTAGTAAATTGATATGACAAAATAAATCATACTCAAACCATAGGTAAATTTCATCGTATTTATTAGGATCATCTAATTTAGATAACTCAGCTTTTAATTCTTCAATATCTACTTCAATATCATAGTAATCTTGAAGAAACTTATGTCTAATGTTGAAAAATTCATCAGATGCTATTTCAGGTATTGTAGGCCCTTCACAAAGCATTTCTTGCCATGTTAAAATATCATCTTCAAAATCCAATTCTCTTAAGTAATCCGTTAAAATACTTCCATTGGTAATGTGTAAAATTTGTTTGCTCATATTTAGCCTCCAACTCGTTTAACATTAAACCCTTTTTCTTCAAGAATAGCCATGATTTTATCGCGATAATCGCCTTGGATTATTATTTTATCGCCTTTAAAACTACCACCTACGCTTAGTTTGGTTTTAAGTTCTTTTGTTAGCATTTTAAAGTCCTTGTCAGCACCATGATAACCTTCTAAAATAGTAATTGGCTTTCCTTTTCGCTTTTCATATTTACAGATAATCGGGTCATCTTGAAGCCATATATTATTATCTGAATGCACAGATTTACCCTTTGAATCAGACAGTTCATGATCTGGAAATAATTTTTTAAGCTGATCTTGTAAATCCATTTATTTCTTAATCAATCCTAGTTCTACTAATCGTTCATTTAAAAATGCACCTGCAGTAATGTCATCGTATTGTTTTGGGTTTTCGTTATCAATACAACTATCTAATACATCTAATTTCATTTCACTAATTGGATGCATAAAAAATGGAATGGAATATCTTGAAGTACCCCAAAGTTCACGCGGTGGATTAACAACACGATGAATTGTAGATTTTAATTTGTTATTAGAATGTCTGGATAACATATCTCCAACATTAATCATAAGTTCATCTGGTTCTGCAATGGCATCCAACCATTCGCCATCATGTCTCTGTACTTGTAATCCACGACCTTGAGCACCCATTAATAATGTAATAAGATTAATATCCCCGTGCGCAGCCGCTCTTACCGCATTTTTTGGTTCTTGAACAATAGGTGGGTAATGAATTGGTCTTAATATGGAATTACCGTTGTGAATGTAATTATCAAAATAAGTCTCTTCAAGATTAAGATGAAGGGCAAGCGCGCGAAGGACGTATTTTGCTGTTTTTTCGAGCATTCTGTAGGTTTCCTTTCCAACCTTATTAAATGCTGGCAGTTCTTTTACTTCAACATTGTCTGGGTACTCTTTTTTCCTTTCCTCATCATCTTCAACATATTGTCCGAAATGCCAAAACTCTTTTAAGTCGCCTTCTTTTTTACCCTTTGCACTTTCTTTGCCAAAAGACACATAACCGCGTTGCCCTCCAATACCAGGAATTTCATAACTTTCTTTTACCTCTAAAGGCAAATTAAAAAAGTTTCTCACTTCGGTATAAAGTCGGTCTACCAAATCATCGTCTAAGAAATGTCCTTTCAATGCAACAAAGCCAATATCTTGATAAGCTTTGCCTATTTCGTCAATAAACTTTTGTTTTCTATTAGAATCCTCAGAAAGGAAGTCTTTTAAATCTACGCTAGGTATTCTATCCATTTGAAGTTAGCTTTAAATTTTTATCAATATACAAATCTAATGAAAATAGACTAAAATATTCGTGTTGTAGTTACTGACAATTCTACGTCTTACTCTGCATTATTGAAGCATTTTATTTACATTTGAAGCATTACAATAAAGAACTTATGCCTACCATAACAAAAAGCAATATTGAATACGATAAGCGCAGTCTCAGCGATAAAGTTTTACTTAAACTTTATTATAACATGCTTAAGCCTCGCTTAATTGAAGAAAAAATGCTTATCCTTTTACGTCAAGGAAAAATTTCAAAATGGTTTTCTGGAATTGGTCAAGAGGCGATTTCGGTTGGTGTTACGATGGCTTGAAAGCGTAGTGAGTATATTCTACCAATGCACCGTAATCTCGGTGTTTTCACAACAAGAGAAATTTCACTACATCGCTTGTTTTGCCAATGGCAGGGAAAGGCTAGTGGTTTTACTAATGGCAGAGACCGTTCTTTTCATTTTGGAACACAAGAATACAATATTGTAGGTATGATTTCACATCTAGGACCTCAACTAGGCGTTGCAGATGGTATTGCTTTGGCTAATCTACTAAAGAAAAACAATCAGGTCACTGCAGTATTTACAGGAGAGGGTGGTACAAGTGAGGGTGATTTTCATGAAGCTTTAAATGTAGCTTCAGTATGGCAATTACCTGTTATATTTTGCATTGAAAACAACGGATACGGTTTATCTACACCAACGAATGAGCAATATCGATGCAAGCATTTAGCGGATAGAGGCAAAGGTTATGGAATAGAATCCTTCATTTTAGACGGAAATAATATTATTGAAACCTATTCTAAAGTTAAAAAATTGGCAGAAAGCGTTAGAAAACGCCCACGACCAATATTAATAGAATTCAAGACATTTAGACGACGTGGCCATGAGGAAGCGAGTGGTACCAAATATGTCCCTAAAGAATTAATGGCTGAATGGGAAGCTAAAGATCCAATTGAAAACTTTAGAAGTTATTTATTCAGTAAACAAATTCTTTCGGCAGAGACTGATCAAAAGTATACGGCTGATATTAAAGAAGAAATTGATAAAGGACTAGATACTGCTTATGCTGAAGAAGCAATTGTTCCCAATTTAACTAACGAATTAAGTGATGTCTATAAGTCGTTTGATTACAATGAAATAGCACCATCTAAAGAGACCAAAGTTTTACGATTTGTAGATGCAATTTCTGAGGGTTTAAAGCAATCAATGGAGGCACATAAAGATTTGGTTATAATGGGACAAGATATTGCGGAATATGGTGGTGTTTTTAAAATAACTGAAGGCTTTGTTGAACAATTTGGAAAAGAAAGAGTTCGTAATACCCCTATTTGCGAATCTGCTATTGTAGAAACAAGCATGGGCCTATCTATTGCAGGAATGAAAGCTGTTGTAGAGATGCAGTTTTCTGATTTTGTAACATCAGGATTTAATCCCATTGTAAATTATCTAGCCAAATCTCATTATCGCTGGGAACAAAATGCTGATGTAGTTGTTAGAATGCCTTGTGGTGCTGGTGTAGCTGCAGGACCGTTTCACTCACAGACCAATGAAGCATGGTTTACCAAAACACCCGGATTGAAGGTGATTTACCCTGCTTTTCCTTATGACGCGAAAGGCCTGTTATGTACCGCTATAAATGATCCTAATCCAATATTATTTTTTGAACATAAAGCGCTCTACAGGAGTGTAAGACAAGATGTTCCTACAAGTTACTATACATTACCTTTAGGAAAGGCTATTAAATTAAAAGAAGGTGATTCTATTTCCATTATCACCTATGGAGCGGGTGTGCATTGGGCTATAGAATTATTAGATTCTAATCCAGAAATATCAGCCGATCTTATAGATTTACGAACCTTGCAGCCTTTAGATAAAACAGCAGTCATTGAATCCGTTAAGAAAACTGGAAAAGCCATCATTTTACAGGAAGATTCTATGTTTGGTGGAATTGCTAGTGATATTTCTTCAATGCTTATGGAAGAGTGTTTTGAATATTTAGATGCGCCTGTGAAAAGAGTGGCAAGTTTAGAAACTCCAATACCATTTGCTGCGCAATTAGAGAATCAATATTTACCAAAAAAACGCTTTGATACTGCTCTTAAAGCGCTACTTAAGTATTAAACATAAATTTTAGTAAAAGAACAAATTTTAAAATAAAAATGTTATTGCAACTTTGTTGCAATAACATTTTTATTTTACATTTAGACGTCTTAATAACTAACTATGAAAAATAAATTCCTATTCAGCTTTTTATTAGCTTCGTTTTTGTCTTTTGCACAAGTAATCCCTAATCAACAACAACCACCGAGCTGGACCGTTGAGAACTTAAGTTCTGTAAAACCTTATAAACTTCCTAGTTTTAATCTGAAAGCGTTACAAGATGAAGATCTTATAAATGATAAGGATAAGTCAAAACCTTGGCGATTTGGCCACGATATTTACGTAGATCATGATTTTAATGATGTAGGTAAATGGACAACATTACCTAATGGTGATAAAATATGGCGTATGTCCTATCAATCCGAAGGTGCTGTAACTCTAAATTTTATGTTTGATATCTTCTACTTGCCAGAAGGATCTAAGCTTTATGTTTATAATGATGAAAAAAACGACGTCTTGAGACCTTTTACGCATTACAATAATACTCCTGAAGAAATTTTGGGTACTTGGATGGTATATGGAGATCAAGCATGGATTGAATATTATCAGCCTGCAAGTGTTACAGAAGAAGCAAAACTAACTTTAGGATCTGTTGTTCACGGCTACAGAACAATAGACCATTCTGGTAATAGCCCCCAAAAAGCACTTAACGATTCAGGTCCTTGTAATGTAGATGTAAATTGTGATATTACTTCTTTTAACACTTCAGCACACGATATCAAGGAAAACGTTAAAAGTTCCGTGGGAATGATTGTTGTAGGAGGTGGAACAGGTATATGTTCAGGAGCATTGGTAAATAATACTAATAACGATGGCACACCATATTTTTTAACTGCAAATCACTGTTTAGGTGGTTCTGTAGCAGGTTGGGCATACAGATTTAATTGGGCAAGTGACGCATCAGTTGCTGATTGCGCAACATTTGCACCAAGTGTTGATAATTCATTTAATCAAACAACAAGTGGTGGAATTTTGAGGGCTTCAAGTTCAGAATCTGACATGGCATTAATTGAAATAACAGACACTTCATTTTTTACTACTAATGCATCCAATTTAGTTTGGGCTGGTTGGAATAGATCTACTTCTGCAACTCCTTCCTTAACTGTAGGAATTCATCATCCTAGTGGAGACATACAAAAGGTCTGTGTGGATGTTAATGCCCCAACGAGACAAGCAATCAATTTTAATGGAAACCCTTCAACAGAAATATGGCGTGTTGCAGACTGGGACTTAGGTGTTACTGAGCCAGGCTCTTCTGGCTCTCCTTTATTTGATCAAAATGGACTAGTGATTGGTAAACTTTCAGGTGGTTTTGCTGCTTGTAGTGGTGTTAATGATAATAATACAGAAGATTGGTACGGGCGTTTTGGTGTGGCATGGGATTTTGGTAGCAATGCTTCATCAAGATTAAGAGATTGGTTAGATCCAGGGAATTCTGGTGTCACTACACTTGAGCAATTTCCCCCGCTTACTACATTTGATAACGATGCTTCTGTTTCAGCAGGATCGAATGATGTGTTAATTTGTAATGAGGATTTTACACCCGAGGTAACTTTAATTAATAGAGGAAATTTACCACTAACGTCTGCGTCTATCACATATAGTTTTGATTCAGAACCTGATACTACAATTAACTGGACAGGAAATTTGGCACAAGATGCAAGTACCGTTATTGCAAGTCCTACTTATTCTAATTTAGGTACTGGTGGTCATGTTTTTTCAATAAGTGTCTCTAATCCTAATGGTGTTGTAGACGAGAATACGTCAGACGACAATTTCACCTTTAATTTTGACGTTTCTCCAGATTATTCTACTAACAGTGTAGTTTTTAATATATCTACAGATGATTACGCCGGAGAAACATCTTGGGAATTAAGGGATAGTTCAGGGACTCTTGTAGAGAGTGGACCTGTAACAGACTACATGGACAACACAACTTATCAAGAGACTATATCAATCGCTTCTTTCAATGAGTGCTATACATTTACAATTTTAGATTCTTATGGCGATGGAATTTGTTGTGGTTTTGGATTTGGTGCATATGATCTGCAAGATGGGGACGGAAACATCATAATTTCAGGTGGAGATTTTGGTGCTTCAGAATCTGTGCGATTTAGAGCGTTGAATCCTTTAAGCATAAATGAATTCGATTTGGCTAGTTCAGTTAATCTATATCCTAATCCTGTGAAGGATAATTTGAATGTAGAATTAAAGACTAGTATTGATGCTAGCTACGAAATTATAAATATGCTAGGTCAAACCATTTCTAAAGGGAAGCTAAATGCAAGCACAATTAATTCTATAGATTTTTCGCAACGAGAATCTGGAGTATATTTCATAAAAATAAATAACGAGAATCAACAGATTGCAAAAAAAATAATCAAAAAATAAGTGTGCTAAATTAATCTTTTAAGAGCTGGTCATAATATAAAATATATGTGGCCAGTTTTTTTTATGAAAAAAACCAACACTTACGCAGTACTGGTTTCTATTCTAACTTAATTGGGTGATTATTCCAACTCATATTCTAATTGTTTCTAAGTCATCATCTAAACTATTAGATGTATTGACAATTTTTGATAAAGTTCTCATAATTGATTTGATTTAATGATTGATCATAAATGATGTGGTACTACCTGTAACGTCGTTTTCTGTTCCAAGTATGACTTTTGGTTTCAATTGTTGTACCTAATAATTGATTGTTGTTTAATGTTCTCATGATGTTCGTTTTTAATTGATTATACTATATAGACGAGTGAAAAAAACATTTGTTACAGTACTTTGTAATACAAAGTACTTATTTAACATATTTTAACTTATTTGTACATTTATATTATGATAAAAGGGGAAGTGGTCTTACTACTAGTAGTTTCGTTTATTTTTTCTTGCCAAAAAGAATCTGATTCTAATTGTTTGCAAAAGACTTTTGAGGTTACAGCAACAGCTTATAATTCTTTGGCGTATCAAACTAGTTCAAACCCAAATATTACAGCTTTTGGTGATAGCTTAATTCCCGGAAAACGCTATATCGCAGTTTCTCGAGATTTACTTGATTCTGGACTTATACACAATACTGAAGTCAAAATAGAAGGTTTTGACAGTACCTTTCTTGTTAAAGATAAAATGAATCGGCGATGGAAAAAGCGTATCGATCTTTATATGGGTATTGATGTAGAAAAAGCAAAAATATGGGGCAAAAAAAAGGTAAACATATCCTATTGTATTTCTGTTAAGGATACGATTAATTAATCACGTTTAACTGGAACTTCTGAAACAATAAAAGGATAGGCCTTTCTTACAACTTTTAATTCTTCGTCTGTAATTTGCTCTGGCGTTTTGTTAAAATACGTTCTAATGTATTCTGAGCGCAAATCATAAAATGCCTTTGTTATTTCATCTTGGACACTAATAAAGAGACTATACTTAGTTAATGCATCATGACTTAAGGAAATTACAGCCTTTTTGGGATGATCTGAAGATTCGACTAATTTATTACCGTGGCAATAGTTACATTGCAATGAGCCATTATTATCTACAAATGCTTTTACAATGTCCTTGACCTCTTCAATTTGAACAATTTTGTCTTCAATTAAGATTTCCTGATTCTGATTTAAGCTTACACTTAACAAATTACGCTCGTGTAAGTCAATAATACATTTAGTTATATCCGGACAATCACTAGGTAGTTGTCTTAAAATACCTTTATCAGCCGATATGGTCGTGGTTACTAAAAAGAAAATGAGTAACAGAAAGGCAATGTCTGCCATAGATCCTGCGTTGACCGTCGCAGGATGTCTTCGAAATGATTTCATAATGTTTTTATTTAAAAATGTTAATATTTTCTAAAGCACAAGAACAGTACCAATATTGTTAAAGGTTATTAACAATACCGCTAAAAAACACTCACAATATGTTATTTTTGCGAAATTAACATTGGGTGAAAATTAAGATATGCCAATAAACGCTATTAAAGAAACTGTCTCTGAGAAAAGGCTCTATGATTATCAAATTAAAGATTTGAATCGCATTTTCGATGTTATGGCAGAAGAGTCTTTTAATTTTAATTTATTGTATCAATTACCTACTGGTGGAGGTAAAACCGTCATATTTTCTGAAATTGTAAGACGTTATATAGAGCGACACAACAAAAAAGTTGTGATTCTTACACATAGAATTGAACTGTGTAAACAAACATCTAATGTGTTATCAGGTTTCAATGTTAAGAATAAAGTGATTAACAGCAAGGTAAAGACCTTACCAGATCAAGATGAATACCAGTGCTTTGTAGCTATGGTAGAAACCTTAAACAATCGTTTATCCGATCAAGATTTTGAGCTTAAAAATGTTGGTCTTGTTATAATAGATGAAGCCCATTACAACTCTTTTAGAAAACTTTTTAAGTTTTTTAATCACTGTTTCATACTTGGAGTTACTGCCACACCCTTAAGCAGTAATATAAAGTTACCAATGAAAGATAATTATGATAAATTAATTGTTGGTGATGATATTTCAACACTAATTAAAAATGGGTTCTTAGCAGACGCGGATATTTATCATTATGACGTCGGCTTAACTACCTTAAAAATTGGTATTAACGGTGATTATACAGTAAAATCTTCAGAGGCGCTTTACTCGAATAGTTTGATGCAGACAAAATTATTGAGTGCTTATGAAGAATTGGCAAAAGGGAAAAAGACGTTAATATTTAATAACGGCATATACACCTCTAAAGAAGTGTTCTATACATTTAAAAAGGCTGGTTATAATGTACAGCATCTAGATAATACAGCAAGTAAGCAAGAGCGTAAAGACATTTTAAAATGGTTTAAGCATACACCAGATGCGGTATTAACTTCAGTAAGTATACTTACTACAGGTTTTGATGAACCTTCTGTGGAATCAATTATTCTAAATCGCGCTACGCGCTCATTAACTTTATATTTTCAAATGATTGGTCGTGGAAGTCGTATTTTTAAAGATAGAACCACATTTCAAGTTATAGATTTAGGAAATAATGTAGCCCGTTTTGGACCTTGGAGTCAACTAGTAGATTGGCAACACATCTTTAAATATCCAGATTTATATTTAGAAAATATAGTTGATGATGAATCTATTGAACGTGATTTTGTCTATGTAATGCCAGATTCGATAAAAGAAAAGTTTAGTAATTCTGAATCTTTGGATTTTGACATTAGAGCTGCCTATAAGGAAGCTTTAAATACTGGTAAAAAATCTTTTACAGTTATAGAGCAATCCATTGCTCAGCATTCTAAGATTTGTATTGAAAATAGTGAAGATGTATTTGACGCAAGAGACTTAACCAAACTTTTACAAGATGAAATTTCTTATCGAATAAAACAATATTGTTATTGTATCATGAACAGTACTCAAAATTATAAGGACTGGTTATTCGATGAATATAATCGCAAATTACGGATTAGCTTCAATGGTAAGTTTTAACGTTTTTTTGTAAGGAATTACATTTATATACGTTTAATTTGATTAAGGGTATGGTTTTTGTACCACAAGTAGAAACACAAAAATACATCTACAATATTAGTGAGTCCTTTCAAAGTCATATTAATAATTTTAAGCTTATTTTTTTCTAAAGCTCATTTTGCACAAGTAAAAGATAAAGAGAATAAGTCTATCCGCATTCCTGCGGAACCCTCCAAAATAAAAAAAGACTCATCACCAGTAAAAATAAAGGTTGCCCCAAAACTAGATAAAAAAGACAATAAGGCAGGAGTTAACAAACCTGAAGATAAGAAGAAGTTTAGTATTAAGGAGTCTGAAAAACCATTTTCTATGACAGATGAAGATGGATTAAAAAGTCCTAGCGAAATTTATGAAAAGCGTTGGAGTAAAGATTTAGAAAAGGGTGGTGTCATTAAAACCATGTCAGATCAATTTCTAGGCGAGCACCGTGTGGATACTAAATTTGTAAATATTGTATGTAGGGATCACGAATATCCAGATGGTGACCGTGTTAGAATTTACATAAATGGATACATTGTAAAATCAAGTTTAGTTTTGCAAAGTAGTTATAGACGCGTAGAAGTAAATCTTGCTGAAGGTAAAAATACCATAGAAATCGAAGCACTTAATCAAGGAGAATCTGGGCCTAATACCGCAGAGTTTGTTGTTTATGACGATAAAGGAAAGCTTATTTCATCAAAAGAATGGAACCTACTCACAGGTGTTAAAGCTATTATAGTTTTTCATAATGAAAAAGTTGTCATTCAAGAACAAACTGAAGAAAATTCAAGATCGGAACAAGATACAACCTCTAATAATTAATTACATCTATTTCACCAGGTGTCATTTTTCCTAAATGGTATTTTCCAATTCTTACTCTAACCAGACGCAATGTCGGATAACCAACTTTTGCCGTCATTTTCCTTACTTGTCTAAACTTTCCTTCGCGAATTGTAATGCTTAACCAAGACGTTTTCCCGTGCTTAGGGTCTCTTACAAATCTTTCAATAATATGATCTGTTCGTTCTAATACTTTGACAACACAAGGTTTCGTAAGATACGATTGTCGGTTTACTGTTATTTCAACACCATGACGTAATTCACAAATTGCACTTGCAGTTATAATACCATGAACCATAACATGATACTCTTTTTCAATATTAGAGCTTGTAATATGATTACTAAATTTACCGTCACTAGTTAAGAGCAACAGACCTTCCGACTTTTCATCTAAACGACCAACAGCCATTATTCGATGCTCTAAATGAAATAATTCACTTAGTAATTTTTTATTTCTTCGTCTATTTTGATTGTTAACGAATTGACTTAAGTAGCCATAAGGTTTGTAAATTTTGAAATAGGAATGTGCCACATTACCAAGGGTTAAATTTATCTTTTCTTATTCTGATTAATAACTATTAAATCTAGTTTGGAGACCACCATGTTATAAAACATTTTTTGAGTTCACCCATTTTATTTTTAACCCAAATCATTGGCGAACGCTCACTTAAAATGGATTTGCTGATTAATTCTTTTGCCATTTCAAAATCCAACCATTGTACATTATTGTTGGGCTCAATTAACCACTCCAACTTTTGAGGTATGCAAAACAACGCATTTTGTAACAAATCAAATCGTGCAAAATCTAAATAATACCCACTAATACATGACGTGTTCAAAGGTTCAATATCCTGCCTCTCATGCCGTCCATAGGGTAGAAATAATTGTGCTTTAAACAATACATGTTGCTTTACAGAATTTATATCAAATTTATAATTTTCAAGAATTTGTTCTGTCTTTGTATGATAGAGTAGCGGTAATTGCTTGTGTTTAAGCTTTTCTAATTTATAGTTTAGATTATCCCTTCTATTTGGACCAACCCAATTTGACATTAAATCTTTGCCTTTAGATTTAATGTCAAATAGGTAGAATTTATATACTATTTCTAAATGAATAGGGATATTTTGATGAATGAGCAAAACATCTAACTCACCCAATGTTTTTTGGTCATCTACAATTTGTAAACTATCAGCTATAATTTGACAATTAGGCATTTGTTGCAGTTGAAACAACACAAATTTCTCAACCCATTTACCCAATCTAAGTGATTTTTGTTCTTGAACAATAAATGGTTGACATGTGTTTGTGGGCATAAACTGCCCCATACCTTGAATCGCATCATTTTCCCATAGTATTTTGGTATTCTGATAACCAAGAAACATTTTGTTAAGATTCATTATGCTAAACTAATCAAAGTATATTAATAAAGGCCATACTTAGCAGTACGACCTAAAGAAAACCTGCTCTAATAAGTTTATTTAATAATTAGTTTTTCAAAACGTCTTGAGCCAGATTGAGACATAAGTTCTATGATATATACACCTGCACTTAACCGGTCTACTGCAATTACTTGCCTATTTTTAAAAATATCAAGTTGGTCTTTCATCGAATTTTTTCCATTTAATTCATATAAGACAAAACTCGTTTCCTCCTCTAAATCACCTTCAATAACAATGGAATTTGTAGAAAAATCAGAATAAATAATCAACTTATTTATAGGTAATTCTGTAACAGTTAGTGCATTCCCTTCAAATCTTAAATAAAATCTACCTGTTTCTGATAAATCTTCATCTGCCGTGAAAGCATATTCACCATCATTCAAAAGTGTAAATGTGTTATAAACAGCATCCTCTAAATAAACATCTATATCAGACGGCAAATCACTTTCATTAATGCTAATTGTAATTTGCTGTCCTTGGTCGGCATTAATACCTAATGGTATAACAACATTTTCCATAGCACTGCTAGATAATGCTTGAATTGAAAAAGGCACGCCGCCAGTGATATCGTCAACTAAAAGCGAATAGATAGCAAAATCTGGTGCATTACCACCATAAAGTGCAGCATCATACCCTGGATCTAAGCCATGACTTGCATTCTCATTAAAATAAAAATCAGTGGTGAATTCTGATGCATTTGAAATAGCTTTTAGTTCTAAATGCCCATGATGAGGAGAGGTACCAGATCTGCCTAAAATAAAATCATCCGAATCACCTGTAACACGCATACTTGGCGTGAATGTAACGATACCTCCGTCCGTTTTACTTTTCACAAAAAATCCTTGTCCTGGAGCAATTAATCTACCAGTAGTAGCACTATTTAATACTTCCCATCCATTTGAAGCATCACCATCATAACCATATATTGCTTGAAAAGAAGTAACGTCTAGTTGAGATTGATTCATTGAAAAGAATGCGTCAAAATCAAGATATGATGAATATGGATTGCCTATTAAATTCCATCCTTCAAATGATGAACCATTAGAGGATATAGAAACCTCAACATTACCAGATTCGATTTCTCCTGTAAAAGTAAAGGTTGTTCCTGAAACACCATCTTCAGAGCTATCTCTTGCAGTTCGATATCCTACTCCAGAATTTATTGGGGTTAAATCATTTGCAGTGGTATCATATATCTGATAGCTTCCTAAAGCTTCATTAAAAGGACCAAAAAGTTTCTGTATTGTATTAGCTGGATTTTCAAATATATTAGAATTATCACCCGCTAAACTTCCAAAATTTTGATTTTTTACAGGCGAAGAAATTAAATCATTCCCAGTAATACCGTTAAAGGCATTAATATGTCGTTTGTATTTTATTACACCAGTTGTACTTCCAGAAACTATTAAACTCGAATATTTATTAGAAACGGAATTTAATAGGATTTCACCATTGTTTACTAAGTTTCCGTTTATGGTCAAGCTGCCACCCTCCATAATTTCAATACTTCCAGTTGCACCAACTGTGTAATCACCGTTTATAGTCACATCTTCATCGACACCAATCATTAAATCCTCACACGCATTAGGTGCTGTAAAAACTGCTGAATTGCTTAAATATGTCGATTTATAGCCATCGGTAAAATCTGCAGTGACTTCAACATCCAATCCATCAGAATTAAGTCCTACCAATGTTATAGTCTGTGGACTAGTTGTAATAGGAAAACTTTGATCATTAACAACTAATGAACCTGTAGCTGGTGGATTAGTATAAGTTACTGTTAATTCTTGAGTGTATGAATTATCTGAAGAATTACATGTAGTCTGGATACCTGCTGTGACATTATCAATAGTTGTTGGATTAGAATAAGGTTTAAATTGTACCATTGACGCTTTTGGTTCCGTTTGAGAATCGTCAGCACCTTGTTGTGTATCACCACCGCGACCTCTTAAATGAATACTCACCAAATCCTGAACACCATCAGTATATAATTGCACTCTTACAGCTTCTGCGTAAATTGGGGGTTGATTAGTATTATCCCACTGATAGATGCCGCTATCAATCCAACCACCAATACCTTCTTCGATAGTAAACCAAAGACCTTGTCTTAAATAACTAACTCGCCAATGTGTATTAGGTTGAGGCTGGTTTGGATATGTACCACCCAAAGTAATATAATTTACAAATTTTGGACTGGACCAATCTGTTCTCCAATAAAAACCATTGTCCGCATCGACAGGCCCTAAATTTTGATTATAACTCTCACCATACTCTGCAAAACTCGTGGTTACCTTGTAATCACCTGATGCTGGATCATAAAGAATGTCTAATGGCGCCCCTCTTCCTGAACCTTGTGAAACAGAACCACTCAATGTAGCTGAAGGCAATAGTGCCAAATTAATCAATGGATTTGGGTTATTTATTGTATCTGAAGAGACACCACTAAGCTGATTTATCCATTGTTCAACTAAATCTACTGCAGGTTGGTCAATAATGGTTTTCGAAATAGGTGGCATCATTACAGAAGCATCTACACTATTCATTCTATGAAATAGAATTGACTTAGATGCATCGCCAGGGTGCACAATTTCTTCGTCTATATCAATACCTAATGGTGTAAGTATACCACTGTTTAATAATTCTGTCGCCTCTAAATTATTATAAACTCTTAAATCAAAATTCGTTCTAATACTATTATCACGTCTGTGACAGTACGCACAATTAAGGTCAAGATATGATCGTGCCTTTTCATCTAAACTGGCACTAGAATCATCTAATCGTTTGTTTGTGTAGATGTCTCCTGTTTCGGCATCGGTAATAGATGTGTCTAAAATTCCTAAATGACTAAGTGTTACTAATTGATTCGCAGTAACCCCTGTTTCGGCATACGTATAATCCGTGTTTAAATAACGAGATTTTAAACCTAATCCACCTTTATTGGCATTATTATGACAGTTAATACAATCTGAGTTCGATGGGAAATGCCATGTTTGGGTTCTTATGCCACCGCCTACCGTAGTAATATCTATTGGTTCATCTAAACTCGATGCTTGAAGTACTGCATCCGTTTGAGCCTCATTCCAATTGTAAGTCAAGAAATACATTTCCCCAACTTCATCAACAACTGAAATTCGTGTTTCTATCTTTTTAGTAATGGACGGATTATTATCATCGACTTGTAAATCAAAATGCTTAACTATAACTGTGCCTGGCGGAAAATCCCAATCCCCGTGTTCAGAATATGCAACTTGCTCTTCACTGCCACTATGAACACCATCATTATTAGGGACAGCTATCCAGCGCTTTTTAAGGGCACCATCAGACCAAAATGATTCGTACAATTCGTAAGGCACATAACCATCAATGACATCTAAGGTGCTTAAATCTGAAAATATGCCAGTCTGAGATAGTAACTGAGGCGCAGGACCGTAATCAGCATCATCGTCTATTAATTTATAAATGTTAGTGGCAAATCCTAAATTTAGAATATACAGTTCACCTTGAGCATCTTCACCAAAAGAGATAATGTCTTCTGGCAAAAATGTACTAATTTGTTCGTACTCTCCGGTACTAATATCAACAGAAAATATTTCATCGCCACCGCCATAATCAGCACAGATATATTTACCAAATAACTCAGGTATACCAGATCCTCTATAAACATATCCACCAGTTATTGAATTGACAATGTCATGACTAAAATCTACAAAAGGTTCCTCATGGGCCATATTATTAAATAAATCAGAATAGCAACCAGGTCCAGCCAACGTACCTTCGTATAATGGCCAACCAAAATTGGAATTTGTGCTCAAAACATTGATCTCTTCACGATTATTAAGGCCTACATCACCAATATAAAACGTACCTGTCTGGCTATCCTTAGTCATTCTAAATGGATTTCTTAACCCTACAGCATAATATTCCTCAAAGAAATCACCTGCAGAGTAAACATCATTTGGATCATTTGTTGTTAAATTAGGTTGACCATATAAAGTTGTTGTTGAGCCTGGTGTTGTGTCAGAAAAAGGATTATCATTTGGAATCCAATATTCTACTCCAGTTATCTCACCTGCAAAACCAGTATCTGCTGGTTTGGTTCTAACTGGAGCGTGACTTTTTGTTGGATCTTTATCTACGTCTAATCGTAAAACACCACCTGCAAGATCTTCTGTAATTTCTTGAGATCTTCTCCAAGATGCCATATCACCTGTAGTTAGGTAGAGAAAACCATCATCACCAAATTCTAAACCACCACCATAATGTGTTGTACCATACATTCTGTTCTTTAGGAGTATGGTTCTAGAATTAGCAACAAATGTCATTGTTGTAGGATCTACTTCAAATCGTTCTAATACAAGGTAGTTTCCTTGGTATTCACTATCGCCATACGAACATCCTTGACTTGTATATCCACCAAATGGAGGCGAATCTTGACCTTGAGCATTTTTGGTAGCATAGTAGACATAAAAATAATTTTGAGGATTAGATACAGCATCAAAATCAGGATGAATGGTCATACCCAAAAATCCACCATCTGAAACGAGGCCAACTTCCGCTGATAGATCAATTAATAAATTCTTATCAGTTGTTGCTTCATCATCTTCGAACCAATAGATTATGCCATTTAATTGTCCTATAACAAATGTACTTTGACTAGGCACTTGCTTAAAGGCAATCGGATAGAAAAATGTGAGATTTGGAAATGCTATTCTGTAGGTAGCATCTAAATCTGTATCTAAGGCCTGTGGAAAAACTCCATTTGAATATGGAGAAATAGTTCCTACACTTGTTAAACCAGGTCCTGAAAAATACGGAAACGACCCAAATAATAATACTGAAGCAATTAAAACTATGAAAGTTCTAAGTGATTTAAATTTAGGATTAAAACGTGTTAATAGGGTTCCAATAAGTTTTTTGGAATAATGTTTCATTTGAATGTTAATTAATAGCTAATTAAATGTAATACTATTACTTAGATTCAATCAAACATTTCGACTAATGTTCATTAAAAACGATAACAGTAATCAATTGATAATCTTTAAAGTATTTTTCAAACTCTAGAAGTCATTTTGTTATGTATGCATAATAAATTAATCTACTGATATTAAATGTTTTAAACATCCATTTTGTTTAATTTTTTCTTAAAAATCATCAACTATAAATTCATTTTATTTTACACCCTTATAAGTAATTAATTATCAAATATTTGATGCATTTATAGATAAAAGAACTATATTTAAGGTATGAAAATAAGGAGCCTATTAATATCAGTATTAATTATATTGTTGGGATGTAAAACTATTCCAAATGAAGAAGATTTAGCATCGGAATCAAGCGAGTTCAAAGCTTTAAAGACTTTAGTTGATTCCCGAAATTTAGTTTTTGAAGCTCAGGTTGCTTATCCCTTTCAAACCAATGATATTATTGATGTTTCTAATGAATTAATGAGCCAAACAGAAAATGCTAACGGTAGATTTAGTCTAAGTGCGAATGAAGATTATTTAAAGTTAAAACATGATTCTACAAGTGCTCGTTTGTCCTATTTTGGTGAGCTTAGAACCTCAGGGTATTCAGACGCTAGAGACACCAACATTGAGTTTAATAATACAGTAAGTGATTATAAAGTCAAGATTAATGAGAAGAAGAGACATATTTCTATTTCGTTCAAAGTTAAAAATGAAACAGAACAATTCAATATTAAATTGCTTTTGTTTTCATCCCAAAAAGGCAACTTAACGGTTTACGGATCTAACAGAACAACGATAAGATATGATGGCGAATTTAGACCTTCAAAAAAACATAATTAATTTTTGCAGTAGCCTTCTTTTATTTTAACAGATTGTAAATCTCTCTAAACTTTATTTTCGTAGTTCTGCTTTGAAATACTAAAGAGCAGCATGTGCTCATTAGATTTTAGTAAAATGCGGGTTCTGTTTTAGCATGCAATGTTATAGGTTTTCTAGTAACAAAGGCTTCATATACGGTAATCATGCCAAGACACTTAGACGAATCTTTATCGTTTTTTACTTTTTGAAATTTTGCTTTTGTGGAGAGATAAATAAACGCTTTATTTTTATTAACTAATATCATGAGTCCATCATAATCAATAGTCGTTTAACGCAAGTTCCTTAGAAGATGGCTTATCTTTTCAATTCATATTCCATAAAAAGGCATAAGTGAAAAATTCAATCCCAACAGGATTACGCCAATCCTTTGTAAACCTTAAATCTTCATATCCTTCGCAATTGATTTCAGGGGCAAAACCAAATGGAAATTTAATAACTCCTTTTAAATAAGTAGAATCAGCTTCTAGTATATATAAGTCATTATCTTTTTGGCCAAAACTCATTAATGTATAATATGTGCAATCAGATAAAAATATTATTTTTTTCATAAGCATAAGCTTACTTCAAAACCAATACCGTCTGCGATAGCGCCATCTCGTAAAGTACTATTGTAATCAATACCCCAACGTTGTCTATCGATCTTGAATCTTGCTGTTAACTGTTGCTTTTCATAATTTACTTTGGCTTGAAAATTTATCGGTAAGGTAATCCCTTTAATTGTGAGATCTGCAAAAATCTGTATATTGTGATTATCGTGATATTTAACTTTTAAAATTGTCAAAATGGAAGTAGGATAATCTGAAGTATTAAAAAAATCTTGATTCTTAAGATGATCTACAAGTCCAATGTTAGCTTCTTCATCTTTAATATCTAGACAAATTATCGAATTCATATCAATTATAAATGTTCCACCTGTGATTACATCATTATTCTTTGTAAAGTAGCCTTCTTTAAAATTTATGGTGCCATAATGGCCACCAAAATAAAATGAATATTCGCCTGACCATTTAATTTCGCTTTTTGATCTATTGATGTCTAATTTTTCTTGTGCAAAGTGGTAAGTCCAAACAAACAGGCACAGAACGATACATAGGATTTTTTTCATGACTAAATTTTTTAATTGAATAATGAGATAAAACTAAAATGTTTAATCCTGAAGAGTGTCAAAAAAATGTAAAAGAAGTGTCAATGACTTGTAAAATTTAAAAGAAATACTTGTTCTTTGTCAATACTATGATGAACAATTATCTAAATATACTCGTCTTATTTCTTATTCTATTTACGTCTTGTGATGATTCTAAACCATTGGGGCTTGAGAAAAAAACAAAGATTGCTCTTAGAGATGTTGGTCATAAACTATTACTAAATCAAAATGATTCTACATCGTTGATTTTACCGGTTAAAAAACTTAATTCTAGGTCATATCGGTTAGAGATAGACACAACCTTGACTATTGAACCACTACTATTAGTTGAAATTATCTCTGATAGTTTCAAGTCAGCTAGTTTACCTGAAAATTATATCATTGAAGTTATTCAATGTAGGAACAATGAAGTGGCTTACAGCTTTCAAAAAAGTACAACAATTGATAAAACTGTTATTCCTTGTGGTGGTCGTTATCTGCCAGTAGGGTTCTATGTAATTGAAGTTAATTATGCAGTAATAAATTCTAATTCATCTCAGTGGTTATATTTTCTTATTCCTTTAGGTATTGTTATTGTAGTGATAATGTTAATTTTTAAACAAAAATCAAGAAAAACACCTAATACAGTTAAAGTTCAATATGAAGTTATTGGTAGTTTTCGATTTTATCCCGAACAGAACAAACTTGTTAAGGAAGCAGAAGAAATAGCTCTATCTAAAAAAGAATGTGAGCTATTAACCTTATTTATACAAAAGCCAAACGTGTTGATTAAACGCGAAGAACTTACTAAGCGTGTTTGGGAAGACAATGGTGTTATTGTGGGTAGAAGTCTAGACACCTACATTTCTAAACTTCGTAAAAAATTACAAAGCGATACAAGTATTAAACTTGTAAATGTTCACGGAGTAGGGTATAAACTCAGAATTTTATAGCCTATAATAACTTTGGCTTGATCCTTTTGTACAAGGACAATTACTTGCACTCTGTAATAAATTCAATCCTATAGTCACTACATGAGTTCCCGAATTAAATCCCGATAAATCATTAAGAGTTAACTGATAGGAATACGCAAAGTAAAGCTTGTTGTGCAAAATCCCAGCCATAGGTCCAACATTTAAAGGGCTGAAAAATTGATCGTTTAAAAAACGATATGATGCACCTAGCCAATAATAGTCACCGTCTTTATTGAATTTTCGGTACTTAAAATTGATGTCTGTTGCAGATCGATTATCACTATCAAAAAACTGAAAGAACATTGAAGGTTCAAATTCGACATATTTATTATGCTTAGGTGTAAAAACATAACCTGTGTAAAATTGATAGTTTAATAAGAGTCTGGGTTCTAAACCACCAGTAAAATCATCAGTATCTTTTGATATTAAGTTATTAGCATTTGCACTGAAATAAAACTTATTCCATCGGTAAAGGAAACCTGCATCAAAATTGTTATTACTGATTGCTCTGTCTCCATTAATAGCAGGGTCTAAAATCGGAATTTCATATGTTGTATTAAAATTTTCGATATCAATTCTAAAATTATTGATATTATAAGAAAGACCAAAAGACAAATATTGCTTCGATTTCCAATCTAAGATTAAATGATGGGCAAATGAGAGCTTTAGTCCCTTCTGCCTAGTATTTCCATTTTTATCGTTATAAGCAGAAATGCCTATACCTGATCGATTCGAAATTCTAAAATCTGCATAAATAGATTGATTGTCTGGAGCGTTTTTAATGCCTACCCATTGGGTTAATCCATTTGCTCGTATCTTTAAATTATCACCAATTCCAGCGTAAGTAGGTGAAATTACAAAGTCGTTATCAGCTAAATACTGGGTCCATACAGGTAAATTTAATTCCTGACTATAGCTAAATGTTGTGAATATAAAAATTATAAAAATTAAAATTCGTTTCATTTCAGTAGGTTTAGTTCAATGTTAGGGTTATCTATAAAGGGTAAAATGTCCCACTAATTCTTTATTTACATTTGGATCATTGGTTTTTACAACGAACCAATAATCGCCAGTTGGTAGTTCATTGCCATTGTAGCGGCCATCCCAAACCTCGCCTACACGATAGGCTGCTACCTTACGACCATAGCGATCGAAAATATCAAACGTCAGGTTTGGATAATTTTCTGCACATCCTGGTGCCCAAGTATCATATTGACCATCTCCATTTGGTGTAAACCAATTAGGAATGCATATGTCTACAAACTCTAACTCTATTTGGGCCTCAGCTCTACATCCATTACTATCGGTAACGATAATAGTGTAAATACCAGATTCTGTAATAATAAAAGTGCTTTGTGTACCATAGTCTTCACCATTCATAGAGAAAGTATAGTCACCTGATCCACCAGAGGGTGATGCAATGATTTCATTAATTTCTCCTTCCGATAGGGTAAGGGCAATATCATCTAAGTCTTCAATATCAAAGAATTCAGTTGTTTGAATACAACCATTGCTATGCCTCACATTGATGTATTGATTTGTTCCTGCTGGCACATTTGTAAATACGTTACTCAATTGATAAGGTCCACCATTTAATGAATAATCTAAATCTGAAGGATCTGTTAAAGAATCATCAACTGTAACAGTGACCCTATTAACCTGAGTATTATTTTCACATGTAAATTCAACGGTAACTTCAGGATCAATAGTAACCGATTCAGGGAAGGTAATATTCCATTGTGATTCACACCCCTGGGCATCCCTAATGTATACGATATGATCTCCACCAGCTAAATCCGTAAAATCAAATTCCGTTTGTGTTGGCCCGCCTGTAGTATAAGGACCATCGTAATTATCCAGACTTACACTGTAAGGCATGTTTCCGCCAGAAATATCAATACTAAACTCACCATTTTCATCACCATCACATAATTCTGGGAATAAGGAATCCGGCACTATTGTTATTAATACGGGATCTGGATTAGTTATTGTAAAATTAAAAGTTAAATAACAACCTAACTGATCCTGTACAATCACTGTATAATCACCTGCTGCTAGATTAGTAAACGTATTAGTTTCAAAGAATTGATTCAATTGCGGTGAAATAGCATATTGAATCGTTCCTGTGCCCCCTGATGCTGTGATTTCAACAAAACCATTATCATCCCCAGAACAGGTTACATCATTAATTGCTATTGTGGCTTCTAGTTGTGCATTAGGTTCTGTAATTGTTATTATTGCAGTGGTCTCATTACAATCACCACTTTCTACATAAACAATATAATCACCAGCAACAAGATCTGTGAAATACCCTGGTGAACTCTGTGTCGCATTTAGAGGATTACCTAAACTATCTTGTAAGGTATAACTATAATCTCCTAATCCACCTTGTGCTGTGGCTAAAATTGATCCAGTATTGTCGCCGGCACAATTAATGAATGAATTAGAAGATTCTAGATTTATAACTAACTCAGGAAGTGGATCAATTGTAATTTCATTTGATGCATTTGATATACAACCATTAGCATCTCGCACATAAAACGCATATGTACCTTCAAGTGCCGAGAATGTTGTGCTTGTATTAAAACTTCCTAACACAGTTGTAAAGTTTTCTGTATTACTATATTCATAAGGACCAGTACCGCCATTTACACTTAGAGTCAGGGTCGATGCTGTTAAACAAGTCTGTGTACTTGCTCTTACTAAATCTACATCTAAAGGCGTAGGATTTGCTATAACAATATCTAAGGAGGTCATTTCACAGCCAAAACCATCTGTAATAGTCACATTATAAGTGCCTGCACCTAAATCATTAAATACATTAGATGTTTGTGGACCTGATGAACTTACAACAGGTAAAATTGTATTTAGGGTATAAACATAATTAGCACCTTCTCCACCAGAAACAGCAGTAATTGTAATACTGGCATCCTGATTACCAAAACATGACAACACACTTGTGCTTGGTGTAAAAGTCGCTGCAATTGGATTAGGCGTATTAAGAGTAATCACTTCAGAAGCAATACAACCTTCTGCATCTCTTACATTAACAGTATACGTACCTGCAGAAAGATTTTCAAAAACATTATTACTAGAATAGGCCACCGTAACACCACCTGTTAATTCAAATTCATAATCTCCCCAGCCGCCATTAGCAATAGCCGTAATAGTACCTTGATTATTATTACAAGTTACATTTGAAGTCTCAGTTACAACAATTGATAAGGCCTCTTGTGGAGAGCTAATTACAATATTTGCAGTGTTTGAACAAAATGGAATATCGGTTTCAGTAATAACAACTGAGAATGACCCAGCATTCATACCATTAACCGTTAATGGATTTGTAGATGTATTAGCATTAACAACTCCAGTAACAGATACACCCAAGTCATCAAATACTTCATAAGTGTATGCCCCTGAATAATTTGTAACATTAATGTCGAAGCTTCCTGTGTTATCGCCAAAACATGTAACACTAGTTGAGCTTAAGGTAAACATCGGAATAATTGCTTCAGGTACTGAAACTGACACTTCAGACGTACAAGACGTAATACTATCCGTAATAGTTATTGCATAAATTCCTGAAGGCACACCTGTAAATGTGTTACCACTTAGACTAATTGTCGCTGGATTTGGTGCAATACTATACGTATAACTACCTGAACCACCTGAACCAGTCAGTGTAATAACACCATCATCATTATTACATGATGGCAATGTTGTTGCTTCTGCTAAAACATCTATTGGTGCATTGATGTCAATGGAAATTAAATTACTACATCCGTTGGCGTCTTGCACTTCAATGGTATGTGTACCTACAAACAGATTAGAAATTGTAAATGGGGCTGTTTGATTTTGAAATGCACCACCATCAATACTATAACTGTAAGGTGCTATACTTGGAGTATCTAAGCTTACTTCTATTTCGAAGTTACCATCGATTAATTCACAGGTGTTGTTAAGTGTTGCAGAGATCACTGGTGTAGGATCTGCATCTACAATAACAGCTGGACTAGAAACAATACACCCAAAAGCGTCTAAAACGTGAATGTAATACGTACCTGCATCTACGTTAAAAACACTATTGGTGTTCCATCCCGCATCGGTTAAAGGTGGGGTAGTAGCAGTAATTGTTATTTGATATTCGTAAGGAGCTGTGCCATTTTGACCAATTGCACTGATAACTCCTGAGTTAGGATTACAATTTGCATTCTGATCTACAGATACACTTAAATCTAAAGCTACAGGTGATTCTAAAATCTCAAAAATCTGAGATGCCGATTCACAACCATTAAAAGATCCTGTTCCATTTTCCGTAAAAACAATATAGTATTGACCTGCTGTAAGGGTTCCTGGATCTGGAGTTGTTACTGTTTCAGGCACACCAAATGTTACAGCTACGGAGTTAGGCCCATCTACTAATTGGTTATCAAACGCCGAATAAATTGAATAATCTACAGAAGTGGTTGTGCTATCAAAATCGTTTATGGTAAACGTTACACTACCATCGGCAGCACCTAAACAACTGACATTAGTCGGAACTACGCTTGATGTCAATGCTGATACAGGATCTATCGCTGCATCTGCAGGCTTCACATAATAACAGTCCGTCACCAAATCGTGAACTACAAATGTATACACTACACCTGGAATTAAATTTGTAAATGTTCTCACATTACCTCCTGGTGTATCTGGTGAAAAATAGGCTGATGTGTAAGGAATCGTATTAAATTCTATAATACCAAACTCATAACTTCCACTTCCTATGGCAGATATGGCAGTAACTTCGGCTGTACCACCTACGGTACAATCCGGAACTGCAACATTGACATTAATATCCAAATCTGACGGAGGTGAAGCTATTGTAATTTGTTGAGACAGACTACACCCATTAGCATCTACAACATTAATTGTGTAAATACCGAAATTGATAATATTAAAGGTGTGATCTTCATTCGTTGTTGCATTATATGGATTCCCTGCAATAACATCTCCAAAATTGTTAGTAATAAAATACGTCATTGGTGTCGTACCACCTGTAACGTTTTCTACAGTGATGGATCCTAGCGAAGAACCACCTGGATTGTTACATGTGATGTCCACTTTACTTAAATCAAAGTTAATAGCATCAGGTTCTGATAGTGATATGGTTTCAGTCGAAGCACATGAATTCGCATCTGTGATGGTAATCGTGTAATTACCAGCAGTTAATCCTGAGGTCTGTGTTCCATAATCTGTTCCAGTAGAATTATTAAATACATTAATCGTAAATGGTGGTGTACCAACAGTGTTATCAATAGTTATATCTATAGCACCATTTGCATCACCATTACATAGAATTGGTTGGCTTTCAACCACAGCACTAAATGCTGGTGGTGTAATAGGGTTTATAGTGATAATAGATGACTGTGCTGAACAACCATTAGCATCCGTAATTTCAAATTGATAGGTTGCTGGTGTTGCTGTGCTATAAGAAAATGTACCAGCAGTAGAACCTACATTGGCAAATGGCCCTCCATTGATGGAAACTGCATAGTCAAAAGGTGCTGTACCCGATGCTGTACCGGTAAGCACGCCATCAGGAGTTGCTGTACAATCTAAATCTTCAGTTAAAATAACTGTAACTGTTGGCGTTGGGATTGGATCTATAGTATATGATTCAAAATAAATACAATCGTTTTCATCTCTTACCTGAAATGTATAAGTGTCTGGTGACAAACCCAAAAACACATTAGAGGCTTGATAAGCTGTTGTTGCAGTTGCTGGGGCTATAATTTGATATTCTAAAATTCCTGAGCCTCCAGATACGCTGGTGATAGTGACATCACTAGTTAAGGCTGGACATACAACAGGTGTACTGGTGATGTCCATATCTGTTGGTGGATTAAGTGCATCAATTACAATGTCATTAGTAATCGCAGTACAACTATTTGTATCGCTAATCGTAATTGTATAGGTGCCTTGAGTTAATCCATTAAATATATTACTAGACTGAAAATTAACACCATCGATACTATATTCATAAGGAGGTGCTCCTCCAGTAACTCCTGTCACCGTAATTGATCCTTCTCCAATACATGTATAATCTGCTGTTAAATCTGCAGTGCCAGATATCGCAATATTCTCATTAATGGTAACTGTCTGTGGATCCGATGTACAAATGGAACTGCCTATTGTATATTGAACAACAACATCATAATCACCAGCTGTAAGTCCAGTAAATACATTTGAATTTGAAAAGGATGCACCACCATTAGTACTGTAAGCTATAGTATTTCCGTTGGCATTAGTAATATCAATAGTTATCGACCCTGTATTACCAATTCCACCACACAATATATCTGTAGGTGTTATCGTAAATTCTGGCGGTAAAAAAGCATCAACCATTATTGATGTGCTTGCTGAACAGTTATTAGAATCTACAACTAAGATATCATATGTTCCAGCAGCGTTTACAACGATTGTAGGAACTGTTTGAAAATCTGTAGCTCCATTTATAAAGTAAAAATATGGCGGAGTACCACCTTCTGGATAAATCGTAATCTCACCATCGGTGCAATCTAATGGAGCGGTTAATGCAGCAGTTACTGTTAATAAAGGCGGCTCAATGATTGTAATAGTTTCAGTATGCAAACATCCATCTTCAGTTTCTACAGTGGCTGTGTAGGTTCCTGGATTTAAATTATCAAAACTATAGGTATTTTCTGTTATAGGACCTACAGTATTAACCAAAGTTCCTCCTTGTTCTAGGGTAAATGTATACTGAGGATCTACATCATTAGCAGCCAATTGAATACTTCCTAATTCCCCATGACATAAAGGTTGAGAAACTGTTGATGTTACTGTAAAATCTCGTTCTCTTATAAGTACATCTGGGACAGAGAAAATACATGGATTTGTAGGCACACCTATTTGTCTTACAAAAACAGAATATGTTCCAGGTGTATTTATTGTAAACACATTACTCGTTTGATAGTTTGCGCCATCGATACTATACTCGTATCCAGAAGGCACATCATTAACCATAATACTTCCTGAAGTCGTACAAATTATATCTGTCGCCACTACTGTTGGCACTAATAGATTTTGAAATACATTAAAGTAGAATCTATTAAAACAACCACCTGGATAGTTAATAGTTAATCGGAATTGACCCGCTGAATCTACCAAAAAATCAGGTCCTACAGCAACTTGGTTCCAAATACAAGCAGAATCTTCATTTGCACAATCGGCATCAGCAACTGCAGTACAGCTAGACGCGTCTAATTGTTCCCAAATTATAGAAGTAGAATCAGAAATATTAGTTTCTATAAATCGTGTATCATCTGCACCGCATAAGAAAATAAGCGGTAATAACTTTCCATCATTTGGACAAGTCACAATTTCGTCAGCATATGGAATAACAGGGTTCTCCACGTCACCACCAAAAAGTGCAACCTCATAAATCTGTTCTATTGATTGACAAGGGGCAACGGCATTATTAAATGAATAATACGTTCCTGTAGACGTCACTGTAATCGTCTGTGTATCACCTATTACAGGAGTTCCTGTTGGACTTGTTGACCAAATGTAAGAATCATAGCCTCCCGCAGCGGTTAATTCGACACTGTCACCACATAGAATAACCTCCTCTAAAAATTCACAATCCAGATCAGCCAAGAAGTTCGTAGCTTCAGGAGATACTAAACATCCTGTATTTGTATTAATACTTGGATCATCTGTTATTTGAAAAGATGGATTAAAGAAGCCATTATAAGTCGCAAAGGCCTGGTTATTTATTATATTAGAACAGGCGTCGGCTAAATCTCCGCACGAATTCACAACTTCAACTTCTATTCTTATCTCATAGCGTGGATCATTTTCTTCAACAAGTGAATTATCAATATCCAAAACTAATTCTCTTGTTACTGGGTTATAACTTGCTACTGTAACACCTGGTGGTAATATGAGATCTGTTGAATGATCATAAACAATGTTTATTGGAAGAATATCACGTATTTGAAAATTAGTTGCATTATCGTTACCAATGTTTTGAAATCCAATCACATAATTTAATGGAGATCCAAGTCCGACTAATGCCCCACCGATATCATTACCTGTTTCATCTTCAACCGTTTTGGTAAGAACAATATCTGGCTCAATAATCTCAACTGCAAAAGCAAAGAAATATGGGAAATATGTGTCACCACTTGTTTCTAACCGAATTGTACCTGATGTAGCACCATTGGCAATTACAGAATTGCCAGGATTTGGAATTGCAATCATCCCCGTATCAAAACCCAAAGTGTTTGTACTATTTGGAATACGATTATTAACGGGAGTAGCATCTAAACTGGTCACGGAACTATTAAAGAAATTAGACACAGGACGATCTACTGTTGACAAGCTAACTCCATTAAGTCTTAATCGATCACCTAAAATTGGACGATCACCTTCTAAGGAAGCGAAGGCAAAATTAGCCCTAACGGGTGCTGGAGCAGGGACAGTTCTAAAACCATCAACAGGAACATCTAAATTTGGATTTCCACCAGCTACACTTATGGCACTAAAGCCATCAAAACTTGTAATTGATTTACCAGGTAGAGTAGGATCTTCGTAAACAATAAAAAGTGACCATCCTGCTGATTGTCCAGTTCCATTATAAGGATTAAATGTAGACGTTTCTCCAAGACCTGAAGAAACATTTGCTACGGTATAAGTTCCTAAATCACCACCTTGACCATAGCTAGTCACAATATTTGTAACATCAGCAAAACAGGCGTATGAAAAACTATTTCCTCCATCAACGGAAGATCCACCAGCTTCAAAAATAACTGTTCCAGAGATATCATTATAGCCACCTGTTGGACCTTTAAGTTTTACTTCAGTAATAGGTTCATCTCCTGGATTAACAGCACCCCAATACAATCCTGCATATATAATCCTATAGCAGTCAGGATTTGGAATTTCTAAATCCGCACTTGATGAACTAAATGTTGTTGGATCACCATCAATATCTATGTATTGCATATCTACATTGTGATTGTAGACAGATCCATTATTAAATGGATTATTATCAGGTCCGAGAATGTTGTTTCCGATTAAAACAATATCGCCTTTTAAATCTTCGTTGAACCTTGGTGTGAAAGGCACATAATTCTGCGCAAATGATGTGATCCCGAAACACAATATTAACACTAGTGCTAACGTATTTGAAAATGTAGGTCTTTTCATGATACTTGATTTTATTTCCTCATCAATCTCATAGGGCAATGAAATCGAGAAGAACTGCTTAACTTATTTAATTTTCTATTTTTATGAGTGACATTTTAATATTATAAGGTCGATCTCCTTTATTCTCCATAGCTTTATTAGCAGCACTAATACTATCAAATTTATTATAGTATATATAGTATTTACTCGAACTGATATCGTAGAAGAAATCTACATTAGCGCGACCAGAAGCTACAACTTTAGTTAAAAATTCATTTCGTTTATTTATATCACTGTGTACCGCAATGACTAAATAATATCCACTTTCAGTATTCTTTACATTCTTTAAAATCTTAATGTTATCACTTTGCTCTTCCCCAAAATCAAAATCATCTGATGTGTATGGACTTACGGGTGGCTTTGTTGTTCGTTTAATATTCGCTAACATTGCTCGGTCTTGCGCATATCTATCCTCTTCATTATCATAGGCCGCACGCTTAATACGTCTTCTTTTTTCGAACTCTGTAGCTATTCTAATTTCTTCAAGACGAACTTCTAACTGCTGTTTGATTTCTTTAGCCTTTAGTTGATCCTCCTGTATATCTTGGATCTTCTTTTTGTAGAATAAATTAACTTCATCTAATTCAGTGGTTTTAAACCTTAACTCGTAAAGAGCATTTAATGAATCAATCTTTTCACCTTGTAATTTTATAACCGCTTCCAAATCTGCATTGATAGCATTAAGTCTATTATTTTCTTCAGTTACACTTTTGAATGGTTTTGGTTGTACAGCAATACCTTGTTCACTTAAATCATTTTCTTCTTTTAGATCTTTAAGATCTTCATCCTTTATTTCGATTATATTTTTGAACTCATCCAGCAGTCTATTCTGTTCAGTCTTTGAACTTTCAGCATCTTTCGTCAAGGTTGCGATGGATTTACCTATTTCATCCTTAGGATTTTCAATGAGCTCTTGTCGTTGTCTTTCTGCTTCTAAAGCTTGTGCTTCAGCTAATAATTTAGCTTGTTCTGCAGCTGCTTCTTTTGCTCGTTGCGCTTCAGCTTCTTCCTTCGCGTTTTGTTCTGCAAGTAATTTTTCTTGGGCTTCTTTAGCTTTTTGTTCTTCAAGGAGTTTAGCCTGTCTCGCAGCTTCCTCTCGTTCTTTCTTCTCGGCATCCTGGATAGCTTGTTGCTCTGCAAGTAATTTTGCTTCTGCTTCAATTTTTGCATTCGTTTCAGCAACCTCTCTAGCTTTTTCTGCTGCTTCTTTTGGTTCTTGAGGTTCTATTTCACGCTTAGCTTTCTTTTCAGCTTCTGGTTTTGCATTTTTCTCAGTGACTTTAAGAGCATTTGCATCTGACTCACGATCTAATTTTGCTTGTTCTCTTCGTTCTGCAGCTCGTGCTCTAATGCCAGCTAATTCTTCTTCTGATGCCTTAACAATAGGACGTTTTCGCTTTTTGGAGAATAGTCCACTAACTTTTTCATCACCAGTATAGTCATACTTTTTTCTTGGAATAAATCTGTAGGCTAAAGAGACTTCATGAGAAGAACCAAATTCAACCAACTCACCAATGGCCTTTTCAATATTATATTCTAATGCAATATTTTTAGTGATATTAAGTCCAAGTCCTCCAGACACACCAAATCGGCTATTATAGCCAACTTGAAACCAGATGCCTTTAGGTACACTAAGAGCGGCTAGTCCTGAAATGATAGTTTCGTCTTTTCTAAATTCTGACATTATCAATCCTGAAAATTTTGTGTCCTTAAAAAATCCACGCCCCTTAAAAAAACCGGTATGCATAACATGAGCCTGAATGCCTTGTCTAGGATCGTCTTGAATCATTTCTGATGTCTCAAAATTGTAAAGAACAAGATTATTAATAGCAACACCAAAATCTAAAAATGTTGTACCGAAGTTTACACCAGGGTTAAGCGTAAATAAAAAGTTCTCTGGAACATTTTGTAATGAAGGATCATCAAAATTGGTAATGACATTCGAAGTATTAATTCCGCTTTTATAAGCAGCAACATTAAGCCCAAAAGTCAAATTTTTATCCGTATTTAATTTAACGTTATATGCAAAGTTTAAAAGACCTCCGAAAGTGGTTAGGACACCATAATTCTGTTGAAAGGCGGATATGCCAGCGCCAATATTCTCTGCGAACCTTCCAGAAAAACTCCCAACAAATGTTTCTGGAGCATTATTAAACTGAATGTTTTCGCGCTTATTATTAAAACTTATATATTTATGTTGTTCTCTAACAAAAGTGAAGGGAGGGCTCATAGCTTAACGGATAAAAACCAAAGAATTTCGAATTGGCAAATCAAAAGAAACAACACCATCATCTTGCTGAGACCAGCTTAGCTGGGCAGCTAAAAATAACACTAATAGGATTGATAAACTTCGTTTCATTTATTTGATTACTGTTATAGTCCCTTTTTTTACGTCACCATCAGTCTTAGTAATGACGTAATAATATAGTTGATTAATACTGGTAAGATTTAAATCAGCAATAGGCCAATTATTTTGATAGTCCATTGTTTGAAATACGACTTTACCTTGTTCATTATAAATAATTACCTCTGTATTTGTTCCAGTTGTATATTGCAATGGTAAAATCCAAGTGTCATTATTTAAATCGCCATTAGGACTAATCATATTTGGAATATTGTCAACATCTGGAAATGGATCAAAACCTTCTTCGATGGTGAATTCATAAATAACAGAAGCTTCACATCCTGTAGTTTCTGTAATCACAACAGTATAATCGCCAAATTCTGTAGCGTTATACGTATTACCTGTTGCGCCAGCAATAACTTGACTATTTAAAAACCAGGTAAATTCTGGAGTAACGGCATTATTAATGACTTCGATACTTAAGGTTTCGCCTTCTATCAAATAATTAAGTTCTTCAACATTTATATCGCTATTAAACAGCTCACTCACTAAATCGATAGAACCAAAAGCTGAACATACTCCTAGATTTACTTGCACTGAAAACGTACCAGACTCATCGGTTTGGATACTTTGGCCTGTTGCATCAGGAATGGCTACACCATCTTTAAACCATTGGTAACTATTACCGCCTAAAGTAGTTAATGTAGTTAGTCCCTGTTCTGGGCAATATGGATTCCCTAAACTTGAGACGATAGTAGCGTCTGCTTCACCACTTGCACTTGCTTCACTAATAGTAACTCTATTTGAAAATGAATTAGAAGTACAAGTTCCATAATTCGTTTCAACAAAGAATGTTCCTTCTTCACTAACTGAAAGAGAAGGACCAGAGGCCACAAAAACTGCAGTTGTTTCGCTAATTTCTTTGTACCAATTGAACGTTAAAGAGGGGTAGTTTAAAGGCGAATCATTGTTGCCTGTTCCCGGATTATCAATCGTTAACAAATAACTGCCACCTGTACAATAGGCACCTGTTGAAACAAGATTATTAATCGTAAAAGGGGAGTCCTGCAATTTATAGTAAGCCGCAAAGGACGTTGAAGGAGTACTTGTTGCTACAGGAGAGGTACTTTTAATTCTTATTCTATAATTCTCGCCAGAAGTTTCTTCAGGTATTGAAAAATCTAAAGACGCAGGAGACGTAGTTACAGAACCAGAAGGTGAAGTATAAAGTATTGTTGCTCCGGAGAAATCACCATCTGCATTAGACATTTCCACAATAAATTGATTAGAGGCATCTAATGCAGATTCTGGTGAAAAAGCAAACGTAACACTATAAGAGTTAAAACTTTCACTAGCACAAGCTTGACTAAAGCCCAAATTAGGTTGTCCAATTGCCAATTGTGCATTAAGTAGCTGTATTGACAATAATGTCAAGACGAGACATAGTGTTATAAACAGTGTTTTTAGGTTAACGGATTGGATCATTGTGTGTTAGGGCTGTAGTTGTCTTATCTATAAGCTAGAGATCGTTAGAAATTTTTAATCTTCATTATCATCGTCAATGAAATCGTTAGAGGCGATAATTCTATTTACCTGCAATCTATAATCAGGTTCTCTAGTGCTAGTGGCATCAATAAACGTTTCCTTATCAGAGCCTTTAGCATATAGATTATTGAAGGCTCTACTACCATACCAGCTTTCTAAATCGTCATTATTAGTATAGCCTTTACGGTATATGTTTCCTTTACAGTTATTAAAATAGGTTCTTGTAAATTGAATCTTTTCAAGATTTTTATTATTTAATACGATTTGATCATCTAAAACAACAGCTGGATAAAAACCAGAAATAACACTTTTATTAATTGCAAAAGACGCATCAGAACCTATAAAAATAGCCTCTTGAACTAGACCAATTTCCATGTCTGACTTAATATCGTTGGATACATTTACAATCGTTAAATTCTCAGCACTTACATAGGTTTCACGTTTTGAAGTATCAGATTCTTCCTTATTGTCATAGGACTTTATAAGTATAGCTCTAGAACCATTGGCACTTGAAACATAAGGTGATCTTACAGCTAGAGAATTTATTAATTGACATTGTGTGCCAAAGTTGAACTCGTAATCGTTACTTCTTGCCCTGTAAGACACTAATTTTTCGAGAATAGCAGAACCACCAAGAATACTGTATGAATTACCTGCACTGTAGCTTACCATTACATGTTCTAATATGGTTTTATTGCCAATACCAGCAAGAGTTAAAGCATTGTAATACCCATGAGATTTAGTACGTTTACCTGCATATTCTATTCTTACATATTTTAAAATACCAGAACTATCCTCAGCATTGAAACCACCATAAGCAATATCCTTTGTTGAAGACGGATTTAATCCATAATTTAAAGAGGCTAATTTTCCGTAAGTATTAAGAGGTGCATCTCCTAAAAGAAAAATACCTCCCCAATCTCCAGCTTTTTTATCACTTCTACTTGACGTAAAAACAATAGGATCAGTTTGAGTTCCGCTTGCTATAATTTTAGAACCACCTGTAATAATCAAGGATGCCTTAGAATCAAAATCACCAATAATAACAGTTCCAGGTTCTATTGTTAACGTAGCACTATCTTTTACAAAAACGTCACCGAGTAACAAATACACATCTCTCTTCAGTAATTTGGTATCCTTGGTTATATTACCACTCAGGATTTGAGTTGGTTCGCCATAATCTGCATTGCTTGGTTTAAATTCTGTCCAATAACTTAGCCAATTATCATAACCAATAATTCCTTTTTCTTGTTGTGCAAAACTGTTGCTTAACACCAATAGAAAAATAAGTGCGGTTTGAATAAAATTTTTCATAGTTGTTAAATTCGTTTGTTAGATTTTGGGGTTTTTTATAATATCATCAAATATAGTAATAAAACCTATGAAATACAATAATTTATCGATAAAATGCACATTTTTATTCTATAATGTAATATTTATCTTACATTATATGCATATTTTATTTAGTCAAAACACAAAATAGAAGACCTACTGTTTAAACTATAATCAATAACCATTCAAAAAAAAACCTCGACATATTTGCCGAGGTTTTAAAAATGAAAATTTAAAGTTTGGTTATTGGTTATTCTTTAAACTCGTTGTATGTATGCAAGGCTTTTAAAGTGGATTCGTAAAAAAGAATCGCAGCAATCAAATCATTAGTGTCTGAATATGGTAGAATCTTGGTTTGAAATTCTACTGTACTTTCAAAATAACTATCTGAAGCTTCTTTATTTTCCTTTAAAGCCTTTTTATTGTCTTTTGTTTCAGGAATTCCTAAGGATGCCATTGTTACTCCTGGTTTAGTGGCAAATGCAATATTTGGTAAAATATTAACTATAACTTCAATGCGCTCTATGTATAAGGTTAGTAATTGTCCTTTAGACATTTCATCAAGTTGTTCACGACTGTGGTACTTAGCGATATTTACTTTACCGCTAATTATACTTAATGACTGATCTTTTTTACTTTTTGATGAGTCACTTTTTTGAGCATGTCCTAAACCCATCATCAGGAAAAAGATTGCAGTAAATAAAATAAATTTTGTTTTCATGTTTATAGTTTTGATTTGGACCAACGGTGACAAATCTATAGAATTTTACACTAAAAACAACAACTTTTAGTGTTTTTCTTTGATTTTTTTTAACATTTTAAATGCAAATTTCTTGGATAAAGTGCATATTTACTAGGTAAAATGCATTTTTTACCGACGAAATACTTATTTACATTTTATCAAATTTTCACTGACTTTTGAGTGATATTTTAGCAAATTTTAATGCTTTTTTAAATTTAAAATGTTAAAATTCCAGTCATTTCTTCTAGAAAATTGCTCGTAGTTCATCGTCAAATTTTGTAATTTATTTCTGTTTATCGCAAAAAAATGACCTTGATGTAATATTTAAGGTCTCTTGAGATTTTTAGCAGAAATTTGATCTAGAACTCAAATCTTAAAATCTCATGAAAAGTCTTTTTACAGCGTTTTGTTTGTTAATTGTATTAAGTTATAACAACCATATATGGGCTCAAGAAAGTCCAATCTATGATAGAGCAGAGGATCAACTTAGTAATACTGATACTATACCAGATTTTAGATCTATGGTCAACAAATTAAAACTCACAGGCACGGTTTACCAAAGTGATGGAGTAACACCTGCTAAGGATGTGATTATCTTCATCGAACAACCAGACGAAAATGGTGACTTTGACTTAAGAAAATCTGGAGACGAGCGTTATGTGTTCCACAGAAGTTGGGTCAAGACAGGTGCAGATGGTAAGTATACCTTCTACACATTTGTCCCAGGTAACGACAGACGTTACAATCAAATGTCTCAAATATTTCCAATTATTAAAGAAACATCTAAAGAAGAAGTACAGTTAGCCTCTTTACTATTTGACAGTGATCCTTTACTAACAAAACGTTGCCGTAAGCGTTTAGTTAAAAAAGGAGGTGAGGGCAGAATCTTAAACACAACGGCAAAAGACGGGCTACTCATTGCTGAAAAAGATATTGTATTGTCAAACCATAGTGAACCGATAAAGTGATCTAAATACAGTAATAACCGCAAAGCTCTGAATTTATATTCGGGGCTTTTTTGTACTTTAAAAAATCGACACATGGGATACATTACCAAACCAAAACCTGTAACATCTTAATTATTATTAAAGTAATCAATAGGTTCAGTAATGATTTTATCATCGGTATCAATAGATCTATAATTAAAATCTCTGCGGATTGGAATTTACTCTTATTATGCAATTACTAGAATCCTTATAGATCTTAACTTTGGAAACTTACAAGAATTTAGTCCAAAGTTTGATTGTGATAAGAATATTGCACGACCATTAGATGATAATAGTGTCCTTATGAGAGCCTTACTCAGAGAAGGATTGGATTATAACTCATATAATTCATGATTACACAAATTTCAGGGCGATTTAATTAATAATAATCTATTCACATTTGGACAGAGTTTTGTTTCTTTTAGATTATTTCATCACATTATTTCGTATCTTTATAGACCTTCAAATCGGATATTATAAATTACAGATATTGAAGAAAATAGTTTAGGAAATTATGCAAAAAATGAAGCCTATTTAAAAGGCTACTGTAGTTTAGCTACTAATCCGTGATAAAGCCATTGGTTAGCAGTAACTGGCTATTAGGGACTATTGTTTGGCTCGTGTTTCATATGTAAGTTTACCATGCACTTTGCTAAAAGCTTTTTATTTCCAAAAATACTGATCTCATTTATGCCTTTAGTAGCTACACTTGATGTGACGTTTCAAAACTGTAATATTTTATAACCAGCGTTAGATGAACAACATATTTTAAGACACCTTATGATTATTACTAGCACTTTCATTCTATGTGGAATCATTTACAAACGTTCTAAATGATGTGGACTAAGCATGCTCTAATAATAACGCAAGATACAGTTTTCTATATCCTATGCTTAATAAGCATTGCTTTTGTAGTCTTTGTTTATGTTAGCAGATATCTCACAAGACATCAGGTTCATGATCATGACGACGATTCTTTAGATGACAGCTAAAAAGTGTCTAGCTATTTAAAGCGTTTAAGAAAATTGTTGCAGCAATACCAAAGCCAGCCCCAGAAATAAAGATATTCCATTTCATATGTTCGCCCTTAATAACTTTAGTATAAAACCATAATGCGATCATAAAAAGAAGTACAATAAACAGCTGCCCAACTTCAATACCTAGATTAAATAAGAAAAGAGGCATTAGGATACTATCCTCAAAAAGCATGAATTTAAAATTACTTGCAAAAGCCAGACCATGAATTAAACCAAATACTAATGCAATAGCATATTTAACTTGAGTACTTGAAAATTTTCCTTCCTTTCTATAATTGACAATATTGGCTACTGCTGTCAGCATAATGGTAAATGGAATTAACAAATCTATGAGCTCTGGATTGGTTGGAATTATATCCAAAGAACTTAATATCAAAGTACCACTATGACCAATTGTAAATGCTGTAATAATAATTAATACTTGTTTCCATTGCTTCAGGGTAAAGGCAGCGCATAAAGTCATAACAAACAGCAAATGGTCATATGCATTTATATCTACAATATGTTCCCATCCACTTGCAAAAAAGTTTCCGTAGTTACTCATCAATATATATAATTAAAGGATTTTTGTATAAGAATACCGTTCTAACTTGCTCTCAAAACTACTATTAGATACGAAAGGTGGCAACCGTAAGGTTACCCAATTGGATTGAACAGGTCCAAATTCTTCAAAAAGGAGATTATTTTCTATCACCAACTTATCTCCCTTTTTTAGGATTATTGACTGTTTAGCGAATTCAATATTCAACACATTGGATTTTACTGTGTAATCATCAATTTTTAGCTGAATTAGCTTATCGTTGATATAAATTCTAAAATTAATGGCAAAGTAATTTTCAATAGCTAATTTATCATTCTCAGATAAATTACTATCTAATATTTTTTTCATGATAGTACTATTAACAGCTGGACCAAAATCATCAACAAAGACTTTACATTCCATACTAATATGATTGTTTTTGTCATTATATCTAATTTCCGATGCGGTAAGCTTAAGTGGATGATTAGCCTTGCTAAAACTGACTAAAGAAAGCCAAACAAATAGAACACAAAGGACTTTATACTTCATAATAGTTTATTTACAAGGAATTTCACCCTCAAGTTTTGTCACTTTTTCCTTTATTACACTTTCAGAAATCACCTCAGGTTGATACACAATCGAAACTTCTTTAGTATGAAGGTTTAAAATTGTTTGTTTCACACCATTTTGGTTCTTCAGGCCATCTTCAATTACCGTCTGACATTTTTTACATGCAGCTTTCGGTATACTAAACACAGCAACTTCATCATGCTGAGAAACATTCAACGTCCGATTTTCTTCCGGAATATGATTACAAGAAACAAAAAATCCCAAAACTGAGAGCACTATGATTTTTTTAAACATTATATTTGAGTTTTATTGCAACTGTGTTGCGAAAATACAAATATATTAGTTCAAAAATAAACAAAGTAAATAAGAGTATTTGAAACGAATGTTGAAACATATTTTTTAGAATTGTGGTTATGCATGGAAATATTTGAAAAACCAATTACAACCTAAAGAGAAAAATATTATCCTTTATAAATTATTAAACGAAAAGCAACATTATTAGTATCTTCATCAAGAGAATTAGAACTCACCAAAAATCCTGGCTGATTATACTATAAATGTTCGATTAGAGTATATCGCAATTTATAGTTTTTTCAGTATTACGGTTTCAAAACATCATCAAAATCAATTATCTATGAGAATTTTAGCATTTATTGGGTTGTTACTTTTAGCTGGAAATGTATCAGCGCAAAAAAAAGTTATGGAACATGACGACAAGGGTCTGTGGAATAGAATACGTAATGTTAATATTTCTAATTCTGGAGACCATGTACTCTACAGTATTGGTCCAGAGGAAAAAGACCAAACACTCACATTACTAAAAACCTCTGGAGAAAAGGTAATGGCTTATCCAAGAAGTAAAGGTGGTCGTTTTACATTCGATTCTAAATACGTTGTACTTTCAGCTAATGCTTATAAAGACAGTATCCTTGAGATGAAACGTAAAAAGGTTAAGAAAAAGGATATGCCAAAAGATACTTTGATCATTTACGACATCACAAATAATACCTATAAAAAGATTCCAAGAATAAAGTCTTACAGAATACCAGAAAAATGGTCTGGTGTGGTGACTTATATGCTAGACACACCAAAGCCAGCTAAAAAAGATAAGTCCAAATCTAAAAAGGATACTGCTCAAACTAAGAAGAAAGACACCATTAAAAAGGCTAAAAAGAAAGTTAAGAAGGTTTCAAAAGACAATGGTTATCATTTGGTCATTCAAAATTTAGAAAGTGGAGTAGAAGACACTCTAAAATATGTACACAACTATGCTATAGCAAAAGAAGGACGTCATTTAGTTTATGCGACCTCAGGTGAAGTAGATAGTCTTGGTGGTGGTGTTTACCATTATAATGTAGATAAAGCTACTAAAACCCCTCTATTATCTAGCCATCACAAAACAAAGTATCCACAGCTTGGTATTTCAGATTCTGGAACGCGTGTTGGTTTTGTGGTCGATGCAGACTCTACTAAAAGTCTAATTAAAATGCCTAAACTATATGCTTGGAATTTGGGCGATGACAGCGCTAAAATGATTGTAGATTCTGAAACTAATGGCACTGATATGTTAGTTTCTAAAGATGCCAGATTACGCTTTTCAGAAAATGAGAATCGCCTATTCTTTGGATTACGCACGCAACCCATAGTGCAAGATACAACCCTTCTCAAAGAAGAAATTGTGAATGTAGAAGTATGGACTTATGATGAACCACGATTGTACACAGTGCAAGAATTGGATGTAAATGACGATAAGAAGAAGTCTTATTTAAGTTTGTACGATTTCTCAAAAAATAAAATGATTCAGGTTGCAGATACGTCATATGATTTGTCTCGTACTGGAGATGAAGGAAATAGTGACTATGCCGTTGTTGGTAACCAAACACCCTATTTATTACAAAGCCAATGGACCGCTCAGCGGCCAATGGACATGCAACGTGTAAATTTAAATACTGGTGAGCGTAGTGCTATTGCAACTAAAGTGTATGGTGGCAGTTCTATAAGTCCAAAAGGCAATTATATGTATGGCTACAGTAGAAAAGATAGCACATGGTTCACCTATAACTTAAAGACCTTAAAGTATACCGCTTTAACCAAAGGACGTCAATTCTACAACGAGTTACATGACTATCCAGATGATCCGTACAGTTATGGTTCAGCAGGATGGACCGAAGATGATGCCAAATTCTTAATCTATGACCGTTATGATATTTGGGCTTTTGATCCTGATACAGGTACTTCAGAAAATCTTACAAATGGAAGAGCCTCACAAACACGTTATCGTTATATAAGATTAGATAGAGAAGAGCGCAGTATTTCTAATAGTGAAGCTTGGATGCTGAGCACCTTTAATGAAAATAATAAGTATGGTGGTGCAGCGAGTTACGATCCAAAAAGAAAAACCAAAAAGGAACTTATTGAAGGACCATTTTCTTATGAAATTTTTTGGATGGCCCAGGATGATAAAAAGAACCGTTTATTGTTTACAAGACAATCGTTTACAGATTTCCCTAATCTTTGGTCTACAACAACAAGCTTTAAATCACCAAAGCAAATCACAGATGCAAATCCACAGCAAAGTGATTACAATTGGGGAACGGCAGAAATGGTAGAGTGGACGTCTCTTGATGGTAAGCCACTGCGTGGCATGCTTATTAAACCAGAGAATTTTGATCCTAACAAAAAATACCCGATGATCGTGAACTTCTACGAAAAAAGTTCAGATGGTTTGTATCGTCATCGTGCCCCAAGTTATGGACGCAGTACCATTAACTATCCATTTTATGCGAGTAGAGGCTATGTGATCTTTAATCCAGATGTTTACTACAGAGATGGATATCCTGGTGAAAGTGCTTTTAATTGTGTAATTCCAGGTATTACAATGCTTATTGAACAAGGGTTTATAGACAAGGATAATATTGGAGTACAAGGCCATAGTTGGGGAGGCTATCAGATAGCATATTTAGTCACCAAAACCGATATCTTTAAAGCTGCTGAATCAGGAGCACCTGTGGCTAATATGATAAGTGCTTATGGCGGTATTAGATGGTGGACAGGATTGAGTCGTCAGTTCCAATACGAACACACACAGAGTAGAATAGGAGGGACTCCTTGGGAATACCCTCAGCGTTATATTGAGAATTCACCAATATTTAATATCGATAAGATCAATACACCATTACTGATAATGCATAATGACGCCGATGGTCATGTGCCATGGTATCAAGGTATTGAGTTTTTTGTGAGTTTAAGACGTTTAGGTAAGCCATCATGGTTCTTAAACTACAATGATGAGCCACACTGGCCATTAAAATGGCAAAACCGCATAGATTTTAATATTCGTATGGCGCAATTCTTTGATCATTATTTAAAAGGAGATCCTAAACCGGTTTGGATGGATGGTGGAGTACCAGCCTTAGAAAAAGGAATCCATCAAGGTTTGGAATATGTTGAAGGAGATGAGGATTAAAAAAGAGATTTAAAAAATTGATCATGAAAATCAACAAATTATTCGTTTCTACTATTGTTTTAATCGCAGCAATTGTCGTTTCTTTAAACCTACAAGCACAGGACAGAATTACAGGTAAATCTTTTGCAACAAGATCAGAGGTACTAGGACAAAATGGAATGGTCGCAACCAGTCATCCTTTAGCAACCCAAATTGGACTTGATATATTAAAAAGTGGCGGAAATGCTATTGATGCTGCTATTGCAGCTAATGCAGCACTTGGTCTAATGGAACCAACAGGATGTGGTATTGGAGGCGATTTATTTGCTATTGTTTGGGACTCTAAAACTCAGAAATTATATGGATTAAATGCAAGCGGTCGTTCTCCAAAAAGCTTAACTTTAGAGTATTTCGAAGAAAAGGGAATTACTAAAATACCGTCATTAGGACCGCTACCCGTGAGTGTTCCTGGAGCGGTAGATGGGTGGTTCGAATTGCACAAAAAATTTGGATCCAAACCAATGACTGAAATTCTTGAGCCAGCAATAGATTATGCTGAAAAAGGCTTTCCATTAACTGAGCTTATTGCTTGGTATTTACAACGAAGCGTGCCTTATTACAAGGATCAAGGTTATCCAAACATCGAGGATACTTATATTAATCAAAACAATGGAAAGCTTCCAAATGAAGGTGAAATCTACAAAAATCCCTATTTGGCAAATACCTACAAATTGATTGCTCAAGATGGACGTGATGCCTTTTACAAGGGTAAAATAGCTAAAATAATTAGTGACTTTATAAAAGAACAAGGGGGTTTTCTTTCTGCTAAAGATCTCGCAAATCATAAATCGGAATGGGTAGAACCAGTATCCATTAATTATCGGGGTTATGATGTATGGGAATTACCACCAAATGGCCAAGGTATAGCTGCTTTACAAATGTTACAGATATTAAAAGGTTATGATTTTTCTAATATCGAATTTGGTAGTACTGAACACTTACACTTGTTCACCGAGGCTAAAAAGCTGGCGTTTGAAGATAGAGCAAAATATTACGCCGATATGGATTTCTTTGACGTACCAGTAGAAGAACTACTGTCAGAAGAATATGCCATTAATAGACGTAAGCTAATAGGTAAACGTGCGGGCAGGTATTCTGCAGGTGAGATTTCAGCAGGCGAAACTATTTATATGACTGTCGCTGATAAAGAAGGAAACATGATTTCGTTAATACAAAGCAATTACAGAGGAATGGGTTCTGCAATGGTACCACCAAAACTCGGGTTCATGTTACAAGATAGAGGTGAGTTGTTTAGTCTAAAGCGAGGTCAAGCAAATACTTATGAACCTGGCAAGCGTCCCTTCCATACTATAATACCTGCATTCATTACTAAGGATGGACAACCATTTGTAAGTTTTGGTGTTATGGGTGGCGACTTTCAACCTATGGGACACACTCAAATTGTCATGAATTTAATAGATTTTGGTATGAATTTACAAGAAGCAGGCGATGCGCCACGATGGGATCATACCGGTGAAGCTAGCCCGTTGGGAGCAATTACGACATCAACTGGAACTTTAAGAACTGAATCTGGAATTTCGTATGAGACTATTAGAGGCCTTATGGGTCTAGGACATCGTGTAGGAACCGCAAGGGGAGTATATGGAGGTTACCAAGCCATACTCTGGAATGCTAAAAACAAAGTATACCATGGAGCCTCTGAAAGTCGTAAAGATGGTCAGGCAGCTGGTTATTGATTTATATGACTGAATTTAATGATAAAATCCAACCATAAAAGAAGCTTCCTTGATCATATACCGCATGCAATAACTTTATTGTTTGTAATTATCCTTGTTGTTACAGGATTAACGTACATCATTCCTGCTGGCACTTACGAACGTGTGTTACTTGAAGGGAGAAATGCAGTGGTTCCTGGATCTTACAAAACCATAACATCCACACCGATTAGTTTCTTAGACATGTTTAGAGCCATTCCACTTGGATTTAAGACAGCAGCAGAAGTTATTTTTATTGTTTTCGCAGGTGCTATAATGTTTTATTTTATGGAGACCTCTAATGCCATTGAAAATTCCATAGGCACCTTAGTTAAAAAACTAGGTAAGAAACGAAAATACAGCATCATCGTTATTATGACATTTGTGTATGGTTTTTTAGGCGTGTCTGTGGGTTATGAAAATAACATTGCTTTAATTCCAATTGCTGCAGTATTAAGTATTGCCTTGGGTGGCGATTTAATTCTGGCGGCGGGTATGTCCGTCGGGGCCATGACCATTGGATTTGGGCTTTCACCTATAAATCCATATACCATCGGTACAGGACACAAAATTGCAGAATTACCGATTTTCTCTGGTGCTTTATTGCGAAGTGCACTATGTTTTTCGGCATTAAGTTTTATGGCCTATTACAATATCAGGTACTTTAAAAAGATTAAAGCATATCCTGAGAAAAGTTTAGGTAAAGGGCTTGATACTAATAATTTAGATTTATCAAAACCTATAAAAGACTATAGCATTTCACTACGCAATTGGCTGGTGCTTTTAGTATTTACTGGAGCCTTGGTCATGATAATTTATGGAGTGTTTAACTTCAATTGGTTTATCAATGAATTATCGGCTATTTTTCTAATAGTCGCTTTAGCCTGTGGTGTCATAAATAGAATGAGTGCTACAGCGATGAGTAATGCCTTATTGAATGCGGTAAGTATGGCTGCACCAGGTGCGTTTATGGTTGGCTTCGCCTCAACCATTAAAATCCTTATGGAAATGGGTAATATTGGAGATACTATTTCATACGAATTAGCTAATTTATTACAAGATTTGCCACTATATGCTTCAGCTATTGGCATGTCTTTGTCACAATCAGTTATTAATTTTTTTATTCCATCTGGTAGTGGGCAAGCTTTGGCTACCTTACCAGTCATGTTGCCGTTAGGGCAATCCTTGGGACTCACTCAACAAACTTCAATATTAGCGTTTCAAATAGGTGATGGACTTTCTAATTTAGTAAATCCAACCTTAGGTGGACTTATTGCCATGTTGAGTATGTGTCGTGTGCCAATAGATCGTTGGATACGCTTTATATTTCCGGTATTTTTAACTTTACTCGTATTTTCTTTTTCGGCGCTAATTATTGCGGTAGCGACCAATTACAGTTAACATGAATGTAGAAGATATTCTTAGAAAATTAGTAGCATTTCCTGTGCTTGGTGGGGAAAGTAACTTAGAAATTATCCATTGGATTGCAGATTATATCGAATCATACGATATCCCAGTAAACTTGCTATATAACGACGAAAAGACCAAGGCTAATTTACATTGCAGAATAGGACCAGAAGTAGATAATGGTGTCATCTTATCTGGTCACACGGATGTTGTACCTGTAGAAGGACAAGAATGGGACACCAATCCTTTTCAATTGGTAGATAAAGGAGATGGAAAACTTTATGCGCGTGGAGCTTGTGATATGAAGGGCTTTTTAGCCTGTTGTTTAGCGGTTTTACCAGAAATGGTTAAGGCTAATTTAAAACGACCGATATATTTTGGGTTTACGTATGATGAAGAAATTGGTTGCTTACAAGGACCAGCATTAGCTAAAACCTTTAATAGTTTTTATAAGGAAACACCAAAATATGCTATTATAGGAGAACCGTCTTTATTAAAGCCTATTGTTGGCCAAAAAGGCATTTATATTATGGAAACCTATGTTAATGGCTCAGCAGGTCATAGTAGCCGTATAAAACAAGAGGTGAGTGCCATCCATGAAAGTATGCGCTTAATGCAATGGTTAGAAAATAGAATGGATCAATTTATATCAGAAGAACGTTTCGATGCGCGTTTTGAACCACCACATTCTACGATCCATGTAGGAATGATGCAAGGTGGTATTGCACCAAACGTTATAGCAGACAAAGCCCATTTTTACTGGGATTTACGTACTATTCCTATGGATAGTGTAGATACAGTTGTTTCTGAATATAAAGCCTACTGTAGAGCGCGTGAAGCAGCATTACGACGAATATTTCCAGAGTTTGAAATAAAGAATATTGAGAATCATCCACCAGTACCACATTTAGATACTAAGGATGAGGATGACGTTGTAGATTTTATAAAAACCATCTGTGGGGATGATACCACGACAACTGTAGCATTTGCATCTGAAGTTGGCCAATACGCCAATGAAGGCTTTGAATCTGTTATTTGCGGACCAGGATCTATAGCGCAGGCTCATCGTCCTAATGAATTTATTTCTAAAGAGCAGTTGCAAAAAGGTTGCGATATGCTTCAAAATTTAGTCCATGAATTAAAACAATAAATAAAACATCTATTAATTAAATTTAAACTTAGCTATGAAATCACGCATTAAACTTTTATCGCTTTCTGTTTTGCTTTCAGTGTTTAGTCTGTTTAGTCTATCTGCTCAAGAAGTTGAAAGTAAAACCTTTAGTGGTCTTTCGTTACGAAATATAGGACCTGCTTTTACCTCGGGTCGAATTGCAGATATTGCTATCCATCCACACAACGAAAACGTTTGGTATGTCGCTGTTGGATCTGGTGGTGTCTGGAAAACTGTAAATTCTGGTACGACATGGCAACCTATATTCGATAGTCAAAAATCGTATTCAATAGGAGCAGTTGCTATAGATGCTAGAAATCCGCATACTATTTGGGTAGGAACAGGTGAAAATGTTGGAGGACGCCACGTCGCCTTTGGAGATGGAGTTTATGTAAGTCATGATGATGGTAGTTCGTGGAAAAATATGGGCTTAAAGGCATCTGAACATATTTCAAAGGTTGTTGTACATCCAGAAGATTCTAATACCATTTGGGTTGTATCGCAAGGTCCTTTATGGAGTTCTGGTGGTGAACGTGGTGTTTACAAAACTGAAGATGGTGGAGCCACATGGACCAGAACACTTGGTGATGATGAATGGGTTGGCGCTACCGATTTAGTGATTGACCCAAGAAATTCTGATGTTTTATATGCTGCCACGTGGCAACGTCAACGGACTGTTGCTGGTTATTTAGGAGGTGGACCTGGATCTGGAATACATAAAAGTACAGATGGTGGTAACACATGGACAAAGTTAACTAATGGTATTCCTGGTTCTAACTTAGGTAAAATTGGTTTGGCAATTTCATCATTTAATCCAGATGTGATCTATGCGGCAATTGAATTAGATCGTAGAAAGGGGGGAGTATATATGTCGTCAAATCGAGGAGCCTCATGGCAAAAACAATCAGATGCAGTATCTGGTGGTACAGGACCACACTACTACCAAGAACTTTACGCTTCACCACATCATGAAGGTAAATTGTTCTTAATGAATAATTATGTGCAAATATCAGACGATCATGGTAAAACGTTTTATACCATGAACGAACGTAATAAGCATGTCGATAGTCATGCTATGGCATTTAAAGCTTCTGATCCTAATTATGTGTTATTTGGAACAGATGGTGGCTTGTACGAAAGTTTCGACTTAACTAAAAGTTGGAAATACATTAGAAATCTTCCAATTACCCAATACTTCAAATTGGCAGTAGACGATTCAGAACCGTTTTATAAAATTTATGGCGGTACACAAGACAATGGATCTCACGGAGGACCTTCAAATACGATGTGGTCTGATGGAATAGCCAATTCAGACTGGTGGAAAACCTTGGGAGCAGACGGTCATCAATCTGCTATTGAGCCTGGAAATCCCAACATTACTTATGGCGAATTTCAACAAGGAGCTTTATGGAGAATCGATCAAACCACCAAAGAAACCGTATTTATTCAACCACAGGCTAGGGAAGGAGATCCATTTGAACGTTTTAATTGGGATGCACCAATTTTAGTTAGTCCTCATAATCCAAAGCGACTATATTTTGCATCGCAGCGTGTTTGGAAATCAGAGAATAGAGGTGATGATTGGACACCAATTTCTGAGGATTTAACGCTTAACCAAGATCGTATGACGATTCCTTACTATGGTAAACAACAAAGTTGGGATAATGCTTGGGATGTGTACGCGATGTCTAATTACAATACCATAACATCATTAGCTGAGTCACCAAAACAAGAAGGCCTAATTTATGCTGGAACTGACGATGGAATTATTCAAACTACAGAAGATGGTGGTGCCACTTGGAGAAAATTCAGTTTAAATTCTATCAAAGGACTAGGTCATGTGCCTTTTGTAAATGATGTAAGAGCAGATTTATATGATGCTAATGTTGTTTATGCAGCGGTTGATAATCATAAGTATGGAGATTACAAGCCTTATATCTTAAAAAGTAGTGATAAAGGTAAGAGTTGGTCTATGATTAATGGAGACCTTCCAGAAACCTTGTTAGTATGGCGTTTAGTACAAGATCATATTGATAAAAATCTAATGTTTGCTGCTACAGAATATGGCATTTATTTCACCTATAATGCTGGTGCAAATTGGGTAAAGTTGAGTGGCGGAGTACCTACCATTTCGTTTAGAGATATTACTATACAAAGACGTGAAAATGATTTGGTAGCAGCATCATTTGGTAGAGGTTTCTTTATTCTAGATGATATTACACCATTACGAAATTTTGATGCTTCTGTAATGACTGCCGAGGCTACCTTATTTCCAATAAAGGATGCTTATTGGTACAAAGAGGCGAGTAGAGTAGGTAGTCAGGGCGATGCCGAATATAGAGGGAAGAATGCTCCTTTTGGAGCTCGCTTTACCTACTACATGG
>NZ_JABSST010000030.1 GCF_013213975.1 Winogradskyella sp.
GCTTTTTAAAATTTATCATTATAGAAATACTCATTATTATTTGGGTTGCACCAAGCACTGTTTGTGCAATTATGCCTCCCAAAAAAGTAAACCATAATAAAATTGTTATTGGAATCAACCAGCTATTAATTTGATAAAAATTCTTCATTATACTATAGTTTTTAAACTTTCAGAAAAAATTGAAAGTATTGTTTAAAAAAATATGAGCCTATGTCATAAGTTTTAAAACTGATTTTGTTAGCCAGTTTTGTTTTTGATTTACAAGTTTGTTCATTAAGTTGTCTAAATCGTCAGTAATGTCCTTTAAGGCTTTTGTTTGTTTTATAAGCTCCTTGGTATTCACGGTACCGTCATCTTTTATAGATGAGACTTCTTGGAGTACTTTAATAACGGGTTTAATTTCTCTTCGACTGCGTTCCTTCGCAACGATTCTTGCCAATTCTTGAACATCTTTTTCAGTTGTAAAAAATTCTTTTCGTTCCCCTGAAATCAATACTTTAGTAACGATACCCCAATCCATAAGTTGTCTTAAATTCATACTAGTATTGCCACGAGAAATTTTGAGCTCCTCCATGATATCCTCCATGGATAAGGGTTTTGTAGAAATAAAAAGAAGTGCTTGTATTTGAGCCATGGCTTTATTAATGCCCCAAAGCGTACCTAAACTTCCCCAAGTACTAATAAACTTTTCTTTTGCCTCTTGATATTCCATACAACAAATATACAATAAATATTAAACTTTCAATAATTACTGAAAGTTTATTTTATTTGTAAATGGATATGATCATCGTGCCTTACCGCTCTGCATCCATGGAATCGAATGCGATATGCTTTATTTAATTGTAATTGCTGTTCTAAGTAAGGTTCAATGAAAATAGATTGCGTTTGTGATTTGGATAGTAAGGATTGAATTAAGTCTCGAGTACCGTTCTTGTCAAATTCCAAATCATCATTAGTTCCAAAGGTTAGGTATTTAGTAAAATCGTATTGCCAAAATCCTTGATCTAAACAGTTTTTGGACGATTGAGAGCGTTTTTGGACATAAACTCCATAACCAGAACGGGAAGGTTTGTCCGTTGTTGCCTGTCCTTTGTTATCCAAATACATAAAACTTAAATCTATTTTCCTTCCATCATTATGGCTTAGATGTGGTAATAATGGGAAGCCATTAAAAAAAGGAAAATTAGCATCTAAATAGGTAATCTTAAGTCCGCTAGTTTTTGCAGACTCAAATAGCACGGCCTTTAATTCTGGATCTGCATAATTTCTAAATGCCAATGGGTAGAACCAGTTTCTTGGTGCTACTTCTGCACTAAACCAAGGCAATGCTTCACGACCAAAACCTTTCGCAATTGGTGGTACAATAATTAGGTTAAAAATGAGATATAGACACATAAAGACAAAGCGTTTTTTCCACCCTTTCCAATTCGTTACAACCAATGATATTAGCCAAATAACGCCTCCAACTTGGGTAAGTGTCGTTAGGATGAGAATGATAAAGATGTGTCCAATCGGTTTTATGATATACATATAACCAAAACGGAAAAGACACTATTTTATTAGTCCAGCACGTCTTAGAAGGGCTTCAGGTTTTGGTTCTTGACCTCTAAACCTTTTATATAACGTCATTGGATTGTCTGTACCACCTTGGGATAAGACATAAGCTTTAAATTTATTGGCTACAGTTTTGTTAAAAATACCTTCTTCTTTAAAGTATTCAAACGCATCGGCATCTAATACTTCGGCCCACTTGTAACTGTAATACCCAGAAGAATAACCTCCTTGAAAAATATGTGCAAATGCCGTACTCATGCAATTTTCTGATACCTCTGGATAAAGCTGCGTGTCATTAAATGCTTGGGATTCGTAGTCTTTTACAGAAGTTATAGATTCTGGAGATTCACCTGCATGCCAAGCCATATCTAGCATACCAAAACTTAATTGTCTAAGGGTTTGCATGCCTTCATGGAATGTTGATGAGGCTTTAATTTTTTCAATGAGATCCATTGGAATCACCTCTCCCGTTTGGTAATGCGTTGCAAATAGTTTTAGGGTTTCTTCCTCGTAGCACCAATTTTCAAGAATTTGACTTGGTAATTCAACAAAGTCCCAATAGACACTAGTTCCAGATAAACTTGGATAAGTTGTATTGGCTAGCATGCCATGAAGCGCATGTCCAAATTCATGAAAAAGCGTAGTTACTTCATTAAACGTTAGTAATGATGGCTTACTCTTTGTGGGCTTGGTAAAATTGCAAACAATGGAAATATGTGGACGGTGATTATGACCGTCCTTTATCATTTGAGGTTTAAAAGAGGTCATCCAAGCTCCGTTTCGCTTTCCTGCTCTCGGGAAAAAGTCAGCATAAAATATGGCTACTAAAGCACCTTCATCGTCTATGACTTTATAAGTTAAAACATCTTCATGATATTTGTCTATTGAATCAACGCCATCCTTATCATTAATTTCTTCAAATTGTAATCCAAATAATTTTTCGGCAACTGTAAAGGCACCATTAATCACATTTTCTAGTTTAAAGTAGGGCTTTAACTGCTCATCATCTAAACTGAATAATTGCTGTTTTAATTTTTCAGAATAATAGGCAGAGTCCCATTTTTGTAATTGGTCAATCCCGTCAAGATCTTTTGCAAATTCTTGCAGTTTGTTAAACTCTTTCGTTGCAGCAGGCTTAGCCTTTTCTAATAATTCTTTAAGAAAAGCGTTCACCTTCTCTGGTGTTTCTGCCATACGCTCTTCTAGGACAAAATGCGCATGTGAAGCGTAGCCCAAGAGTTGGGCACGCTTATATCTTAAGGTCGCAATACTTAAAACAATATCTTGATTATCTAGATCGTCGTTTTTAAAACCTTTACTGCCAAATGCTTTAGAAAGCTGTTCTCTTAATGTTCTATCGTCAGCATACGTCATAAATGGAATGTAACTAGGATAATCTAACGTTATAATCCAACCTGTTTTGTCTTTACTTTCGGCTAATTGTTTGGCAGCTTCTTTTGCTCCTTCTGGTAATCCAGATACTTGGGATTCTTCCGTTAGCAACATTTCAAAGGTGTTGGTTTCTGCCAAGATATGCTCTCCAAATTTTAGTTTCAGTTTACTTAATTCTTTATCAATAGCCCGAAGTTCTTCTTTCTTATCCTTTGGTAAATTGGCACCATTTCTTGCGAAGCTCTTATACTTTTTATTTAAAAGTGTTGTTCGTTCTGTGTTGAGGTTTAACTCTGCCTTCATATCATAGACGGCCTTAACACGTTTAAATAAATCCTCGTTAAGAGTAATGTCATTACTAAATTCAGATAATAATGGAGAAACTTCTTGCGCTATTTTTTGAATATCGTCATTGGTTTCAGCAGAATTAAGGTTGAAAAATATACTTGAGATCCTATCCAGCTGTTCACCAGAATAATCAAGAGCTTCAATTGTATTTTCAAATGTTGGTTCTTCGTTAGCGTTTACAATAGCATCAATTTCAGTTCTAGCTTTTTCTATCGCTATTTTAAAGGCTGGTAGAAAGTCTTCATTTTTTATGGATGAAAAAGGTGCTGTATTGTAAGCAGTATTGAAGTATTTATTTAAAATTGTCATTTTTTTTAATCGTCTAATTTTTCTTACGTATTTGATTGATAATGTGAATTTTAACGCTAATTTAAGAGATCAATTTTTTCTTCTTTTCAAAGATTGTATTACTTTTGCCCATCCTTAACGAGCAAGAATTTTTGTTCTTAAAGGGTTGGTTAATAGCTAAAAGCCTTAACGCAAGTTGAGGCTTTTTAGAGTTCTTTAGCAGAAGCGATAACCTTAGCCTTCAATCCTTCTTTATATACCATTACTTTATCTAAAACACATTGGTCTGCACTTCCTAAGATTTGAGCAGCAAGGATACCTGCATTTTTAGCTCCATTCAGAGCCACAGTTGCAACTGGTACTCCACCTGGCATTTGGAGAATTGATAAAACAGAGTCCCATCCGTCAATAGAGTTACTACTTTTAACAGGCACTCCGATGACTGGTAAAGGTGACAGTGATGCGACCATACCTGGTAAATGAGCAGCTCCACCAGCACCAGCAATAATGACCTTTATACCTCTTTTATGCGCATTTTTGCCATAATCGAATAATTTGTCTGGAGTACGATGAGCAGAAACGATATCGACTTCTACCTCAATATCAAACCCTTTTAATATATCAATAGCGTCTTGCATTACAGGCAAATCGCTCTTACTTCCCATGATTATACCAACTTTACTCATAATTTATTCACTTATAACTTCTATTGTTTTCTTTACCTTTTCTGCTACTTCACGCGCTTTATTTACATCCTCATCAACTATGGTAACATGCCCCATTTTACGAAAAGGTCTGGTTTGCTTTTTTCCATATATGTGAGGTGTTACGCCATCCATGGCCATAATATCCTCAATATTTTTATAGACCACGTTTCCGGTATGATCTTCAGCACCAACTAGATTTACCATGACACCAGCGACTTTACTTTCGGTTTTACCAAGCGGTAATCCAAGAATACATCGTAAATGTTGTTCAAATTGGGACGTATAACTGCCTTCAATACTGTAGTGACCAGAATTATGAGGTCTTGGCGCTACTTCATTGACTAGAATCTCGCTATCCTCAGTCTGAAACATTTCAACAGCTAATAAGCCAACATGTTTAAATGCTGCCGCTGTTTTTAAGGCAATTAATTCTGCCTTTTTAGCAATGGCATCAGGAATTCTAGCTGGACAAATCACATATTCTACTTGGTTAGCTTCAGGATGAAATTCCATTTCTACAACGGGGTAAGTTTTTAAATGCCCTTCAGAATTCCTTGCTACGATAACTGCTAACTCATTCTTAAAGGGTATCAGATCTTCTGCAATGCATTCTACATTTGGTAGATCTATGAGATCAGTATAACGTCGCACAACTTTTACTCCTTGTCCATCATAACCAAAACGAGCACTTTTCCAAACAAAAGGATAGCTTAATCCGCCATTGTCAATAGCATCACTAATTTCAGAGGTGTGTGCAAAACGTGAAAAGTCTGCTGTTGGGATGTTGTGGTCTCTATAAAACAGTTTTTGATGTGCTTTATTTTGAATAGTACGTAATGTCTTTGCAGACGGAAAAACGTTTATGCCTTCCTTCTCTAATTTTTCGAGTGCATCTACATTCACATTTTCGATCTCAATAGTCAAAACATTCACTTGTCTTCCAAAGTTCATCACAGCATCAAAATCAAGCAAATCACCAACTGTAAATTCATCACACGCTAAACGCGCTGGCGCAACTTCGCTAGGATCCATTACACAGGTGTAAATGTCATATTTACGGGTGTTATACAAGATCATTTTGCCTAACTGACCACCACCGAGTATCCCAAGTTTAAAATTTGAAGAGAAGTAATTCATGCGCACTTTCTATAAAGGTATACATCTATCTATTAAACACTAAAATTCAGTACAAAAATAAGCTAATTATAGTACAAAATTCTAAAATTAGAAAGCAAAAATGGGCTATCGATAATCATTTGATTATCTTTGCATTTCTAATTTTACAAGATGGTTATTAAGCTTCACGATTTATTATTTAAACCTTTCATTTCTGAACAAGAAATCGAGGAGGCTGTCCAACAAATGGTCGACACCGTGGCTAGAGATTTGGGTGATGAAATGCCAGTTTTTGTAGGCATACTTAATGGGTCATTTATGTTTGTAAGTGATTTTGTGAAAAAGTATCCAAAACCTTGTGAAGTGACATTCATCAAATTGGCATCCTATGAAGGGGTTAAGTCAACAGAAGATATTCAACGATTAATAGGCATAACCCAAGATCTTACGGGTAGAACAGTTGTAATTTTAGAGGATATTATAGACTCAGGTAATACTTTGGAGGAGGTACATCGCATCTTCAAAAATGAGAAAGTGAAGCAATTATTAATTGCAACATTATTTTACAAACCTGAGGCATATGCAAAAGATTTTAAACTTCATTACGTTGGTATGGATATTCCAAACAAATTCATTGTCGGTTATGGACTTGATTATGATGGATTGGGAAGAGATTTACCAGATGTTTATCAATTAAAAACAACACAACACATGACAAATATTGTGCTATTTGGCCCTCCAGGGGCAGGTAAAGGAACACAAGCCGAATTTTTAAAAGAAAAATATGATTTAGTACACATCTCTACAGGTGATGTATTTAGATATAATATTAAAAATAAAACAGCCCTTGGTATGTTGGCCAAGTCATATATGGATAAAGGTGAATTGGTGCCAGACCAAGTAACGATAGACATGTTGAACAAAGAAGTTGAAAAAAATGCTGGTGCTAATGGTTTTATTTTTGATGGCTTTCCAAGAACAAATGCACAAGCAAAAGCATTAGGTGATCTTATGGATAATAAAGATTCTCAAATTAATGCTATGGTAGCTTTAGAAGTTGATGATGAAGTGTTAGTTGAGCGATTATTAAAACGAGGAGAAACTAGTGGTAGAGCAGATGACGCTGATGAAAGTATCATAAGAAATCGTATTAAAGAGTACTACGACAAAACAGCCATATTAAAGGAGTATTACTCTGATCAAAATAAATACTTTGGTGTTGATGGTGTTGGTAGTATTGAAGATATTACTGTTAGATTAAGTGATGTTATAGATAAGCTCTAATCTTTCGAATAAAAACTACTATTCAATTCTAAGGTTTAATTATAAAATTGTCTGTTTTAGGATAAGCAATCATGACTGAAGGAAATTTTGTTGACTATGTAAAAATGCATGTATCTTCAGGTAATGGAGGTAAAGGCTCTGCGCATTTACATCGCGAAAAATATATTCAAAAAGGTGGTCCTGATGGAGGCGATGGCGGCCGTGGAGGTCATGTGATTATTCGTGGAAATTCTAATCTCTGGACCTTAATACATCTTAAATTTAAAAGGCATATAAAGGCAGGCCATGGTGCTCATGGAAGTTCGGGAAGAAGTACTGGAGCTGATGGTGAGGATGCTATTATAGAAGTGCCTTTAGGAACTGTTGTTAAAGATACTGAAACGGATAAAGTACTTTTTGAAATCACTGAGGATGGTGAAGAGAAGATTGTTGCTGAAGGCGGTAAAGGCGGTCGAGGTAACTGGCATTTTAAAAGTTCTACTAATCAAACGCCGCGATATGCACAGCCAGGTATTCCCTTAGAAGAGAAAAATATTACTATAGAGCTTAAAGTTCTTGCAGATGTTGGATTAGTTGGGTTTCCTAATGCTGGAAAGTCAACTTTGTTATCAGTTTTAACATCGGCAAAGCCAAAAATTGCGGATTATGAGTTCACGACTTTAAAACCTAATTTAGGCATTGTGAAGTATCGTGATTTTCAATCCTTTGTTATGGCAGACATTCCCGGAATCATTGAAGGTGCTGCTGAGGGGAAAGGACTAGGCTATTACTTCCTAAGACATATAGAACGAAATTCTATTTTGTTATTTTTGATTCCTGCAGACGCTAAGGATATCGTCGCGCAATATAATATTTTAGTGGATGAGTTACGTCGTTACAATCCTGAGATGCTTGATAAAGAACGTTTTGTTGTGATTTCGAAGTCCGATATGCTCGATGATGAATTAAAGTGCGAAATTTCTGCTGTCCTAGACAAAGACTTAGAATGTCCTTATCTCTTTATTTCCTCTGTTGCACAACAAGGTTTAACACAATTAAAAGATACCTTGTGGAAATTGTTAAATGAATAGTTGGCGTGAGGCTTGACGTTTATATTTAGTATCTTTAAAATAAAAAATGCGTCTTTTAAAATATTTTCTTCTTCCACTATTGTTCATGTCTTGTGGTACTATTGTAAATTATGATTACGAGAAGTCAACAGATTTTAGCCAATATAAAGCCTACAACTATTTTGATGATATGGAAACTGGACTCAGCGAGTTAGATAATAAGCGCATTATGAGAGCCATAGATGCAGAGTTGGCTACCTTAGGATTGACGCGATCTGATGACCCCGATTTTTTTATTGATATCCAAAGTCAAGAGGTTATGAATCGTAATACCACGAGTGTTGGTGTTGGTGCTGGAGGTGGAGGCGGGGGTAGCTTCGGTGGAGTTTCTGTGGGTATACCAATTGCAAGCAACCAGAATACGCGACAAATTATCATTGACTTTGTTGATAAGGCTCAGAATGAAAAGTTGTTTTGGCAAGCCGTCAGTGAATCCACATATGGACCTAATGCATCTCCCGAAAAAAGAGAAGCAACTTTTGTAAAACTGGTGCATAAGATTTTTGCGGGCTATCCGCCAAAGAAATAGTTAATCTCATGTTAATAGCGTGCTTGAGTGATGAAATTGATTCTATTTTTAAGAGAATCAAAACCATCAATCACATGAAATCATCTTATTGCAAACTTACTTGTCAGTCTAAGAATAATTTTAAAAAAATAGGCTTAATGACTAGTATCTTAGCACTATTTTTAAGTACATCAAGTCTACAAGCACAGCTTGAGATAAAAGCTCCTGAAGGTTATTCCCGGGATATTGGTCAAATGGTATCTATGTTAGATAATCTTAAAAAACGATTAGAACGTTACGTCAGCCTATTAGATCAAGAAGGAACAGATTTTCTTTTAGATGAAAATGCAAATAGTCCTGGTGCAATGATTTATCATCTAGCAGCAACAGAAGCTTATTATCAGGTATATACGTTTGAAGGTAGAAGTTTTAATGAAGAAGAGAAGCAAGAATGGGGAACAGCTTTAAATCTCGGTGATAAAGCACGTGCAGAATTTAAAGGTAAACCTATCAGATATTACCTGGATATTTATGATCAGGTAAGAGCTAAAACCAAAGAATTATTGAAGACTAAAGATGATCATTGGTTTAAGGAAATGAATGGTGGTGTGAGTAATCACTGGGCATGGTTTCATGTTATGGAACATCAAGCTAATCATATGGGACAACTAGCGATAGTTACAAAGCGAATACCATAAAAAAGAGGCCAAAAGCCTCTTTTTTATTTGTTTGACTTAATTCAGTGCGTCTTTGTATTTGTTTTTGTAACCAATTAGCACTACAACATTAAGAACCAATAATACTATTACCTCAATACTATTGTCTGAGTCCAAGATGACATGAAAAAGTAAAGCGTTCACTGAAACACTCATTAAAATTAATGCTAGTCATCTATCAAATTTATCAATGATTAGAGTCAAACCAGCAAGAATTTCTATACTGGCTACAAGTGTCATTGTTTTAGAATTCATAAAGACACCAAAATAAGTACCAGCATCACCTATTGACTTTAAGATAAAAGAACTTGTTTAAACTAAAAAACAAAGACAAAAATTCAAAATAACATTCTTAGAACCTTAAAAACTTTTGCATTCGTAATGATATGATTAATCCTTGAACTTTAAAATTATTTTTTGTCTAATGATTTAAGCTATTTCCATGCTTTATAGATTGTTGTTTTTCCGCTTAGCGTTATCAGAGGACCGTTTGTCATATTTTTCATTTAAATCAAAATTTTCAATATCTATATTTAGGAAATTCACCGTACAATTAAAATTTAAAAAGCCATCTATGAAAAGACTATGCGCTCTATTGTTTTCTATTTTACTTCATTTCACTGCAAATGCTCAAGACGTAAAAGAAATTTCAAGAACTTGGACATCATTTAGTCAATCTATTGAAGTTGAGGTAGCAACTGATTCTATTAAGAGGTTTAAAATTGTAGCGTTTGCTAAGGTAGATACCAATGATGAACAGGCATGGGCAGGCATTTGGGCAAGAGTAGATAATAAACCAGGGCAAGGAAGAGGTTTTTTTGATAATATGGGTAATAGACCTATAAAATTAAACGAGTGGAAGTCTTATGAGGTTCAAGGTATCATTGACGATAAATCTGCGGAGTTAAATTTTGGTGTCATTTGTTCGTATAATGGTAAATTCTTCTTCGATAAGTTTGAGGTTTATATAGAAGATGATCATGGTTTTTTTCAGCCTGTAGAGATTCATAATCCAAGTTTTGAAAGTGAGGTGTCCAATCGTGCTATAACAGGATGGAATTATGGTGTAGGAAGTGGAGACGGCACTTTAGTCAGGGAATTTTCTGCTAAATCAAGTAATGACAGTATTGATGGTAACTTTTCTGTTTTAATCGAAGGAAAAGGTATTTCTGAAAAGGTTGGGAGTATTGAAGCTGTTTTTCCAAATATTGGAATTGCTATCACCATAATTTTTATTTTGATAGTCGTATTGTCTTTGCTAACTTATACTTATTCAACGTCTGATGAAAAGCAATCTGTATTATCATCAATTGGCTTTAGATTTTCTTTTATTTATTTTCTTTTATTTATCTTTTTTCAAAACAATGGGGCATACCCATTTTTCAATTATTTAGCTAAGATCCCTTTGGAGTGGATGCAGAGTTTTGCTCCTTGGTTTGGGGAACAGGTTTTAGGTATTCCTTTTAGGGTTAATACAAGTCCAAATGGAAGTGGCGATACAGGTTATGATTATCTAGTAATACTCATAATTTTTTCCTTGGCACTTTTAGGTACAATTATTTGGTCTATTATAGATAGAAGGCAAAATAGCTATACTAAATTATATTATTGGTTAACAACAGCTATGCGATTTTATGTTGGTTTGATGTTAATAAACTATGGTTTGTCTAAGGTTATACAGTTGCAATTTCCAGAACCTAATTTTTATAGATTATTACAGCCTTACGGAGAATCATCACCAATGGGTTTAGCTTGGACATTTTTAGGCTTTTCTAAAGGCTATAATATGTTTATGGGCATAGCAGAAGTCCTTGCAGGTCTATTACTTTTTAGAAGAACATTAACCCTTGGAGCTATTATTACTCTAATGACAACTATGAATGTAATGGCAGTGAATTACTTTTTTGACGTGCCGGTAAAAATATTATCCACACATTTAGTAGTTATGACACTTTTCCTTTTGGCAAAAGATTTTAGAAAAGTGATGCAATTTCTACTCACTAATAATCCAGTAAATGAATTGGTAATTATTGCTCGTCCTAAATTAGAAAAGGGGGTGGATATTAGTTTAAAAGTTTTTAAAGGACTTGTAATTGTTTATGCATTAGGTTACGGTTTTTACAGGGTATTAGAATCTCAGAAAATATACGGAACGGATTTACCTAAGCCTCCTTTATATGGTGTTTATGAAGTTGCTGATTTTGTTGTTAATGGGGATACACTAACAAATTATAAAAGTCCGAAACTATGGAAAAACATAAGATTTGAAAGAGAGGGAATGGTACAGATAGAGAAAATGAATAAACAACGCGAGGTATACAATATTGAGTTAGATACTCTGAAACAAAAAATTAGGTTTATGTCAATGTCCGGCGGTAATGCAGAAAGTTTTGATTTTAATTATTCAAAGACTGATAACACTTTAGATTTTAATTTCATAGTTAAAAATGATACAATAATAGGAACTACAAAGAAACTAGGTAAGGATAAGTTCTTGCTTGTTAATCGTGGCTTTAATTGGATAAGTGAGTATCCTTATAATCGATAGATTAAATGTGAGGATTTATGATATACTTTTATCAATATTTAAAATAACTAATCAATTATTTTTACTGGAAGATCTTTGCAATTTAAATATTGAAAGGTCTTTCATTGTATAAAATGTTTGCCACTGAGCTTATATTATTTACCACTCATCATATTATTGATTGTAAAAGAAAGGTGTGATTGTAGATTTACGTTATCAATTAAAAGACGGCAGTAATCAATAATCTAAAAACAATAGTTTATAATCTAAAGTATTCTTGAAGTTAAAGCAAGCTAAATCAATTAACAGTCAAAATCATCAATTCCCCAAAAATCAATAAGAAAACGGCAAGACACATCTAAAAAATATCTAACAAAGCTCGAAAAGTACTAACAGTATAAAAACAACAAAAACATCATCATTTTTTGTTATGTAGGCCACATTAGTTTACTTGTCTTAACAAAACACCATAAAATTTACCTCTATTAATGCAAGCGCTGGTTGTAGTTTTTTATATAGATTTTATGAATGAACAAGAGCAAGCAAAAATCATATGCTCAAACTTTTTTGATACGTAGTAGATCAAAACTGCAAACCTAGATGGCACGTTGCAAAAATATGGAGTCTATATTATACATTTGTAGTTATTGAAATTAATTCCGTATGCGATAATTTATTTTGAATCATACACTACAGGTATTATTGCCTAAGTAATTTATAGAGACTAGATTGGCAGACTCGCTGGTTTGTCTTAGAATATGACAAAAAGAAGAGCGAGATGTATTGGAAATAACAATGCTGTACAAATTAAGATTTCATAAGCATTAATTATCATCTATCTTGCGAATAATTCATTACACACTAAACTAAATAATGAAACTTTTAGGTAGTTATAAATATTGGATATTAAACTTTATAGGATGGATTTTATTTGCTCTATTAATGCTTACTATAGATAAAATTACTTACGGAAGAAATGTGTCCAATGTTTATATGAATTACGTCATAGCTGAGGGAGTTTTGTGCGGCTTTTTGGGTTTTATTTTATCATTTGTCATCTTGTTTTTTGTAGAGAAATATTTTGATATTGGTAATTATTCTAAAACCGATATATATAAGCTTGTTGGTGTAGTAATACTGACACAAATTATTTATCATATTTTACTTTGGCCTTTATTAAATGTTCCAATGAATTATTACTTCCAGAGAAGTAACAGTTTAACTTTAATTCAAAAACTATCCAATGTACCCCATTTTTTGGCTTATTATTTAGTTTGGTTATTTGTTATTTTAACTTTGAAATTTGTTCATCATATTAACACAATTAAAGTAAACCAGTTAAAATTGGAAGCCAATTTAAAAGATGCACAACTTAATACACTTAAAGGGCAGATTAATCCGCATTTTATGTTTAATAGTTTAAATAACATAAGGGGATTGATGTTAGAAGACGTTAATAAAGCGAGAAATATGTTAACTAGTTTATCAGAAACCTTAAGATATTCTCTCACAAAGAATGGGATTAATTCTATTTCTTTAGAGGATGAATTAGAAATGGTTGAAAACTATATAGAGGTTTCAAAAATTCAATTTGAGGATCGCTTAGATTTTGAAACTCAAATAGATGAAAAGTCAATAGACAAGCAGATTCCACCTATGATTATTCAGATATTAATTGAAAATGCAATTAAACATGGTATTTCTACCCTTAAACGAGGAGGTAAAGTGAAACTAACAACTCTGATAGAGGCTGATCAATTGTATATTGAGGTTGCAAATACTGGACATATACGACATGCTGAAAATTCTACGTATTTAGGATTAGAAAATATAAAACAACGTCTTAAGTTATTATACGGAACTAATGCCTTATTTACTTTAAATGAAATTGGGGATAAGGTGGTTGCCACTATTAAAATTCCTTTAGGATGATAAAATTAAAAGCTGCTATAATAGAAGATTCGCGTTTAGCTCGTAATGAGTTAAAAGAGCTTTTAAAAGCCTATAAAGAGATTGAACTTATTGGTGAAGCAGAGAATGTAGATGATGGTTTTAATCTCATAAATAAAGAGAAACCTGATTTACTTTTCTTAGATATTAATATGCCAGAAAAAGATGGATTTGAGCTTTTAGAAATGTTAGATGAGGTGCCAATAACTATTTTCACTACAGCTTTTGATGAGTACGCTATTAAATCATTTGAATACAATGCATTCGATTATTTGTTAAAACCAATCAACCAAAAGCGTTTTTCTAGGTCTATTGATAGGATTCTTGAAAAAGAGAATACCATGCCCAGAACTAGAACACAAGATAGAGGAATGAGTTTAGATAAACAGATTTTTATTAAAGATGGTGAAAAATGTTGGTTGGTTAAAATAAAGAATATTTCATTTTTTGAAATAGTAGGTAATTATACTCGAGTATATTTTGAAGCTAATAAGCCTTTGATTTATAAGTCTTTAGTTCAGATTGAAGAGAAGTTGCCTTCTGATGTGTTTTTTAGAGCTAATCGACAACAAATCATCAATATTAATCATGTGAAAAAGGTGGTTTCTTGGTTTAATGGAAAATTAAAAATAGAAATGAATTCTGGAGAAGAAATAGAAATCTCCAGAAGACAATCCTATGTATTCAAAGAGCAGTTAAGTTTTTAGTTAACCGAGATTCTCATCCCTTCACTATGGCTACTATATTCTGGAGCATACATAGACTGAATGGTACTAATGCCGTTACTCATATTTCCAGAATTATTGACACGTAAATCATATTCAAACACATAAACACCTTTTGGCAAATAGTCGATAAAGAAGTTTGTAGCTGCATCCTTAGTGCTTTCATAGTATCCTAATCCATCTTGCCATTTATATTGCGAGAGTACATTTATAGGTTCAAACCCAGCAGCACGCATATCTTTAAGATGAACAAATTCCATGGAACGATCAGTTCGTAACTCAATTCGTACGCGTACTAAATCACCAACATTAAGTTTGGTCTCTAATGTTATTTCTGAGATTTCTTCACCCTTATCTGTATTGGATTTTAAAAAGAGTTTTTTGCTTAATTTCAGTGGAGTTTCAGCCGTTGTAATTTTATCTAAGTCTTCAAAGTATTGCCAGTATAAAGCTCCCCAAGCAATGCCATCGCCTTTTTTAGTGAGTTGTACTTCTGCTTGTTCAGGTTTAATGTCGGAACCTGTCCATGAGGTTTTGTAATATCCAGTGCCTGCTTCGTGTTTAACATCCTCTAATTTCTTAGGTCCTATATCAGTATTTCCAACTTTAACAGCTACCATCTCTGAAACATCTAGCCAAGAACTGCCTTGCAACAATAAGGCATAAACAGCTTCTGTTGTTGCTTTGGTAGTTTTCCATTGATTGGTCTGCTTATTTTTTAGCAACCATATTTTAAGGTTATCGATGTCTGTTAGATTGTTTGCATCGTTTTGGATGACATTTCCAACTTCAGAAAAGGCTTCAATCAAAAGGGCTTGGGTTTCAATTGGTGCTTGGTACCAATACCATGAATTTGTATTCGATTTCCAATACATGCCTAATTCATCAGACGAGATACTATTCTCTTTGAGAGATCTTAATATTTTTGCAGCAGTGCTATCATCATTCATTCTGTGCATGGTTAAACTCATAAGACCTTTAGCGTAGAGTGATCGCTTTAACCAGTATTTTTTAATCTGACTTTTATAATACTCCATGGTTTGTTCAACTTCCTTTGAAGCTTTGATTTCAGGATAAAAGCTCCTAACATACAAGTAATGCAATTGCATGTAAGACAAGTGATCCTTGCTAAGATCTACATCACTATTGTATTTTTTAAGATCGTAATACTCTTCAATAAACTTATCATCTAAATATTGAAATGCATTTTGAATCATAGCCATCTCCTTTGTATTTGGTGACACATTTAATTGTTTTAAATGTCCAAAACCACCAATAATGTGTTGGGTGATGTAACGGTTGGCATAGCCACCATTAAACCAAGGCCAAGCACCAGAAGGCAATTGGTTTTGTTTAAGTTTCCTCAAGGCTGAATTTAGTTCAGTATTCATTTTATTGAGATCAAAAAGTAAACCAATACGCTTCTTTTGTTCGGTTTCTGACTGTGCATCGCGTAACCAAGGAGTTTCCTGAATTAATAATGATTTTAATTCTTGATTTTTCTCAAGATTTGAAATCAATGCCTCCTGTGTTTTCCATTGATTAAATACAGCTTCAATCTTAGGATTGGATTTTACAATATGTTGCGCTAAGGTATTAGAGTAATACCTAGCGAAGGTCTGTTCGTTACAATCGTAAGGATATTCCATTAGGTATGGTAAGGCTTGCACAGCATACCAGGCTGGATTAGAGGTCATTTCTAAGGTTAACCTATGGTTGGTTAAACTCGTAGACTTATTGTTTTTGAGTTTGTCTAGCGTAAAGGTTTTTGATTCGTTAGAGCGGATCCACAGCGGCATCGTTTCAGTAACTAACATGCGATTAGATAATACAGGTAAGGCATTTTGCTCACCATCACTGAATTCACCTGACTTTGCTATTACTTTGTATTCTACAGCTTGAATTCCCTCTGGAATATCAAGACTCCATGATACTTGGGTATTGCCATTAGCATCTATATTAAAGCTCAATTGATTATTGCTGTTATTTAAGTCAGTATCTAATGATTGGCCTGAAATGGCATCAGTTAACAATAGTTGTGCTATACCAGAAAGTTCCTTATCGGTAAGATTGGCAATCTTTGTACTGATAGTAATTTGGTCACCTTCTCTTAAAAAACGAGGTGCATTTGGGATGACCATTAATTCTTTTTGAGTAACGGCTTCCAATTGCGTGACTGCACTTTCTAGGGTTTTGGTATGGGCTAATAATTGTAATTTCCATCGTGTTAAAGCCTCTGGTGCAGTGAAATTAAAACTCACTTGACCGTTTTTATTCGTTTGTAAATGCGGAAAGAAAAACGCAGTTTCGTTGAGGTTTTTACGAACGGGAATATTTTGTAATGAGCCACCAGTTTCAATAAGTAGGACACCATTTTTACCTCTTTCACCATAAATGGCAACAGCTTCTGCGTCTTTTAATAGGGTCAGTTTAGTGATGGTATTTTCATCGATGGATGAGATATCACCTTCAAAGATTTCACCATTGACGACATATAAAGGATTTCTATTTCCATTTACAGAACCAAATCCTCTTATGCGTATTTGTGAAGTACTACTTGGTTGACCAGATCCATCTATAACCGTAACTCCAGCAGCTTCTCCTTCAAGCGCTTCAGATACATCTGCAAAACTTTGAGTTTCTAAATCTCCTCTACTCACTGTTTTAGCAGAACCGGTAAATGCTTTTTTAGTAGTTGTTCCATAGCCAACGACCACCACCTCATCAAGAGCATCATATTCTGGGACCAAATTTATCTTATAAGTGTTGTCTTCAGATATAGAAATATCAAGTGGTTTCATGCCAATATAGCTAACCGATATGATATCTCCTTTTTTTGCTTCTAATTCAAAATTCCCGTCAAAATCAGTTTGAGTTCCCGTGCTTTTGCCTTTAATTATGATACTAACACCAGGTAGCGGTAGCCTGTCTTCTTCATCAATTACGGTTCCCTTAATAATTCCAGCTTTTGAGTTAGGTTGCTGAGAAGAGCTAAAATATGATGGTGTATTTATAAATCTACTTCTTAAGTATTGTCTTCGCATGTAATAATGAGAACCGTCGAAGCTAAACCCAAACCAATTTAATTGATCATAGGATTGCGGACTTATATTTGATATACGTTTAAAATAATTGAACTGTCTAAAATTGGTATTACCAAAACTATATCTAGAGTTCTTATTTATTCTGCCATAATAACTAGGCCTTTGTATAGGGTTAAAGGACCAATTATGTGCCTTAAATTCATCTAAAGAAGCATCATACATGCTGGCTAATAGTTCGGCAGTAACCTTATCACTTTGAGGTCCTTTAATTTTAAAACTCCAAGTTTCCTCTTGTCCTGGTTGTAATTTATCTCTAAACGTAGACGTTTCAATCTCTAAATCTGTTTTAGGATAAGGCACATTAACCCTAAAACTTTGAGGTAAATAGGAGTTAAATGCGGCTAAGCTTGTGTGTACTTGAAAACCACCAACATCTCCCTCCAACACAGGAATAGAAACCGTTGCTTTAGAATTATTAAGCTTAACTAATTGTCTATTGAAAATAATACCATCTTTTTCAACTTCAACAGTTATGGCGATGTCTTTTGCTGCTGATCCTAAAGTGAGTTTTGCTAAATCACCTGGTTGATAACTGGCTTTATTTAGGGTCGCCGTAAACAATTGTTGGTCTGCTACAGTTTTGTCTGCATCACTATAAATACTTGTATAAACTTCATCCTTTACATCTTGACCAAACTTGTCCTGACTTTCAGCAATGATAATGTACTTTCCTGAGGTCCATTTTTTTAACTTTTTAAGGCTAATGGTTGTTGCATTATCAGTATCGAAATTAATGCTAAACACCTTCTTGCCTTTTGTCCATTCCCTTAAAAGGTGTTCGTTATGGTATGACTCGTGAGGAAACATACGTTTAAATTCTTCCTTAGGAATAACTTGATAATCAGGGGCATTCCAAGGTCTCGGTCTAAGGACATAAGCAGGTGCATCGAGTTTATATACACTTAATGTTCCACTGGCTGGAATAACTTCGCCATTGAGATTTTTAGAGACTATTTCAATATCAATTTCCTTTTTGGATTTATCAATAGACTGTGGCGCAATTATATTTAGGGTCATGGCATGGTAACCAACACTTACCCTTGTTCTTGCTGTGCGTGTTTCGCCATTTATATCGGTAATATCAGCGGTAACTTCGTAATTAAAAATTGGCAATTGATCTTTTGAAACAGATGCATCTGGAATGGCTTTAAAGGTAATTTCAAATTCTCCTTTAGCGTTTGTTTTTCCTTCTCCAAAAGTGATTTCCTGAGCTTCTGAACTATAATAGCCAGGACGTCTCCAATACCACCAACTTGGGTACTGCACTTGTCGCTTTACTCTGTAGACTACCTTGGCGTTTGTAATATTGCTACCAGCAAAGGCGATAGCTGTGCCCTTAACCGTAATACTATCATTAACTTTAAATGTTTCTGTTACTGGTTTAAATTCTGGTTTAAATTTTGGGCGTTTATATTCTTCGACTGAAAAGTAGGTGTAGCCTGAATTTTTGCAGGACATCTCAATACTAAAGTTTCCCGTTAAACCATCATTTGGTAAAATAAATTCGCCACTTACTGATCCAAAGTCATTAGTTTTTAGTTCCAAAGTATTCAGTACCTCGCCATTAACATTTCGCAATTCTATTTTAGCGTTTTCGTTTGCTAATACTTCAGTATTCCCATTTCTAGTTTCTGTTGCTATGCCTTTAAAATATACCGTTTGGCCTGGTCTGTATATGCCACGATCTGTGAAAAGATAGACATTGTTCTGTAGGGTGTTTTTGTTGGTTCGATCGTATTTTCTGCCAATATTAGCGTCTCCAAAAAAAGCAACATCATCCTTAAAATCAGCACGTATTTCAACTGATCTGTAGAAGTTTCTATCCTTATTAAATTGAAACATCCCAAAGGCATCAGTAGAATGCATTTTGTTATAATACTTATTTCGGTTATTTCTGTAATTCAAACTAATAACAGCACCTTCAATTGGTGTTCCATTTGTTCTATCAATGAGCTGATATTGAATAAAATCATTTTGTATGGTCTCAATTAAAGCCAAGTTTGTCACTTGAATGTGGGTGCTAACAAAGACATTGTCTTCGGAATTTGTCTCAGCTTTTATGAGATATAAACCGTTTGCTAAAGCTGGTATTATAACTTCTGTACTGTGGTCTTGGTAATCTCCTTCTGTTTTTAAATTACTGGTAAACGATTTTACAGGATCTAGGTTTTTAAAAAACCTGACCTGATCACCACTATTGTAACTTTTGTTATAAGTTTCCAATTGATTTCTATCAATCTTGTAAATGTTGAAGTTTAGTTGGTCAAGATTTCTGTAATTCACTAAAATTCTTGATGCCCAATTAATAGGAATATGTTCTTCGGCTTGCAGCCTTAGATTTGGTTGTTCGATTTGGTCCTTTAAAACTTGGCACTGCTTGGCAGCATCACTATCTGGGTAATTAGTAATAATACTTGTGCAAAGCTCCAAGGCTTCTTTAAGTTTCCAGCGATTAGAATCTTTAGTTTCAACTCTATCTGAATTATTGTTGTATTGTTGACCCCGTTGAAAGTAGACACGCGCTAATTCATACTCATATAAAGCAGAAACAGAGTTGCTTTTAATCTCTTTAATTTTTGATTTTAGAGTTTGTTCTAAGACTTGTGATTTATCTGTATATGTGGCATTTTCAGTCACATATTTCAAACGTTCAATGTCTGCCATGACAAAGGCCTCAGATCCCCAGTTTTTTTTGTGAAATTTGATAAGGTTCTGATATATTTTAAGGGCTTGGAGTTGCAATGACAAAGAGTCTTTTGAGGTTAAATCTAAATCAATAAATTGATCGCTATTGCTAGCAAATGAAGCATCTTCAATCTTAAATTGATAAGAAGGTTGGGTAATGCTATTTTCAGTTGTTTTATAAAACTGAAGCGCATTATGACATAGTAAATCGTATAAGGATGGTCTAAACCGCTTAGAGTCTTTAGCTTCATTAAGCAGCATAGAGTAGGTTTCTAATTTTTCTAATTGAAGTATTACTCTATTTTGCAAGGATCTTTGATAGTACTTGTGTATTTCGTAAAAGAGCGTTTCTAGATCCCAGGTTCTAAAATCATCACCTAGTTTCTCTGAAGCTTTCGTTCTGTTATAAAACTGATAACGATTTTGCTGAAAATACTGCCAATACATTGTTGCAAGCATATTCTCTAATAAATGTTTGGTAACAATACTATTGGTCTCTTTAATTTTTGATTTAAAATTGTTTACAATGTTGAGTTGTGCCTCTTCTTCAAGAATAAGCATGTATTTACTTGAGAATAGAAGTGCTTTTATTTGTTGTTGCTGGTTATTAGTTTTAATCGCATTATTATAAATGGTATCCACTAACTTTGAAGCACTTTTTGTAAGACCATCGCGTTCCAGTTTTTCAACTTTTGTCCAGTTATCTTCAAAACTGTGTTGAGCAAAAGAAAAAGTAGCAAAGCAAATTAGCATCGTTAAGGATATATAATGTTTCATCAAAATTTAAATTTTCACAAAAATACCTTCAAAAGGCATTCCAAAAAAAGAGGAAAAGCGTGAATATGCCTTTTCAATGAGTCAAGTTAAGCAATTTGTAAGGGAATACTATTCTTATTAAATTGTATTTTTACTGAAAGTCTTAGGCGTTATGAGTAAGTTTTTGTGGGTATTTTTTATGTCGTCTTTTTGCTTTGCTCAATCAGCAAAGGCAAAGGCGAAGGCTTATATAGCAGAAAAATCGTATGTAAAAGCGCAGCAGGAAATGACTTCGTTTCTTACAGAAAATTCCGAGGATAACGAGGCTATTGAGCTTCTTGGGGATGCCTATGGACATCAAGAAAAGTGGGATCAAGCCATTGCGCAGTACGAAAAACTTAAGGATAAAGAACCTAATAATGCAGATTACCAATATAAGTATGGAGGTGCATTAGGCATGAAAGCTTTAAGCATTAGTAAGTTAAAAGCACTGGGTATCATAGGTGATGTAAAGCGTGCCTTTTTAAAGGCAGCAGAATTAGATCCTAATCATATCGATGCACGTTGGGCTTTAGTAGAATTGTATGTGTCGTTACCTGGAATTGTTGGTGGGAGTAATTCTAAAGCCTTAAAGTATGCTAATGAATTGCAAAAATTATCTAAAGTTGATGGTTATTTAGCAAAGGGTTATGTCTATGAGCACGATGATGAACCAGAGCTGGCAGAAAAGCATTATAAACTAGCTATTAAGGTTGGTGGATCGGTAACGTGTTACGAAAAACTAACTAATTTTTACCAGACACATAATAAAGCCGACGAGGCTATAGACAACATCCAGAAAGCACATGAGAAACACCAACGTAATGCGATGTATTATCAAATTGGAAAAGTATGTGCGGATTATAACATCCAATTAGATAAGGGTGAAAAGTGTTTAAAAGCCTATTTAATTAACTATTCTTCTAAGGATGGTGTGCCAAAAGCATGGGCTTATTACCGTTTGGCACAGATCTATAAACACAAAAAAGATAAGGAAGAGGCTCTGAAATGGATCGATAAGGCAATTACTAGTCTCCCTAAAATCAAGGTTTTCAAGGAAGAGAAAGACAATATCTCTATGCTGTAAGCAATCATTGATAAATTTTATTTACACTTATTATATAAAATATTAATAATCTAAATATTTGTTAAATGCGCAAAAGTCATAGTGTTACTATTAATTAGGCGTTCAAATATTTTAGATGTGATAAATTTACTCGCTAATTTAAAGATTTTGGTGCCCTACAAAATCCATATTAAGAATCCTTAGTGTTCAGAGTTTTAAAAGCGTATTATTGAACCTAGTTTATTATTGATTGATGAGATTAGGTTCGACAGTTTTACCACTAAGAAACTAGGTGTTCAGATCGGGGCTGTTGACAGTTCTGTCTATCGTTATTTTGAAAGCAAACATAAATTACTATAATATCTTACATCTTCGTATTGGACTTGGATAGAATATCAGATGGTTTTTACTATCCATAATGTTTTGGGATTGCACAGATCAGTCGAATAAAGCAATTGAAGTTGTAACAAGAGCCATAAAGCAAGATAAAACTTTGATTCATATTATTGAGGTAGTTTTAAAGTCGTGTTGTTATTAATGAATATTTAAGATCGTATTTAACGAAAGAAGTTCATAGTGAAAACAAAAAAGAATACTTTTTTATTACCGAGTTTCCTGAGATTGCACGCACGTTTAACACTGGAGAGTATAAAGGAGGATTGCATGTTAGTTTTCTACCATTATTGCCTAAAGCGCATGATGATTTGCCTTTATAAAAATTGAAATAGTAGAATACTGAATTTGAAATTGATGCGGCTCATGCTCATCTACAGAATGAAATAAATACTTTGATTTAAGAGTTAGATTCTTATGTCACCCAAAATGAATTGGTAGAGCAAATGGTAACAAATTATTTAGGAATGTTACAACCAGAATAGCGAAGGTTTGTTTTGGGTGAGTGTTCTTTATTCTCAGTGAATCCCCATGAGTCAAAACTTATTGAAGGGCAATTAAAAGCTATTGAAGTACAGTATAAATTCTACAGTGCTAAGGCGAAGCTTTTTAATAGTTTGGCAGCAAATCCTGAATTATAAATAGTATTTTTACAGCGCTTATTAAAGATACTATGAACGTACATTTTATAGCTATTGGTGGTGCAGCGATGCACAATTTAGCCATTGCACTTCACAATAAAGGATATCGCGTTACTGGAAGTGATGACGAGATTTTTGACCCTTCAAAGTCGCGATTAGAATCAAAAGGTTTACTTCCTGAAAGCTATGGTTGGTTTCCTGAAAAAATCACTTCAGATTTAGAAGCAATTGTTCTTGGGATGCATGCCAAAGCTGATAATCCAGAATTGTTAAAAGCGCAGGCGTTAGGTCTGAAAATCTATAGCTATCCAGAATTTTTATACGAGCAAGCTAAAGACAAAACACGTGTTGTTATTGGTGGAAGCCATGGAAAAACCACTATTACCTCTATGATACTTCACGTAATGCATTATCATGACAGAGATGTAGACTATATGGTGGGAGCACAGTTGGAAGGCTTTGATGTCATGGTGAAATTAACGACGGATAATGACTTTATAGTTTTAGAGGGTGACGAGTATTTAAGTTCACCAATCGATAGACGACCAAAATTCCACTTATATAAACCTAATATTGCTTTATTGAGTGGTATTGCATGGGATCACATTAATGTGTTTCCGACCTATGAAAATTATGTAGAACAGTTTCGCATTTTTGTGGATTCTATTATTAGAGGTGGAAGCATCAATTACAATGAAGAAGATGCGGAAGTCAAGCGTGTTGTAGAGGCCTCTGAAAATCAAATTAGAAAGTTAGCGTATCGTACACCAGAATATACAGTAGAAGTTGGTGAAACACTTTTAGAAACTCCAGAAGGACCAATGCCAATTGAGGTATTTGGGGCTCATAATCTTAATAATTTAGCTGGCGCTAAATGGATTTGCCAACACATGGGTATTGATGAAGACGACTTCTATGAAGCCATCTCAACTTTTAAAGGTGCAAGCAAGCGTTTAGAGAAAATTGCTGAAACTTCTAAAAGTGTAGCCTATAAAGATTTTGCACATTCACCAAGCAAGGTAGCAGCAACCACCAAAGCAGTAAAAGAACAGTATAGCGATAGAACTTTAGTGGCTTGCTTAGAATTACATACCTATAGTAGTCTCAATGCTAAGTTCTTAAAGGAATATAAGGGAGCATTGGATGCTGCAGATGTGGCTGTTGTTTTTTATTCACCACATGCGGTTCAAATTAAAAAGCTAGAAGAGGTTACCCACGAGCAGATAGCCATTGCATTTGAACGTGACGATTTAATAATCTACACTAATCCAGCCGATTTTAAAGACTTTTTATTCTCACAAAACTTTGATAATAAATCCTTACTCTTAATGAGCTCTGGTAATTATGGTGGTTTGGATTTTGATGAGGTTAAAAAGTTACTTTAAGTCTCAATATCAACGACTTTCAAAATCTGCTAAAAGCCCTATATGAATCCAATTCGCCAGAGCTTCTCAATTATCGTAATTTATAATGCGCTTTGGGTCTTTGCTATTTCTTATGTTGCCGAGTTCTATATACACCATCGGTGGATAGGTATTCCTTACCAAGTATAAACCACTTGTAGAGGTTACTGTGCCAGAATAAATTCGATTAGGCTGATGCTCTGCGTACTTTTTTGTAAATGTTTGATGAATATGGTTGGCTAGGCGTTTCCCATTAGCACTGTTTTTATGATGGTAAAAGAAGATATCAATATTTTTTCCAACACGTCGGCTATCCACATGGTTTACAATAAGCCTTTGATAAGCCCCTGTGTGTCTTGCGCAGAGTTGATTAACCGCTTTTGTAGGTTGTTGGAGACGTAATTTTTGACTTCTTGGAATAGTGTTGTTAGGGTAGCACACTTCTTAATAATCTACTTCTAAAATCTGCCTTTGTTTTCTCGACCTTTTGTTTTAACTCATAATTCTAAGATTTAAAGGTTTGTGACAATCTCGATATTATTACCCCAAGTATTATCAAATACGGTATATTTCATCGTACCAAAAATAGAAGGCTTAATACTAAATTCTACTCCTAAGTTTTGTAGTCGCTCGTATTCGTCATCAACACTATCTACATCAAATTGCGTCCAAGGCATGCCAGTGTCCATCAAAGCATCTTGGAAAACTTTACACGGTTCAAAATGAAGTGGTGCTGGTTATAGGAGCAATTCTGGACCATCTTGGGCATCTTTTGATACTAAGGTAATCCATCGATTTCCTCCATCGAGTGGTACGTCTTTCTTTTTAATGAATCCGAGTTTTTCGGTGTGAAATTTTAAGGTCTATTCCTGATCTATGACAGGAATACTGATAACGGTGACTCTCATTTTTTATATTGATATTTAGTTGATTCAAAGTTGAAGATTAGGATTTAGATGTGCTTCTCGAAAGTTGCTCTTTTTGAAATTGACTCGGTGATTTTCCGATTCGAGATTTAAAAAGTGAACTAAATAATCCCAAACTTTCAAATCCAACTGCAAAGCAGATTTCAGGGACAGACAAATTATTCTTAAGATGCTCTTTAGATTTTTCAATCCGTTTGTCAAAAAGATATTATCTCGGTGTTAAACCTTTGTAACGTTTAAATATGCCAACAAGTGATTTTTAGAAATAAATCTGTTATGTGATAAAAAGTCTAGATTTAAATTAAACTCGAAATCGTTATCAATGTAGTTTTTGATACCGATAACAGATTTAATCTGTTTTTCATTAGAGTAATGACTTTTCTTTAAGGCGTTTATTTTTTGCTAGTAGTACGACACTTAGCTAATTGCACCGAAAATTTTGAAAACAGCAAACTAGATGTTGTCAACAAAGTCTTGAAACACAGCTTTGTGTTTATTTAAATCCAAATTTGGGGACACTGCAACACGTGCTATGTAATCTTTATCGCCTTCTTTAGTAGTACCTTGCGTCGAGGTTGCTGGAATGGTCCAATAACAACCTTTTAATTGCCCATAACTTACGCAGTATTTACTTTCATCAGGTATTTTAGTAATCATAAGGTTAATCAACTTATGATTTAAATCACGTTTATACCTTTCCTTTTCCTCTGGAGTATTCCCTTTGGTTGGTAGATCTAAAGAGAAAACTGAAGGAGTAAATCCCTGTTGCGCTAGGTGTTTAGAAACAAAATTAATTTTTGCGTCAGGTAGTGTTTCTTCAATAAAATTTACAAAATCTCTTGTGTTCTGATACGCATTAGAAATACGTTGAAGCATTGATGGTATTTGATTTGCTAGAATTTGATATTGTAAATCTGTTGCTTCATTATCGCAGAGGGTAAGGTGAGTTTCAATCTTGGATATCAAATGCTTGGCAACGTTGTTTGTCAGACAATAACCTGCAGTGCATTTACCACCACTCGGAAACTTAGATCCACTAACATATGCTATGGTTTGAATTGAAGCCAGTAAGCTATCATCACTCAAAAATTGAAGGTTTGGACAAAATGTTTGATCTAAAATGAATACAGGTGCAACAGCTACATTTCCATGCGAACTGCTTCGTCTTTTTGTTAATACAGTTTTTAAAGCTTCCATATCTGGAACTTCTACTCTTGGGTTGGTAGGTATTTCAGCAATAATATAAGGAATAGCATCCTCTGTTGCTATGGTACTTAAAACAACGTCAAGACTCGTTACCATATCATTATCTCCATCCACTTGTAGATCGACTACTTCAACACTATTTAGCGCAGCAGCTAGGCGTCTGGCTTGATCATTTGTACCACCATAACAATTGGTTGGTACTATAAATTTTATGGGTTTACCATTATGTTTTTCTAATGCATGGTCTACCAATCCCATCATAATAGCATACTGAATAGATAAACCACTGGAACCAACTAATACTTTCGAATTTATGTTATTAATCGCATTAATGGTATTGAGAACTTGGCCTTTAGTATCAACGAGATTATAATCCTTGCAATTAAGATTCGATTGCGAAGCTATTGCTTGTAACGCTGTAACACAATTAGCTGGAGTCATGGCAATCGATTCCCTTCGTCTTACATGCTGAATTTTAGAAATGTAATCGGTATTTTTATCACCATCAACTACAATAACACTTCCTAATTTATCATAAAGATAAATCGTGAAATCTATATTATTATTTTTAATTAATTCATCCGTTTGATTCTCATCTACAACTAAAATCGTGCTACCCTCGAATTCAGAAATTAGATTAATATCCTCAATTTGAATTAAGTCGAAGTCATATCCATAGACATGCTTTATCGTTTCTGGATTAAATCCTTTTGGGGTAGTGCCTGAAAAAAGAATACGCGTTTTTTTACGGATTAATAAATTGCTCCTCAAAACGGCTAGAATTGGCATAGTTTGAGAAGAAAAACTGATCACTTGTTCTGGGTGATTTCCATTGAGCTTGGCAATTGTCCATTCCAAGATGCAAGATAGAGGATGTCCTAATCGAATATAATCATAAGCTGTTGGTAGATCTTGAAGTGTAGAGGAAGTTGCATTATTGGTCTTAAACAACAGGTCGAACTGCTCTAAAAATTGAGTTTTTGCTAATGGCTCGTTATAGATATCTAAACGGTGTGTCGTAAGATTAAGCCAATCCGAAGGTAAACCATCTAATAATTTATTAAGGTAAAAAAGGACCTTGTTTTTTTGCATTTTTAAGTCTTTAAAAAGAGTTCCTAAAGATACGTTAGTTCCAATAGTTTCGAATGGTATAAATTATTTTTTATTAGTGTTTTCTTTGAGTCATTCTAAAAAATTAAGAACATAATCCAAACTCTTATGTGGACTTTCTTCCATAGGTACATGACCAACATTTTTTAAAATATTTAATGTGCTATTATTAAGATCTTTATCGAACCGATTAGCCATTTCAACAGGTGTTAACATATCTTCTTCACCCCAAAGTATAAGTACAGGTTGTGTAATGGTTTTAATTTTTTCGTGTTGGTTAGGGTCGGGTTTAATTGCTAGTTTATCTACAAAGGCTTGTCTGTTACCTTTTCTTAAAGTGAGTTCAAAATAGCGGTTAACAAGTTCTGTGGTCACTTTGCTCTTATCTGCATAAACGTTTTCTACACTCTTTTTAGCTATAAAGCGTGGTGTAATGTATGTAAACGCTTTATTAATTATGGGTGTTTGAGCGAGTTTAAAAGCTATAGGAATATCTTTAGATTTATTAGGGTATCCTGACGCATCAATAAGAATCAATTTTTTTACTTTCGATGGGAATTTAGCAGTAAAAAGCCAAGCAATATTACCTCCTAGTGAATTTCCTGCTAGAATACACTTTTTAATTTTTAATGTATCTAAAAACGATTTTATGAAGTTGACATAATTATTTTTTGAATAATTTCTGTTTGGAAAAGGACCTGTTAGTCCATAACCTGGTAAATCCATTCTAACAACGCGTTTGGTTTTACTCAATTTAGAAGACCAATTGTCGAAGGTATGAAGACTAGATCCTGTGCCATGAATTAAAATTATTGGGATAGAGTCGTTTCTTAAACCCTCATCACAATAATGAACATTCATATTATTAATTGAAGTAAATATTGATGAATTGTTGGTGTATTTTGTTTTTAATTCTTCTAAAGGAATGTCTTTTTGTCCAAAAAGTAAAATAAATATTACTGAAAGAGAACCTATAATAAGTACTAGTTTTTTTATGATTTTAAGAGTAATTTGTCTCATGCTTTAGGTTAATACAAAATCAAAATACCTTATCTAAAAAATCAGCAATACTTACTTGATTAGCGCGTATAAGTTCTTTTCTTGCAGCCATCATATCACTGGTCTTTTTGTCTTGTGAGAGTTTCAATTTACCTTCCCATTCAGTGATGTTTACTTCAAACATTTCGATATACTCTAAGTTAGCATCCAAGCGTGGGTTGTCTGGTTCTAATACATAATCGTGATTAGGGGCTTCGAGAAATTCAGTCATTGCTATGAGTGATTGTTTCAATGCGGCCTTACTTTTAATAACTTCAACGGTTCCCCTTAAATGCACTTTGATAAAGTTCCACGTAGGAAGTTGCGTCGTGGAGTATACCGTTGGTGAAATGTAACATTGCGGCCCTTGGAATATTATAGTAACAAGATTTCCATCCTTAAGTAAATCTTTTTGTGGGTTAAATATATCGATATGTCCAATGAGTTTTCCATCATCATATACCAAAGGTAGATGGCTTACTAGGGGAAGATTATCCTTAACAGAAATAACTGTAGCCAATGGATAGGATTTTATAACTTCAATTAAATGACCTTTATTGTTGTCTTGATGATGTTTTGGTGGATATTTCATAGGCTAAACCTCAAATTTTTTAAAATGATAATCTAAATGGTTGTACTCCATTTGTCTCCATTGCTGCCATGTGAGATTCGCAAATGAAGGCTCAGGGGCCCATTCTGTTTTTGTACGCGTTTGATATGCTTCATTAATTGAGGCCTGTAATTCATTTTTCTATTGACTTAAATCTTTAGTGTTTTTTACTTTCAAAAATTTAGCTGTTGGAAGTCCTTTTTTCAAAGGTTTATCATTGTAGAGATATTTTTTAAATAAAAGTTTAAACAACCCATTAGGGTTTGTACGGTAAGCGTTTTTGCCGAGTAGGATAATAAGTGAACTTTGACAATGCCAAGCCATTTGACCTATATTCATTTTCTCCCGCTCTGCAGAAGCATTTTTGTCTAGTTTCGAGAGTTGATCTTTAAATTTCATTTAAGCACTTTTCTCAAAAATTGATTCCATAATTATGGATTTAAATAGAAACTTAAAATTACAATTTTTTATCTTTAAAGCATGTTCGAAAAACAATCGTCATTTTCAATTAAGAACTGGTCCCGAGATGATCAACCCAGAGAAAAATTAAGAGACAAAGGAAAGACTACTCTAAGTGATGCTGAGTTAGTCGCTATTCTTATTGGATCCGGTAGTCGAGATGAAAGCGCTGTGGATTTATGTAAGCGTATTTTAGCAAGTGTCGATTATAATCTTAATGCTCTAGGAAAACTCTCAATCAAGCATTTAATGGAGTTTAAAGGTATAGGAGAAGCTAAGGCTATAACTATTGCGGCTGCATTAGAACTGGGACGTCGTCGGCGATTAGAAGACGCTCTTCATCAAGATAAAATTTCGTCAAGCCGTTCTGTTTTTGATATTATGCAACCAGTTTTGGGTGAGTTACCGCATGAAGAATTCTGGATTCTGTATTTAAATAATTCAAATAAGGTTATTCGAAAAAATCAATTAAGCAAAGGTGGAATAACAGGAACATTAGTTGATGTTAGATTAGTTTTAAAGAATGCATTAGAGGTTGGTGCAACAGCTTTGATATTATGTCATAATCATCCATCAGGAACTTTAAAACCAAGTGAGGCAGACAAAGCTGTTACCACTAAACTTAAGACTGCTGCAAAAAGTTTGGATATAAAAGTTTTAGATCATCTAATTATAACTGAAAAAGCATACTTTAGTTTTGCAGATGAAGAATTGATATAATGCTACTAGTTTATTCACATAAAATAACTCCACGTCTTAAATATACATTTAAGCATTTATGTAGGCGGATTCTTAGATTAGAGATCAAGTTTACCTCTAAGATCGAAGACTTTATTGCTCATGACAGTCTTAAAATGTCCTACACGAGACAACCTTTAAGCAATGAGTTGTTTGTAAGAAGTAATGAGTTGTTATTTGAACAGGGCTTGTCAGACTTGGATATTAATGTGCAAACTTGGGATAATACTAAGGGTTTTTTTGCAGCTGGGGAGCGTAGTGATTTACCGTATGATATTTTTGCTGCATCCTTTTATCTTTTAAGCCGTTATGAAGAATATTTGCCGCATGTAAAAGATGATTATGGGCGCTTTATGGCAAAAGAAAGTTTGGCTTACAAGAATCGGTTTTTAAATCAGCCAGTTATTGATATTTGGGCATACAAATTACAAGCAGTTTTAAAAGAGCGATTTCCTGATTTTAAGTTTTCGGATCGAAAATATAGACTACAGCCAATTATTGATGTCCCAATGGCATACTATTTTAGAAAAAAAGGTTTGCTGCGAACCATAGGGGGCACTTTTACAGATATAGGACGATTTAGATTTAGGCAGTTATACCAGCGTTACCTGGTACTTATGGGCTTTAAACGTGATCCTTACGATACTTTTAAATGGATTATTGCCAAACAGAAACAATGTAATTTTAAGTTTACAGTTTTGTTTTTAATTGGCGATTATTCGACTTATGACAAAAGTATCAGTACCAATAAAAAAGAATTTGTATCACTGATAAAGTCTGTGGCAGATTATTGCTATGTTGGGATTAAAGCCTCTTTTTTTGCTTTAGAGGATATCTCCATTTTAAAGAAAGAAAAATTGAAAATGGAAGCCATTATTAATAGTGATTTACATGCTGTGAGACACTCGTTTTCTAAGCTTAACCTAGCGCAATCCTATCGAAACTTAATAGAACTTGAGATAAATCAAGACTTTACTATGGGTTATATAGATACGCTTGGATTTAGGGCTGGTACCTGTACACCTTTTCAATTTTATGATTTGGATAACGAAGTACAAACGCCCTTGCAGATTAATCCATACCATTGCCTAGATTATGCATTGCTTAAATATGCGTCACAATTAGATAAACAAGAACATTTACAAAAATTAATAGACGAAGTAAAGGCAGTAAATGGCACTTTTACACCTGTATTTCATAATTATACATTTAGTAATCAAGAACGATGGAAAGGGTTTAGATCACTCTTTAATATAATTTTAGAATCTTCATAATGAAACACACTATAAAACATGTATTCTTCGATTTGGATCATACCCTTTGGGACTTTGATAAAAACTCAGGATTAACTTTTGAAAAAATATTTAAATTAAACCATTTAGACATTCGGCTTGATGAATTTTTGGAAGTCTATGAGCCAATTAATTTTAAATATTGGAAACTGTATCGAGAAGAACGTGTTTCTAAATCAGATTTACGATATGGGAGATTAAAGGATGCATTTGATGCTATTAAGGTATCGGTAGAAGATAAAATGATTGACCATTTGTCAGTTGCATATATTGATCATTTAACCACATTTAATCACTTGTTTGAAGGGGCAATTGATATTTTGGAGTACCTTAAGGACAAATATAATTTACATATTATAACAAATGGTTTTGAAGAAGCTCAAGAACGCAAAATGAGCAATGCTAACATTAAGCATTATTTTGAAACTATTACAAACTCGGAGATGGTTGGTGTTAAAAAACCGAATCCTAAAATCTTTAACTTTGCCTTAAATACCGCCAATGCAAATCCTATGGAAAGTATGATGATAGGCGATAGTCTGGAGGCAGATATTGAAGGAGCACATAAAATTGGAATGAATACATTGCATTTTGATTATAAGGATTTGCAGCACGATCATAATTATAATCGCATTGTGAGCCTAAAAGAAATAATAGATTATCTTTAGTCGATTATGAAAAAAGTATTGGCACTAATAGTTCTAGCTTGTTCATTTGCCTTCAATTCAAATGCTCAGCAAAGTATTAACGATTATCAATATGTGGTTATTCCATTACAATATGAATTTCTGAAGGGTAAAGATACCTACCGTTTAAATACTTTGACTAGAGTACTCTTTCAGAAAGAAGGATTTAAAACGTTTTTTAATGAAGAGATCTTGCCAGATGATTTATTTAAGGATAGGTGTTTAGCTCTTTATGCAGATGTAAAAAAAGTAAAAGGTGGTTTTAGAAAAACCAAGCTGGAAATTGTTCTTAAAGATTGTAAGGGCGATGTTGTATTAAAAAGCGATGTTGGGCAATCTGGTGAAAATGTACATGAAAAACGACATAAGGAAGCATTAACTGATGCTTTCCAATCTATTAAAAAGCTTAACTATAGTTATAAAGCGCCTCAAAAAGAAGTTATGGCTGGTATTGAAGAGCCAATTGTGAGAGAAGAACCCACCAAGAATAGGGTTACACATGAAAATGAGGATGTTACCATTGAAGTAAACCAAGATGAGGTAAAGGTTGAGGCAGAAGAGAAAACGATTGAAAAACCTGAGTTAAATGTAGCGTCGGATACTATTGAAAACTCTAAACCAAAACTAGATCAGAAACAAAAGGATGTAATTGCCGATTCAAAAAAAGAGGAATTATTAACGGTTAAAACCATACCACTTGGGTTTGAAATATTGGATTCAAAGTCTAATATTATTATGATATTATTAAAAACTGGGGCGCCAGACGTTTATATTGTAAAAGGAAAAGATGCCATTGTTTTTAAAAGTGGCATAAAATGGATTTATTCTGAAAATGATGGTACAAACGAAACCCTAAAACAATTATCACTTCAATTTTAAGTTTAGGCATTTAGTAACCATATTTTTCTTTCCAACGTGCTTTTAGAAATTGACGTTGTGTGTTTTCTCGCGTATTATTTCCTGGATTATATAAAGTCGTATGTTTTATGGCTTCCGGCATAAATTCATGTTCAGCAAAATTATTATCGTAACTGTGTGCATATTTATAATTATCCCCATAGCCAAGTTCTTTCATTAGTTTGGTTGGCGCATTTCTTATGGATAGCGGAACTGATAAATCTCCGGTTTCTCTGACCAACTGTTGAGCCTTATTAATAGCTTCATATGCAGCGTTACTTTTTGGTGAACTTGCCAAATAGGTCGCACACTGGCTTAAAATAATTCGTGATTCTGGATTTCCAATTACTGAAACAGCCTGAAAGGTATTCATAGCTATTACCAAAGCGGTTGGGTTGGCATTACCAATATCTTCACTAGCTAAAATCACCAATCGACGCGCTATGAACCTTACATCCTCACCACCTTCTATCATACGGGCCAAATAGTAGACCGCAGCATTGGGATCACTACCCCGAATCGATTTTATAAAGGCTGATATGATGTCATAATGTTCCTCTCCAGTTTTATCATAACGAGCTGCTTTACTCTGAACTTGTTTAGTAACGAGATCATTGGTGATTACTATTTTATTGCTGTTAGCGGCGGTAACGAGAAGTTCAAAAATATTTAATAATTTACGTGCATCACCACCTGAAAAGCGCAATAAGGCCTCAGTCTGCTTTAATTCAATATCGAGTTTGGATATAACCTCATCCTTGGTAATAGCTCTTTGTAATAGGGCTTCGAGATCTTCTCTATTAAAGGCATTTAAAGTATAAACTTGGCATCTTGAAAGTAATGCAGAAATAACCTCGAAACTAGGATTTTCAGTTGTTGCGCCAATTAAGCTTATCCAGCCTTTTTCCACAGCTTCTAATAATGAGTCTTGCTGGGGTTTACTGAAGCGATGGATTTCATCAATAAAGAGAATTGGATTCTTGGCGGTAAATAACCCACCACATTTTTTAGCTTTATCAATAACCTCTCTTATGTCTTTTACTCCAGAATTAATAGCACTTAATTTAAAAAACGGACGTCCCGATTCATTAGCAATAATATTTGCTAAAGTTGTTTTACCAATGCCTGGAGGTCCCCAAAGGATGAGAGAAGGAATAACACCACTTTTAATCTGCTGATAAAGCATACCATCTTTACCAACAAGGTGTTGTTGGCTTATATAATCTTCCAGAGCTTTTGGTCGAAGTCTTTCAGCTAATGGGATATTCATAGTTTAAAATTACAATTAAATTTATAGAGAATTTATAACCGCAATGACAATATTTCATACAATTAAAGTTTGGTTGCAAATTTGAAGAAATTATATAAATTGTAGCAATGTCAGTACAGTCACAATTCAAATATACTAACAGTGTTATTGTTTATCCTTTATTATTGCTGTTTTTAATTTGGGCGGTATTTTGGTATCAGGTTAATGTGGATTATGGTATTAAATCCTTTGGTATAAGACCTCATAAAGCTGAAGGCCTTTTAGGAGTCTTTACGAGTCCATTTTTACATAGTAATATCGATCATCTTTATAACAATTCTATACCGCTTTTAGTGTTATCCCTTGCGCTATTTTATTTTTATAATAGAATTGCTTGGAAGGTTATTTTGTGCGGTATTTTATTATCTGGATTTTTAACATGGATTATCGGAGATTCTGGCAATCACATTGGCGCTAGTGGATTAATATATGTATTAGTAAGTTTTATTTTTTTTAAGGGTATTTTTGCCAAGCACTACAGATTAATTGCCTTGTCCTTATTGGTTATTTTTCTTTATGGCAGTATGATATGGTATGTTTTTCCTATTAAAGAGGGTATGTCTTGGGAAGGTCATTTAGGTGGGTTAATTACAGGCTTTCTCTTTGCTATTATTTTTAAAAGACAAGTGGCCAAACCAGAACGTTACACGTGGGAAGAGCCAGATTATAATGAAGATGACGATCCCTTTATGCGTCATTTTGATGACAATGGAAATTTTATTGAAATTTTACCTGAAGACCAAGAGCTTGACAAGGATGCTTCAAATACTCAATTGGCTCCACCAGAGGTCAATTATATTTTTAAAGAGAAAAATAAAGAAGATTAAATACGTTGTCTAACAGCTTCATAAAGAAATGCACCACAAGCAACAGATACATTTAGAGATTCAATAGCACCTAAAATAGGAAGCTTAGCTCGTTTGTCAACAACTTTTAGTACCGAAGGATTTATACCTTTTCCTTCAGAGCCCATGACTATAGCGCAAGGCTCTTTAAAAGACATATCGTAGATATAGTCATCCGCTTTTTCTGTAGCTGCAATAACCTTAATACCTGAAGATTGCATGTGAAACACAGCATCTTTAATATGATCTACCTTGCAAACAGGGATTTTAAATATAGCACCAGCACTCGTTTTAATAGTATCTCCATTTATGGGTGCTCCTCCCTTTTTTTGAATGATGATACCAGAAACTCCAGTACATTCTGCCGTTCGGACAATAGCGCCAAAATTTCTCACATCACTCAATTGATCTAATAATAAGAACAAAGGTGTTTTACCAGATTCGATGGCGCTTAATACCAAATCATCAATATTATGAAATTCAATAGGAGAGATATTAGCTACTGCTCCCTGATGATTACCTTTAACTAAACGGTTGAGTTTTTCTACAGGAACATAAGATGAATTAATTCCTTCCTGTCTTAATAGAAATTCCATTTCTTTGAAAAGCTCACCACTTATACCTTTTTGAACAAATACTTTATCAATGGATTCTCCTGATTTAATAGCTTCAATTATCGCTCGGATTCCAAAAATTGTGGTTACTTTCTCCATTATGAGGTGTCTTAATAGTCTAATACTGTCAGACTAATATTTAATTACTTTTTTACTTGTTGTTTGAGCATCTGAGTACATCCTTAAAAAGTAAACTCCATCGGCATTGTTAGAAAGGTCAATAGTTTTTGATAAAGTCTCACCAATTTTACGTCCCATTATATTATAGATTTCTACCTTGTCAACACTACTTGTTGTACTTATTTTAATAATGTCTTTCGTTGGATTAGGATAAAGACTCATGATAGAATTTTCAAATTCAGAAACACTAAGATTGTTACAAGGTGTTAGATCTGGATTTCCTTCAAGTGGAAGCCCAGGCGTTAAGTCTCGGCCAGTAAAAGCTGGATAATCAAAAGCATATTTCGTAGCTCTAAACGAAAAATTATTTGGCGGTAATGGGTCGCCTTGCTCATATACAGTACCGTCAGCATTGTTTATTGGTGATACATATTCCCAGACGATGTTGTTGCTATTGTTAATATCAATTTCAAAAAAACGACCTTCACAACCTTCGCAAATTAAAATATTACCATTTTGTAATTGTCTAGCACTGCTTACAATAGAAGAAAAGAAATCAGAATCTACCGTCGGTGGTGTTTCGGGAAATGTAAAAAAGGTAGAGATTGGTCCATATGCTGTGTTAGGAACATAGGTGTAATTATCATTCATATCTACCGGAGGCTCAATAATATCTACCTGAGAATATTGTGGCGTTCTACCAAATCCGTTGTTAAACACCATTAATTTTCGAGCATTTGGTAA
>NZ_JABSST010000031.1 GCF_013213975.1 Winogradskyella sp.
TGCCATTGTTCCTGCATCTCTAATTACGAAACCTGGGTTACCAGCACCATCAGTCCATATAAAGCGATCAGTTGTTGCCGTCCATGTGTAAAAGACATCAAATCCAGTATTGGTTGTATTACAACTTCCATCCATACCACTATCAGTAAAAAGTGTGGCATCGTACGAGAAATTAAATGACGCACATCCTGTTCCTTCTGTAGAAGGGGTTATTGGAGTTGCAGTGGCAAAAGTATCACCTTGAGCATAAAGCCCCATTGATGATAATATGCATACGCATAAAATCAGAGTAATTTTTTTCATTAAAATTTAAGATAATGTTAGTAATGCTCTAAAAATATGTTAATTCATTGTTAATGCGATAAACTATATCTTGCAAATCGATTAAAAGCAATTAAAAACGTTATACTACTTAGATTGAATTTTAAAATTGTAACCTAATAAAAAAGAGCACCTGATAAAGAGGTGCTCTTCTAATATTTATGTAATAAATCTACTTTTCCATAAACTGATCCATCACAGCATCACTAACACCCATGTTACTAAATCCACCGTCGTTATAAAGATTTTGAAGTGTAACACGCTTAGTTAAATCACTGAATAAAGTGACTGTATAATTGGCGCAATCCATAGCTGTAGCATTTCCTAATGGAGACATTTTATCTGCATAAGCTAAAAATCCATCAAATCCTTTTACACCACTACCTGCCGTTGTTGGTGTTGGTGACTGAGAAATTGTATTTACTCTTACATTTTTATCTCTTCCAAAGAAGTAGCCAAAGCTTCTTGCAATACTTTCTAAATAGGCTTTATTATCTGCCATATCGTTATAATCTGGAAATACACGCTGGGCCGCCATATAAGTCAGAGCTACAATACTTCCCCATTCATTCATTGCATCCGCCTTATATAAAGTTTGCATTACTTTATGAAAAGACATTGCCGATACATCAGTTCCCTTTTGAGTCCAATCGTATTTTTGATCTGTATAAGCTCGTCCTTTCCTTACATTAATAGACATGCCTATAGAATGCAATACAAAATCTAACTTACCACCTAATATTTCCACGGATTTTTCAACAAGATTTTGTAAATCTTCTTCTGAAGTAGCATCTGCTGGAATAATTTGAGAACCTGTTTTTTCTGCCAGAGCATTAATCTGTCCCATTCGCATAGCCACCGGAGCATTTGTCAAAACAAATTCACCACCTTCTTCATGCACGCGTTCTGCTGTTTTCCATGCAATTGAGTTTTCGTCTAATGCACCAAAAATTATTCCCTTTTTTCCTTTAAGTAAGTTATACATAGTATATGTTTTTAGTCAGTTTTTTCGGTTGTAAATATAGTATTAATTCAATAATTGCTTTGCGTGAGCCATTGCCGATTCCGTCACTTCTAAACCTCCAAGCATTTGGGCAATTTCAACGATACGTTCGTCTTCATCTAAGCGTTTAAGTTGTGTATAAGTTTCGTCTTTTTCGTCAAATTTATAAACCTTATAATGCGACGCTCCTTTCGCTGCAATTTGAGGTAAATGTGTAATAGCAAAAACTTGCATTTTACTGCTCATATGCTTCATGATATTACCCATTTTATTTGAAATCTCACCAGATACCCCTGTGTCTATCTCATCAAACATAATTGTAGGCAATTGAATGTATTCAGATAAAATAGATTTAATAGCTAGCATAATTCTTGACAATTCACCACCAGAAGCCGCCTTTTTCAATTCATTAAAGCTAGAACCTTTGTTTGCCATAAAAAGAAATCGAAGGCCATCTTTTCCATTTGCACTAAACTGATTTAGAGGCTCCAATTCAATTTTAAATTTAGCATTTGGCATCCCAAGATCTGAGGTCATTAATTCTAATTTTTCAATCAATATTGGGATAATGGCTTGTCTTTTGTTTCTGATATTTAAGGCAACTTGATCTAAATCTTTATTTAAATCAAATAGCTCATTTTCTTTCTCCGAAATTGTATTATCAAGACTTTCTGTATTTGAGACTTTAGATTCTAAATCTTTTTTTATTGCCAATAGTTCATCAATAGTATTTACACCATGCTTATGAAATAAATTATTGATATGTTGTAACTGTTGATTTATACGGTCTAGTTCAAGTGGATCTGCTAGCAATTGGTCTTGCAGGTTATCCAATTCCGTAAGAATATCATCTAACTCTATGTGAACGCTGGTAATTCTTTCGTTTAATTCTTCGTACGTTTTCCCAAAAGAAGAAATTCTGTTCAACTCTTGTTTTACGGTATTTAACTGATCAATTACACCTTGGTTTTCAGAACTTAAAATAGCCTTAGCGTTCCCAAGTTTTTCACTGATAACCTCTACATTATTTAGCTGCTCGTATTGAGATTCTAATTGCTCTAAGTCAATATTTTCAAGATTTATCTCATTAAGCTCTTTTGTTAAGAATAGATTATAATCGTACTCTTTAACCAATTCTGCTCTTGACTGTGTTAACACTTCAATAGATTTAAGAAGTGATTTATACGCCTTGAGTGTTTTAGTATATTTAAATAAATTATTGTCATTATTTGCCAATGCATCAATTACTTTAAACTGGTATTCGTTCTCGATTAATTGTTGTGTTTGATGCTGAGAATGTATATCTATAAGATGTTGACTTAACCTAGAGAGATGATCTAAAGTGGTTGGTGTATCATTAATGAATGCTCTTGATTTTCCCGAAGGCAAAATCTCTCTTCTAATTATCGTCTGTACATCATAATCTAAATCTAAAGAGGAAAATAAGGATTTAAGATCGTAATTTGCAACATCAAAAACCGCCTCAATGACGCATTTATGGTCTTTATTTTTAATCTGACTCAAATCTGCCCGTTTACCTAACACCAAAGACAAACCACCAAGTAATATGGATTTACCAGCACCAGTCTCACCTGTTATTATGGTCAACCCATTGTTGAACTCGACATTAAGCTCATCAATAAGAGCGTAATTTTTTATGTAAAGGGATGTAATCAAAAAACAAAGATTTTACACTACAAAAATATTGAATCTGAATTAAGAAAAAGATGGAAAAATAAATTTTGAAGAACTAAAATTTAATATTGCGCCATTTTTGAGAATGCATTGGTGCGATTCTATTAAGAATATCTACGGCATCGGTAATATTAACACTAGGTCCTCCTGATAGTATATCCATTAACTCGTCTGACTTAGCATCGAAGAAAACACGCATCAAATAGGAATTTGGTCGTCTTTTGTGAATTTCCTGTAGTTCCGTTAAAGTAGAAATCACTTGAACTTTTCCCTTTTTGGCATCGTCTGCCATTATATCCAATCCTGTAATATGGTAATCATACATAGTAGAACGGATTTCTTTAAATGTTGGCGAAAGCAAATTATCTATTAGTGCAAATCGTGACTGAAGACCATCTTCTAGTTTCCAACCTTGTCCATTTAATTGTTGCGAATAATTAGCAATCGTTTGGGCTTGAGCAAAAAACTCATCACCACCATTTAATGCAAAAGAATCTGCATCCATCCCTAAAATCATAAACACATGAAATGACAACACAGAAATAAGATTAGACTCAAACTGTAAAGGATTGTAAACTAAATTCTGGAATTCTAAATACTGAAAATTAAAATCCTTATCGTTGTAGTTATATACAGGAGAACTGTACGTTGAGTTAAATATTGGTCTGGATGAAGACACCTGAAGTGTTGCATTAAAACGGTCATTTTCGTAACTCGTAACATTTATAACCATACTGCAGTTAATGCGCTCTTCAACACTGAACCCTTTTTCAGTCCATTGTGTGTTATTTACAAACTCATTAAGCTGCTTTTCTAAGGTCTTAAAAACTACATTATTGTCATTACCTGTTTGTTGTGCAATGACATTAACGGTACAGTTGAGTTCTTGAGAGCTCACAATACCTGAAATTAAAAACGCTAAGAAAACGATGAGTCTACGCATGTAATTGTTTTTGTATCTGATTCATTAAATCTGAAGCAACTTCAGCTTTGGATTTTAACGAATGTTCAATAACATCATTTGATGATGTTATAAATGTAACTTTATTTGTGGATACTCCAAAACCTGCACCTTTATCCTTTAAGGAATTAAGTACTATCAGGTCTAAGTTTTTTGACTTTAGTTTGCCTTGCGCATGCTCCAATTCGTTGTTAGTTTCTAATGCAAAACCAACTAAAAACTGATCCTTTTTAATTTCTCCCAAGGATTTTAAAATATCCTGTGTTTTTTCTAACTCAATACTAAACGTTGCATCCTTCTTTTTTATTTTTTGATCTGCAACTGTTTTTGGTCTGTAGTCTGCAACTGCTGCTGAAAGTATAGCAATATGAGAATTTTCGAAGTGTTTATGCACTTCATTATACATATCCTCAGCACTTGTTACTGGTTTTACATTAACCAAAGTGTGGCTTATTTTTTCATGCGTAGGACCAGTCACCAAAATAACCTCAGCGCCTAAATTTGCAGCTGCATTTGCAATTTCAAATCCCATTTTTCCACTTGAGTGGTTCCCAATAAAACGCACTGGATCTAAGGCCTCATATGTTGGTCCGGCCGTGATTAGAACGCTTTTACCTCTAAGCGGTAATTTACTGAGTATATCTTTTTGTATAAAGTCTACAATAGCTTCAGGCTCTGCCATTCGCCCCTCTCCTACTAAACCACTAGCAAGTTCTCCCGTACCTGCAGGAATCATTTTATTACCGTAGGCATTTAATTTTTCAAAAGACGCCTTAGTCGATTGATGCTTATACATGTCTAAGTCCATTGCTGGGGCAAAGTATACAGGGCACTTTGCCGAGAGGTAAGTGGCGAGCAATATATTATCACAAACACCATTTGACATTTTTGCCATGGTATTAGCTGTGGCTGGAGCAATTATAAAAAGGTCTGCCCACAATCCTAATTCAACATGGTTGTTCCAAACCTGCCCCTCATCTTCTTCGTCTACAAAGGATGAATACACTGGATTTTTGGATAATGTAGAAAGCGTAAGCGGAGTAATAAAATCTTTAGAAGCAGGCGTCATAACTACTTTTACGTTAGCGCCCGCTTTAATAAATAATCTGACCAGACTGGCAGATTTATAAGCGGCAATACCTGCGGTAATGCCCAATAAAATGTTTTTGCCCTTTAGAATAGACATGAAATTTTATTCCTGAGTATCCTCAGTGTTTCTGTGATAAATCTTATCATCTAACCACTCCTTAACTGCTAAAGCATGTGGCTTAGGTAACTTTTCGTAAAACTTAGAAACTTCGATTTGTTCTTTGTTCTCAAAAATTTCTTCAAGACTGTCATTATATGTTGCAAACTCTTCTAGTTTGTCGATTAACTCACGTCTAATGTCAGTATTAATTTGTTCTGCACGCTTTGCAATAACCGAGATCGCTTCATAGATATTATCAGTTGGTGCATCTACTTCATTTCTGTTATAAGTTACAGTGGTTACTGGTGCATCTGTCTTCTTTAAATCCATCTTTATAATGATTAACTTTTTGTCGTTATTGTGTTTAACTCTTGTTGTATTTCGTCTTTCATTCTATGAGCCTCATCCATAAATTCAGAACTAGGATACGCTTTAATGAAGGCGTTATAATATCCTAAGGCATCGTTCAAACGCTCTTCTTTTAACTCATCGATACTAAGTAGGGCTAGGTTGTAAGCAGCGTCTAACCTGTAAAACATAGCTTTATTTCTCAATGTTGTCCCAGGAAATTCTAAAAGAAAATTATTAAACGATTTAATTGAGGCCTTATAGTCTCTAATTAGATCGTATTGTTTTGCGATTTCGTAAGCTTTCTTTTCTAGCTTAAAATCTAATTCTTTGACTAGGGTATTTGCTTCACTTAAGTATTTGGAGTTTGGGTATGCATTAACAAATAGCTGCAGTTTTTCAATGGCTTCAACGGTTTCCTTTTGCTCCTTAGAATATACTGGTGAATTAAAATAATAACCCTTAGCCGACAAAAATGCCGCCTCTTCAACGCGTTCACTTTGTGGATATATATCTCTAAACTTATCGAAATGATAACTTGCTATATAATAATCTTTCATCTGATAAGAACACATGGCGTGCATAAACGTTAACTTCTCTGCCTGAGGCTTTCCTCTATATTGAGGGAGGATTTGGTTTAACAATCTGTATGATTTGCTCCATTTTTCAGCGTCAAATAATTCGGTACCCATTTCAAATTTGGCAGCAACATCTTCAGAACGTAATGTTTTCTGAAAATCACTACATGAAACTAGTAAAAGGGTTATAAACAGTATATTAAATGCATTCTTCATAAATTTTAAACAGGACGCAAAACTACGTATTATTAACGGATTTTAAAAACAAAATTGATACGCTAATATAACTTCAGTTTTAAACGCGAATTATAATTTACATTAAGTTTAACGTTTGCCCAAATTGCTAAGCTCTTCTATAATTGCTTTTTTTAATTCTTTTGAAGCCTCAACAAGTGGTAATCTTACATGCGATTTAGAAATATCTAAAGCTTCCAACACAGCTTTAATTCCGGCTGGATTATTCTCTGAAAATATCATTCCGGTGATAGGCATGAGTTTAAAATGAACATCATAAGCCTCTTTGGCCTTGCCTGCGATACCCAATCGAATCATTTCAGAAAACTCTTTTGGAAGCGCCTGACCAATTACTGAAATTACTCCAGATCCACCAGCTAATGCAACCCCTAGGGCTAAATCATCATCTCCGGAAAGGACTAAAAAGTCTTTTGGTTTTGTCCTTAACAACTCTAAATATTGATGCACATTATTACCTGCTTCTTTTACAGCAATAATATTATCAAAATCATTTGCAAGTCGTATTGTTGTAGTAGGCTCCATATTTTTTGAAGTACGACCTGGTACATTATATAGAATAATCGGTTTAACTGTTGCCTCGGCAACAGCTTTAAAATGTTGATATAAGCCTTCTTGTGTAGGTTTACTATAGTATGGCGAAACCGAAAGAATGGCGTCAATATCAGAAAGGTCTGAAGTTTTTAGTTCTTCAACAACTTTCGCTGTATTATTACCTCCAACACCTAAAACTAAAGGCAATCTACCCTTGTTGACCTTCGCAATAAATTTAATGAGCTGTTTCTTTTCTTTAGAAGTTACCGTTACACTTTCTCCTGTAGTTCCACTAATAACAAGGTACTCAGTGCCATTTTCAATATTTAGTTCAACTAAGCGCTCTAAAGCATCAAAATCAATGCTTAAATCTGCATTGAATGGAGTGATTAAGGCTACTCCTGTGCCAACAAACTGGGTCATTATAATTTATTTAAAATATTAAGGTACTTTTCTAATTCTTTCTTAAAAACTTCAATCTCCTGTGGTTTAATATCAATTATTAAATCATATAAGCGCTCTTCTTCTTTACTTAAACCAACTTTAAACCTAGCTTTAGACATTGCAGTAATTAAATCCAATTCCAATATGTCCTTTTTATGGTAGCTTATTAAACAATCGTAAGGTTCATCTATCAAGGATTTTAAATCAACATTATTAATTTTCCCATTCCATCCAAAATCCTTTGGACTAAAATGGGTGTCCCATTGACTTGATTCAAATTTGTCATTTTTAGTAAAAGCAATTACTTTATGCTTTGGAGATGTCAACCCTAAGCCCCTAAAATACTGTCTAAAAACTTCAAAATCAGCATAATCATCTAGGCAAAGTAAAACCACAATAGTTTTAATTTTATTGCAAGACTTTGCTACCTTAGGAGCATCTAACAATTTGTTAATGTACTTTCGATTCGATTTTTCTTTAAAAGCTTTTAAAAACATATATCTTTAACGTTGTGCAAATTTAGCAAAAGCACTCCCAATTTTTTGTTAACGATTTAGAAGTTATTCAATGACTATTAAACATACGCTAAAACTTCTGCTGTTACTTATGATTTTTTCTTGTGATAGCGATTATTACCTCTCAAATATTAAAGGAGAGCGATTAGATATAGATGAAAATCTAAAATCAGATCCAACAATAGAAAAGTTTATTAAACCTTATAGAGAAAGTGTCAATAGACATATGGATAGTGTTATTTCTTATGCACCAGATTCTTACTCAAAAAACGACACTCAATACAACACGGCTATCGGGAATTTAATGGCAGATGCTGTACTTGAAGAAAGTGATCCCATTTTTTATTCGCGAACTGGTAAGCATATCGATTTTGTTTTACTTAATCATGGCGGAATAAGAGCAGCTATATCAGAGGGTGATATAAAAATTAGAACTGCCTTTGAAATTATGCCATTTGAAAACTCTGTTGTGGTTGTTGCCCTAAAAGGCAAACAATTAGTATTGATGTCAGAATTTTTAGCTACAGGAGGAAGAGCACACCCATTATCAAAAACGTTTCAACTTATTATCAATGAAGACTCGTCGGTGAAATCAGCTACTGTAGACGGACAAGAAATTGACCCAAAAAAAACCTATTATGTAGCAACTAATGATTATTTATATAATGGCGGTAACCGAATGACCTTTTTTCATCCGAATGATAGCCTGTATGTGTTAGATTATAAGATAAGAAGTGTAATGATTGATTATTTTAAAAAACAAGACACTATTAATCCTAAACATGATAATCGCTTTATCATGAAAACTGACTAATCCAAAATGAAAAGAAGACAATTTATAAAACAGTCGAGTGCAGCAACTGCATTATTAAGTTTAGGAAGTTCATCCATGCATTCCCTCGATGATGTAAGTAAAAGAATAACTATTCTGCACACCAACGATGTACATAGTCATATCGATCCTTTTGGACCAGAAGACAGTCGGAACCCAAACAAAGGTGGAGTGGCAAGGCGGGCAACTTTAGTAGAATCCATTAGAAAACAGAATCCACATACGTTATTACTTGATGCTGGTGATATTTTTCAAGGAACACCTTACTTTAATTATTATGGAGGTGAATTAGAGTTCAAACTCATGAGTATGCTAAAGTACGATTTAGCAACCATTGGTAATCATGATTTTGACAATGGTGTAGATGGCTTACTTGCGCAAATGCCACATGCAAAATTTGATTTTGTTTCTGCAAACTATGACTTCTCTAACACAGTCCTTGACACCTTCGTGAAGCCTTATAAAACGTTTACAAAGAATGATATTAAAATTGGTATTTTTGGGCTTGGCATCCAGCTAGAAGGGTTAGTAAATAAAGATATGTACAAAGAAACTATTTACCATAATCCAATTGAAATTGCCCAAGACATGTCAAGAATATTAAAAGAGGAAGAACAATGTGATCTAGTGATTTGTCTCTCGCATATTGGTTATTATTACAGTGATATGCCTGATCGCGTTTGCGATTTAAATTTAGCACGCTCAACAAAAAACATTGATTTAATTATTGGTGGACATACACATACTTTCCTGCCAAAACCTACGATAGAAAAAAACAGTGAAGGAAAAAATGTATTGGTAAATCAAGTCGGTGCCTATGGCCTTTACTTAGGTAGAGTTGATTTTTATTTTAAAACTGGAAAGGAAACTCAGTCGGAAGGGACAACTATATTAATTTAGTAATTTTTGTAAGGTGCTTAAAATCTGACGTCTAAGATTTCAACTAAATAACGAAAACATGAAATCTAACAAAATAATTTTAGTATTGAGAATTGCAGTTGCGGTTATTTTAATTCAAACACTTCGTTTTAAGTTTACGGCGCACCCAGACAGTGTATACATTTTTGAGACTGTGGGCTTAGAACCTTTTGGTAGAATCGGAATAGGAATATTGGAACTTATAGCTGGCATACTTCTTTTAATTCCAAAAACCGCATGGGCTGGCGCAATATTAACACTAGGACTTATTGGAGGCGCAATAATGATGCATCTCACAGAAATCGGAATTGTAGTTAAAGGTGATGGAGGTGTATTATTTTATACAGCTGTTGTGACCTTTACTCTAAGTGGAATAATTTTAATTAATCAGAGAAAGGCTATTCCTTTAATAGGGCAAAAAATTAGTTAAATATTATTCATCTGCATACTCCGGGATCGGACCAGTAAATTGGACTTGAGATTGTAAATAGAAAAATATAAATGCAACCACAAGGAAGAACGAATATATGAATCCTAGGCTTCGATCATCCTCTAAAATATAATAATAAGCCAATTGAATAATCTCAGAAAAAACGATACAGATAGATCCAATAAGGATTAACATGGATTTATTATCATTCCTATACATATAATTTATCAAAGCTACAGATAGCAATGCCATAATAACTGCATTGTAGATGAACTCCAAAATATATTGAGAAATATCTAATGCACCTTTCGTTGTATCTGTAACTAACACCACACAAAAAACATCTAAAGATACTAGTATGATAAGAGGAATAGTCAATTCTGTAAATACTTTCTTAAAATCTAACTCTGAAGTGATTCTAAGAATTAGAAAAATATAAGAAATAATATATAAAATATTAGCAGTATAATAGAATAGATCTATTTCGTAATGCTCAATGGGCTCAAAAAACCAAGACGAATAGCTAAGCACATGCGCTATTGTAAAAACTACTATAAACCAAAAAAATAATTTCGACTTCTTTTCTGTCCATTTACAATAAAGGATTGTTAAAATCACTAGCATTACTGCACTTACTGCTGCTCCTTCCAACTCCAAAGCCTGCCCCTGCAGCACTATAAAAATACAGCCTAGTAATAGCAATAATACTTTTAAGGTTCTATTTATTAACATTAACTAATCCCTTACTAACGCAACAAATATAAAAATATTCTGCAATTAAACGAAAAAAAATGCTTTTAATCGGCGATAACACTCATTTATTGTAAGAATTTATTTCATCAACTCTAAAAATGCTATTTCAGTTAATATTGTTATGTTTAAATTTTCAGCCTTAGTCCTTTTACTAGGCCCCATTTTATCTCCCGCCACAACATAACTGGTCTTTGAAGAAATTGAAGACGACACTTTACCACCATTGTCTTCAATGAGCTTTTTAAGATCTGCTCTAGACACTGTTTCAAAAACACCAGAAACCACAAAAGTTTGACCTTTTAATTTATCTGTTTGATTAGCTAATTTATCGGCAGAAATTTCTAATTGAACACCATAATGCTTCAATCGTGCAATAATCGACTTATTAGCCTCAATCGAAAAGAATTCAACAACACTCTTAGCAATACGATCCCCTATTTCATCTACACTAATTAAATCTAACATAGATGCGAACATTAGAGCATCTATAGACTTATAATGTTTCGCTAATTTTTTTGCAACTGTTTCGCCCACGTATCTTATTCCCAGAGCAAAAAGGACACGTTCAAAAGGGATTTGCTTAGATGCCATAATGCCTTTTACTAAGTTTTCTGCACTCTTCTCAGCCATTCGTTCTAAAGGAATAATTTGATCTACAGTTAATTCATAAAGATCTGCATAATTGGTTATTAAACTTTCTTTGACCAATAAAGCCACTGTTTCACCACCCAATCCCTCAATATCCATAGCCTTTCTTGAGATATAATGCTGGATACGACCTACGACTTGTGGAGGACATCCACTGTCATTTGGACAATAGTGTTTGGCCTCTCCTTCGGGTCTAATCAGTTCCGTTCCACATTCTGGACAATGCGTAATGTAAACTGTTGGTTGAGAATCTTTGGGTCGTTTACTTAAATCTATGCCAACAATTTTAGGAATAATTTCACCGCCTTTTTCTACATATACCGCATCTCCTACTCTAATATCTAATTTCTCTATTTGATCTGCATTATGTAAGGATGCGCGTTTAACGATAGTGCCTGCCAATTGAACTGGTTCTAAATTTGCCACAGGTGTTATAGCTCCCGTTCTTCCTACCTGATATGTAATTTCATTGAGTCGTGTAGAAACTTGCTCTGCTTTAAACTTATATGCCATAGCCCATCGCGGTGCTTTAGCCGTAAACCCTAGTTCATCTTGCTGAAATAAACTATTCACCTTAATAACCACACCATCTATTTCATAAGGCAAATTATGACGGTGCTCATCCCAATACGCCACAAAGTCTAAAACCTCATCAATGGAGTTAACTAATTTAGCTTCTTTTGGGACTTTAAATCCCCAAACTCTTGCTTTTTCCAGCCCTTCATATTGCGTTGATATATGTAAATCGTTGCCTTTAATACTGTATAACAAACATTCAAGCGGACGTTTTGCCACCTCGGCACTATCTTGTAATTTTAAACTTCCTGAAGCTGTATTTCTAGGATTTCTATAAGGCTCTTCATTATTAGAAATACGCTCTTTATTCATTTTTAAAAAACCTTCAATAGGCAAGATAATTTCCCCTCTGATATCAAATCGTTTTGGAAAATCACCTTTTAGCTGTAATGGAACTGTTTTTATAGTCTTCACATTGGGTGTAACCTCATCACCTTGTACTCCGTCCCCTCGAGTAACAGCACGTATCAACTTACCATCCTCATAAGTCAAATTTATTGAAGCACCATCATACTTGAGTTCACAAGTATATTGAACCTCACCGTCAACCATTTTTTTGATTCGCTTCTCCCAGTCTAATAAATCCTCTTTCGAATAGGAATTATCAAGAGAATACATCCTAAAATCATGAACAATAGTATTGAAGTTCTTTGTAATAGTACCGCCTACACGTTGGGTTGGAGAATTATGATCAAAAAGCTGCGGATTGGCATCCTCTAAAGCTTGAAGTTCCTTTAATTTCATATCAAACTCATAATCACTAATCGTTGGATTATCGAGGATGTAATAATTATAATTATGTTGACGAAGTTCGTCACGTAACTCTTGTATTTTCAATTCTATTGTCATCTACAATCTTTCTTTATTTAACCATTTAGGTGCTGGCAATGGCACAAAATTGTTCATTTTTTCCAACAACCCTTCAATTGTTGTATCCATGACAACTGCATCTAAATTTTCCTGTTTCAAAAATCCACGATCTACCATTATTTTACATTGTTGAATCAACGCATCGTAATACCCATTAATATTTAAAATACCAATAGGCTTAGAATGAAGCCCCAATTGCCCCCATGTTGTAATTTCAAAAAACTCATCCATTGTACCAAACCCACCAGGAATAATTATAAATCCATCACTTCTATCATAAAATATTGCCTTTCGATCGTGCAAAATGTATGTTTATATAATTTAGTTAAGACCATAATGAACAATTTCTTTAGTTTCTAAAAAATGCGGAATAACACCAATCACCTTACCATTTCTTTCAAGAGCTCCTTCTGCAACTTTTCCCATAATGCCAATTTTAGCCGCACCATAAACCAATGCAATAGCATTTTTGGCAAGTGTTTGTCCCAATTGATAAGCTGTTTCAATAATCATTTGATCATTGCCCTCACTACTGCCGCAAAACACAGATATACTTTTCATTAAATCATATGTCCTTTTATCATTCTATCGTTACCATTTAAATCTTTTCTTAACACAACACCTTCAAACTTATAAGCGTCTAATAGCGTCACCATTTCCTTTCCAAGATACTGGTTAATTTCAAAAAATAATTGACCATCAATATTCAACTTATCAACAGCTAATGCTGCTATTGCATCAAAAAACTGAAGAGGATTTTCATTATCAACAAACAAAGCTAATGAGGGCTCATTGTCTAATACATTAGGGTTCATTTCTTGTTTTTCTAAACACCGTACATAAGGAGGATTAGAAACGATAACATCAAAATTTAAATCGTCCATTTGACAACTCCAAGAAGTTTTATCTAATACATCTCCCTCTATAAATTGAATATTTACCTGATTATCCTCTGCGTTCGTTCTTGCTACATCTAAAGCCTGTTCTGAAACATCTAAGGCATATATAGTTGCATTTTGTATGTGCTTTGCAAGTGCAATAGCAATACATCCAGAACCTGTTCCAATATCTAAAATCTTAAGTTTCTTATTAGTTTGCCTACTTGCATTATCCTTGACAATCCAGTTAATAAGCTCTTCAGTCTCTGGTCTTGGGATAAGAACATCAGAATTTACCTTAAATTTTAAACCATAGAATTCAGTCTCCCCGAGGACATACTGAATAGGCTTTTGAGCTTTTAACTCATTTAATACGGTTATGAGCTGCCCTGTTTCAATTTTTGAGAACGTGAATTCAGGGTCTAGTGCTAATTGCAATCTTGAAATATTAAAATAAAACTCTGTACTCAAGAAATAAAAGGTTTCTACCTCGTCCCTTCCGTAGATAGCATTCAACTCGTTATGGAAAATTTGCTTTAGATCTAATGCTTTCACGGTTATAAATCTTTTAGCATCCATACAGAACAAGAATAATGCCCTGTATCACCCATTGGCTCATCTATAAAATCAAACCCAACTTTTTTATACAATCTTCTAGCATTATCCATGTAAGGCATTGTCTCTAAATAACACTGATCAAAGCCTACATTTTTAGCAAATTCAAGACATTTGAACATCATCTTACTTCCTAAGCCTACACCGCGTGCCTCAGGCAGAAAATACATCTTTTGCAATTCGCATACGTTGCCTTCATAATTATCTAAAGGAGATATTCCAGCACCCCCAAGAATTGCATCATTCTGTTGCAAAACAAAATAGGCTTTTCGAGGTTGATTATATGTTTCCGTCATGTAATCCAGAGCTTTGTCTTCGTAAGCTGTACCAACCTTAGGCACTCCTAGCTCTATTAAAACGGAGCGAATGGCTCTAGCAATTTTTGGGTCGTCATCGGATTTAATTTCTCGAATAACAATAGTATCTTTACCCACCTTGAAATATTATTTTATACTGTAATTAAATAAGTTTCAAGATAGCCATATTTAAACTTTTATGACCAATAGATTACCATTCATTTTACTATTTTTTACACTACTTTTCAACTGTTCAATAAATGAACAACCTGAGTTTATTGGCATTGATAATATTAAGATTTTAGACTCAAACATCAAGAATATTACCATTAGTGCCGATGCACACTTTACAAACCCAAATGACCTAAGTGGTCAATTAAAAACTGACAATCTCAAAGTCTACATCAATGATTTCGAAGTTGCAAAATTTATTTCTAAAGAATTTGAAGTACCTAAGAGAAAAGATTTTAAAATACCACTAACCGTGTCCATTGCAACAGACAGCATTATCGATAAAAAAAGTGTTGGAGGCCTATTGAGCAGTCTAATATCTCAAAATTTGAAAGTACAGTATAAAGGCAAAATAAAATATAAAGTACTAGGATATTCCTCAACATATGATGTTAATGAAACCCAAAATATTAAAATAAAACTGTAATTGAACTCCCACGAAGACTATATAAGACGCTGTATTCAAATAGGATCTAATGGCCTAGGAACGGCACAACCAAATCCTATGGTTGGCGCTGTTATTGTTTATAATAACCGAATCATTGGGGAAGGTTATACAAGTCCTTATGGTGGCAGTCATGCTGAGGTTAATGCAATCAATTCTGTGCATGACATTTCTCTATTATCAGAAAGTACCTTGTACGTTACCTTAGAACCATGCAGTCACTTTGGAAAAACACCACCTTGTAGTGACTTGATAATTAAACATCAAATCCCAAGAGTAGTTATTGGATGCATAGACGATAATCCTGAAGTTGCCGGTAGAGGTGTTAAAAAATTAAGAGACTCAGGATGCGAAGTCATTCTAGGTATTCTTGAGGAAGACTGTAAAAACCATCATAAACGGTTCTTTACCTTTCATAACAAAAAACGACCTTACATTATTTTAAAATGGGCTGAGTCTGGTGATGGATATATCGCTCCTAAAACAAAAAAAGAGAAACAACCTGTTTGGATAACTAACGCCTATTCCAGACAATTGGTGCATAGATGGAGATCTGAAGAACATGCTATTTTAGTTGGTACTACTACCGTTATGGAGGATAATCCAAGCTTGACCGTAAGGGATTGGAAAGGACCAAACCCAATAAGAGTTGTGTTAGATAGGTCGAAAAAACTAGATGTTGAGTACGCTGTTTTTAACACTAAAGCAAAAACAATTAGGCTATTAGAAGATCATATCAACTATGACTTACCTATTGCAGCACAGATTAGTAAATATCTTTTTAAACAAAATATTAGTTCAGTCATAATCGAAGGTGGGTCAAAAACCATTCAGTCATTTATTGATGAAGAACTTTGGGATGAAGCTTTTGTCTTTTACGGTTCTGTTCTCTTTAAAAATGGCATTAAAGCTCCAAAATTTAATGGTTGTCTTAAATCTGAAACTCGCATTCTAAAGGATACATTAAAAGTTTATGTCAAAAATTAGCACTTTAATATTCGATTTTGGTGACGTCTTTATCAATTTAGATAAAGAAGGGGCTATGCAAAATGCTTTAAACCTATTTAAAGTAAAAGCATTTGAAAAGGATATGCTTAACACCAATACTCTATATGAAGTTGGAGCAATTTCTACCAAGCAATTCTTAAAATTTTATAGTAATAAATTTCCAAATCTAAATGAAGCGGAAATTATTGATGCTTGGAATTTTATCATTAAAGATTTCCCTACACATCGTTTAGAGTTTATTCAAAATTTGGCTCAGGATAAGTCTTTTAACTTGATGCTTTTGAGCAACACCAATGAAATGCACATCAATTTTATTGCCTCATCCGTGAGTTTTTACCAAGACTTTAAGTCTTGCTTTGATAAATTTTATTTATCACATGAAATACATCTACGAAAGCCAAATACTGATATTTTTGAGTTTGTTTTGAGAGAAAATGGTTTAAAACCAAACGAATGCCTCTTTATCGATGACACTAAAGATAATACTCTTACTGCAGACAAGCTAGGTTTTAATACATGGACTATTGATGAAACTAAAGAGGATATCATAACTATATTTGAAACCAAACAAGCGCTGTTTTGATTTATTTAAGTCTTAGTATATTATCATCTACATCAATTTTTATACTTTTTAAACTCTTTAAAAAGCATAATATAAACACACTGCATGCTATTGTCGTTAATTATATCACCGCTGGTACTTGTGGAATTGTTTTTTCAGAACAAAGCACGAGTTTTCCAGCCATAGTAAATTCCTCATGGGTATATGTTGCAATAGCCTTAGGCTTTCTGTTCATTTCAATATTCAATGTCATGGCACTAACAGCTCAAAAAAATGGGCTTTCCGTTGCATCTGTTGCAAGTAAAATGAGTGTTATAATCCCAATTCTTTTTGGCATTCTTATTTATAAGGAAAGTATCGGTATTCAAAAAACCATTGGAATTATATTGGCCTTGGTTGCTGTATTTCTCACATCTATCAAACGAAAAGATGATACTGTATTAACACAGTCTGTTTATTTACCATTATTATTATTCTTTGGGTCTGGTATAATAGATACAAGTGTCAATCATTTTGCACCTGAAAATAATATCCCTTTATTCTTAACAGTAATTTTTGCAGTGGCAGGATTTATTGGAATTATAATAAGTATTTATAACGTTGTTAAAAATGAGTCTAAGTTTAAGTTTAAAGCCGTCCCTTTTGGTTTTGCCTTAGTCACTGTTAATTATGGCTCAATGTATTTTCTATTGAAAGCTCTAAGAATAGAGGGATTTGAAAGCTCTAATATTTTCACGATTAATAATGTAGCCATTGTTGGAGTTTCGGCTCTTGTAGGACTAATACTTTTCAAAGAACATATTTCAAAGCAAAATTGGCTAGGTATATTAATCGCCATTGCTTCAATAATTCTTGTAACGATTTAAATTAAAAAGACCCTAACATTAAAATGAAAGGGTCTTTAAATAATATTATATTTTGACTATTGTTTTAGTATTTTAATGACTTCAGAATTATTACCAATTGATATTTTAACCATATACATACCATCTGTTAAATCACTTAAGTTAATGTAATCCGCATTTTCAGCCTTTAAAATAACCTTTCCAGTTATGTTATAAACTTCAATTGTATCAATACGATCATTCGAATTAAAATTTAAAATATCCTTGGTAGGATTTGGGTAAACACTTAATTCAGCAAGAACTTGATCACCTACCGATAATAAATTAGAACAATTTTCTGATATAGAATTAACGTCTTCTATAATACCGGTGTTATTGAAAGTTACACCGCTAAATGCTGGATAATTTTCAGGGTATCTATGTGCTCTAAAAGAACCTGTACCAATAGGAGTTTCAAATTGATTAAAAGTATTGTTTTGAGCGGTAGGTATTTCATAAACCCATACCACTTCGCCAAGACCATTAACTTCTGTAAATCGTCCTCTGTTGGTTTCGCAAATCAAGGCATTTCCGTTAGACATAATTTGGACACCACTTCTGCTCCCTTCTAAAACTATTTCTCCCATCACTGTACCATCATAAGACCAAAAGTAATCTTCCGGTAAAAACTTTCCAGCACTCATTGCGTATACACCATTAGTGTCATTTTGATCAATGATATGAATAGAAGATGCTGCTAAATCAGTACCATATCCATCATTGCTAAACACAGAGAGTTTTCCTGCATGCGGACCGTCTTCTATCCACTTAATATCGTGCTGTCTACCTAACTTTCTATCACTCAAAGTACCCCTATTATAAACTTCAGGATTTCCCCATCGCCATAGAAAATCTCCTCCCTTGCCATAAATTCCACCTGTATGACCAGCAGCTTCAACGGTAGTGGTGCTATGATCTATTATAAATACCTCTTTTAAATGTCTTGAAGAAACTGCAATTTGATCTAAAGCTGCATTATACTCAACAGCATTTGCATGTATAGGATTTGTGCCATGACCATCTTCATAATTAACATCTAACAGTTGAGGGTTGTCTGCTACTACACCAAAATTAGCTTTTGAGGCATCAAACTCCTGTACTAAATGATCAAAAAGCTTCCATTCCCAAACAATATTAGCGGTATCAGTACCAACTGGCTGAATCTCTACAATGCGCTCTAAAACTAGAGTATCTTCCGTGAAAGAAGTGTCTAAACCTGCATCAAACATTTCAGTATTTGTGTATGGATCTCTGACTAATACTAAAATATTTCCATTGGGGAGTGGTTCAATGTCGTGATGAATTCTAAAACCAAATTCATCTTGGTAATTAATACCCCAAACAGGATTATTATTCCAATCTTTAATCTGAACATTAAAACCACTACCCAATAATAAGTTCCCATTTTCTAGTAGATAAACCATTCTGCTTGTTTGGTTTGGTGCAGTTCCCCAATCACTTGTCCATTGGTTTACAACCTCTCCACAGTTATTAATAAGAAGTATTCTATTGTCATTCAAAGAAGTAAACAAAGTATAACCAGGTGATTTTTCGAGATTAACATTGTTGTAGACCAATCCAACTGTCTCTTGAGACATGGCATAATTTAGGAATAACAGGGTCATTAATAGTAGAGTCTTGTTCATAACTTATTGCTTTTTTCTACAAATATAATTAACCTAATTAAAAATTAAAAACTGATTGCTCGTGACAGTAAATGAAAGATTAGACTCACCAAATACATTTAACTTAGGAAAGTACTGTCCTATAACCAGAATTAATTTTCTCCTAGTGCTGTTCCTATTATTATATTCGTAGTTCATATGGATAAAGACACATATTACACGATTAAAAAATCCTCTGAAGGCATTCAGTTTAAAGACAGACACAGTAAATTTTTTGGGTTTGCCTATCCTATTATATCTGAAAAGGAGATTAAACCACTTCTAGAAAGTCTTAAAAAGCGACATTATTCTGCAAGACATTGGTGTTATGCCTATCAAATTGGTACTGAAAACTTGAGGTATAGAGCCAATGACGATGGCGAACCTAATAACTCAGCTGGAATGCCCATATATGGGCAAATTCAATCCTATGAACTAACAAATGTTTTGATTGTTGTTGTGAGATACTATGGCGGTGTGAAGTTAGGAGTTGGTGGATTAATAAATGCTTACAAAACTGCGGCAAAGAATGCCATAAACGCTTCTGAAATCATATCAAAAACCATTGATCAAAATTTTAGATTAAAATTTGACTATAAGGACATGAGTAAGGTCATGCGGATCTTAAAAGAAAAAGACGCTGAGATAATTAATCAAAAACTAGAAGAAAACTGTTTGTTAGAAATATCTGTCAGAAAAGGTATCGCTTTGAACGTCTTTGAGCATTTTACTCAGTTTTTTGGTGTTCAAATAACTGAATTATAACGAATAATTTTGCAGTTTGTCTAAAAGATATTTTGGACATCTCGTTGGTCTATTGTGTTTCATATCTACAAAGGCCAAAATTGTGCTGCCAGTGGCTAGTAATTCGCCTGATTTTTTTTGCAATACGTACTCAAATTCAATGGTTACTTTGGGTATCTTTTTTAGGCGTGTTTTTACTTTAAGAACATCATCATAACGCGCTGAATTTTTGTAATTTATGGATAGTGAAATAACAGGCAGCATAATACCTTCTTCTTCCATCCCCTTGTAGGTAAGGCCAAACGCTCTAAGCCATTCTGTTCTACCAACTTCAAAATATACTGCGTAATTGGCATGATATACAATACCCATTTGGTCTGTCTCGCCATAACGCACTCTTATTTCTGTCTCATTAAATTCCAATAAGATGGATTTATTTGAAAAAAAAATTGTATTTTTCTATTTGGATTAAACATGAGAAAAAATATCTATAAATTCAATAAAAAACGATTTTTTTTTTAAAAATTTTGTTCACATATTTGTCTTAGTTAAAACGACGAGAGACTCCCAATTCTCTTTTTTTTTGCTAATCTAACTAACAACGAAAATCTAAACTTAACGAATGGAGATCACAGCGGAATCTGTATGGAGTAATTGTCTCGCCTTTATAAAAGATAATATTCAACCACAAGCATACAAGACTTGGTTTGAACCCATACAAGCCGTAAAGTGCTCAGGCAATGCCTTAAGTATACAAGTGCCTAGTAAATTTTTCTACGAGTGGTTAGAAGAGCATTATGTGAAAATTTTGAAGGTTGCCTTAACTAAAGAGTTGGGAGCAGATGCAAAATTGGTATACGTTATCAAAATGGAAAACACATATGGTAACAAACAACCTTTTACTGAAAAAATTCCCAGTTCAAATAGAACACCTGTTAAATCGCAGGAAGTAGATGTTCCATTTAATAATAAAAGTCCTGAATTAAAAAATCCATTTGTTATCCCGGGAATAAGAAATGTAAAAATTGAATCACAACTTAATCCAAGTTACACTTTTGAAAACTTCTTAGAAGGCGATTCAAATCGATTGGCTAGAAATGCAGGCATTGCGGTTGCTAACAAGCCAGGAGGAACCTCTTTTAATCCTTTACTAATCTTCGGTGGCGTAGGGTTAGGTAAAACACATTTAGCCCATGCTATTGGTGTTGATATTAAAGATAAATATCCAGAGAAAACAGTTTTATATATCTCAGCTGAGAAATTCACACAACAGTACATAGATTCTGTTAAGAAGAACAACAGAAATGACTTTATTCATTTTTATCAAATTATTGATGTTTTAATTATAGATGACGTTCAGTTCTTATCAGGAAAAACAGGAACTCAAGATGTATTCTTCCATATTTTCAACCATTTACATCAAAACGGAAAGCAAGTTGTGCTAACAAGTGATAAACCACCTGTAGATATGCAAGATATAGAACAACGCTTGTTATCTCGATTTAAATGGGGCCTTTCAGCTGAATTACAAACACCAGATTTTGAAACTCGCGTATCTATTTTAAAAAATAAGCTTTACAGAGATGGCGTTGAAATGCCCGAAGAGATTATCGAATACGTGGCGAAGCATATTAAGACTAATGTTAGAGAACTCGAAGGGGCTATTATTTCTCTTATTGCACAATCATCTTTCAATAAGAAGGAAATCACAATCAATTTAGCAAAAGATATCGTTGAAAAGTTTGTAAAGAATACAAAACGAGAAGTATCTATAGATTACATTCAAAAGGTGGTATCAGACTATTTCCAAATGGATGTAAGTACGCTTCAATCTAAAACGCGTAAGCGCCATATAGTACAAGCGCGTCAACTAGCAATGTTCTTTGCTAAAAAATATACCAAAGCATCTTTAGCGAGTATAGGTTCTCAGATTGGACAACGCGATCATGCCACGGTTTTGCATGCTTGTAAAACAGTTGATAACCTTTCATCAACAGATAAGCAATTTAGAAAGTACGTTGAAGATTTAGCGAAAAAGCTATCGCTATAAATTCCTTATTCAAATGACACGAATTTTAATGGTGTGTTTAGGCAATATCTGTCGTTCACCATTAGCCCATGGTATATTAGAATCCAAACTACCAAAGTCTAGTTTTTTTGTTGATTCTGCAGGTACTGCTGCCTACCACGCTGGCAACAAACCCGATCATAGATCTATTAATGTAGCCAATAAATACGGTATCGCAATTCACCAACAACGTGCACGACAATTTATTGCGTCCGACTTCGATACTTTTGATTATATCTTTGCTATGGATTCTTCAAATTATAACAATATTATAAGCTTAGCTAAGTCAAATGCAGATATTGGAAAAGTCAAATTATTCTTAGAAGAAAATCCTAATATCACAGATAAAAATGTCCCAGACCCATATTATGGTGGGGCAGACGGATTTGAACATGTTTATGAATTAATTTCTTCAACGTCAGAATTACTTGCAGAACGATTAAAACACAAACACTTATAAGCTCTTTCTTAACATTTGTTAATTTTTTGTAATTTAGTAACAGACTCCCTAGAACATTTGCTATGAAACTATTAACGACTGTGTTGTGCATCTTATGCTTCACTTTATCTTTTTCACAAGATCTAGAACTCGACTTATTTGCTTCTGGGTTTGATAGACCTGTTAACCTAAAACATGCTGGAGATGATCGTTTGTTTGTCATGGAACAAGATGGCATAATAAAAATCCTTAATGCCAATGGTACAACTGAAAGCACCAATTTTTTAGACATTGAATCCAGAGTTGGAAGCATTGGAAATGAGCAAGGATTATTAGGGCTTGCTTTTCATCCTAACTATGCAACAAATGGGTATTTTTTTGTGTATTACACTAACAATTCTGGTAATACTGTAGTTTCAAGATTTTCAAGAATTGGCATTAACCCTGAAATAGCGGATCCAAACTCAGAGCTTGTAATCCTTACATTTTCACAACCATTTAGTAATCATAATGGCGGCGAACTCCAATTTGGCCCTGATGCATACTTATACATTTCTAGTGGTGATGGTGGATCAGGTGGTGATCCTCAAAATAACTCACAGAACCTTACAAATTTACTAGGTAAATTATTAAGAATTGACGTAAACAATTCGACAGTATCCAACCCTTATGCTATTCCTGCAGATAATCCATTTGTAAGTAATGCTTCTGCTAGAGATGAAATCTGGGCCTATGGTCTTCGAAACGCCTGGAAATTTTCATTTGATAGTGGTAATAATGATTTATGGATAGCAGATGTTGGGCAAAACGCTATAGAAGAAATTAATCAAGTTTCGCACACCTTGGCTGGTCTTAATTATGGATGGAGATGTTACGAAGGAAATAATGCCTTCAATTTAAGTGGATGTCCTAATAGTAATACGCTTACCTTTCCGGTATCAGAGTATGCACACACAGGAGGTAGATGTTCTATTACTGGCGGTTATGTCTATCGTGGTAGTGTTTACCCTAATCTGGTCGGAAAATATTTCTTTGCAGATGTTTGCACCCAAGAAGTTGGATATTTAGCATTTGATAATGGCGTTTGGAACTCTACATTTGAAACGTTTTCAGGTGGCTTTGTTGCTTTTGGTGAAGCTAATAACGGTGAGTTGTTTGTTTCAACACTAGGTGGTAACATATTTAGGCTCACAGACGCTCTACTTAGTGTAGAAGATAATTCATTGAATTCGGTGTCAATTTTTCCAAATCCTACAAAGAATATTCTAAGTCTGGATTGTTCCAATCTAGCATATGATTCCTCAACAGAAATCAATATTTATGACCTTCAGGGAAAAATGGTAATGTCTAAATTTAGAACTGAAAACCCAATAAATACTATAGATATATCTGCTTTACAAAATGGTTTTTATATATTGAAAATTCAAACTAAAAACACTACACAACTCACTAAAAAGTTTGTCATTAATTAATTATGACCAAAAAACTCGGCGATTTATATCTTATTCCAACAAGGCTAGGAGATAATCCACCCTTGGAAGTATTACCAATTGCTATTAAGAAAGTAATTGAACATATTGATGATTATATTGTTGAGAATGAAAAAACAGCACGTCGATTTATTAAACGTGTATCACCAAGTAAATCTCAGCCAAAATTAAAACTCAGTGTATTAAACAAGTATACTACAGAAGGGGAACGACATACATTTTTAAATCCTTGCTTAGAAGGTACATCCATAGGATTATTGTCAGAAGCTGGATGCCCAGCCATTGCAGACCCTGGCTCTGATATTGTAGGTTTGGCGCATGAAATGAATATAAAAGTCATTCCTCTAGTTGGACCGTCATCCATAGTTTTAGCCTTAATGGCATCAGGTATGAATGGTCAAAGCTTTTGTTTTAATGGGTATCTTCCAATTGATAAATCTGAACGCAAATCTAAAATCAAGACTCTCGAACGTTTGTCTTCTGATCAAAATCAGGCGCAAATTTTTATAGAGACTCCTTACAGAAACATGAAGTTATTAGAGGATCTAATGAACACATTACAGCCTAGTACGAGGGTCTGTGTTGCTTGTGACCTTACCCTTCCAACGGAGTTCATTAAAACAATGCCTGCTAAGAGCTGGAAATACAGCAAAGAAGATTTTCACAAAAGACCAGCAATTTTCATAATTCAAAAAGACTAAAGTCTGACCTTCGCTTTTTTGTTAGGCTCAATTAATGACGTATCATAGCCAGAAAACTTTCTCATATAATACTTAACCGTAGAACCATAAGCATCCGCAAAATTGTTTGCACCATAGCTACGTAAAAACTTTTTAACGCTTCCTGGCCCGGCCAAGTGAGCAGCTGCTAAAATACCAGATTCTGTAATTTCTACACCTCCTATAAACTCGCCATCAAAACGCTTAATGTCATTTCTTAATATCCATTTATTGCGAGATGCATTTGCAATGAATGCTTTTTCTTGTAGTTCTGGATTATGCAAAAACTGATTTGGTGTATAAATACCAATAAGCTTCAACGTTTCAGATCCAAATTGGTACTTTCCTAAATAACCTAAGGTATTAACCGTAAAATAATCTCCTTGAGACTCTTTAAAAGCCAAAGCCTCTTTAAAACCTTCAAAAGACTTTCCTAAATGTGGAGTGAAAATTGTCGCATTAGTTTTGTGATCTTCAGCCATAGCCAGCTCAGCTGAAATGTTATAATTAAGATCTAAACCTTCAGTAGAATACAATTTAGAATCTAAATTAGAATCTGGGTATAATGCCAGTGCAATAAGCAAACAAATTACAAATGGCAAAACTATATTCTTAATGCTATTTTTATTCATAACAGCCAATTTTAAATTTATAAGGCGGTCCCCTTTTTGCCTTATAAAATTCGCGTGCAAATATACAACTAATTTTTAATTATTGAAAATCAGACTGTTAAGCTTTGTTAAAAGTTGTTAAAAGTAGAAATAATGCAGCTTTACACGACCTTTGCTATTCAGCTCTATTGCTGGAAAAGGCACCTTAATAAAGTTAAAAACATCAAATATTGTTTTTAAGAAGCGAGAATTTGTTCTGATTTTCGATAAATCAATATCTAAACTGAGATAATATTGCCTAACTCTATTTTCATTTTGGACGAAGTCATCATTAGCGTTTCCAGTAAGCATACCCTCTGCACCGTAGCCAAAAGCTAAATTGAGCCAATTAGGAATCTTTTCCGATTTAATAAACGACTTAATATTAGCACTAAGCCAATACGTTTGACCATTGTAGTCCTTCAAAATCTCTTCAAATAGACCATTGCCAAGTTGATCTGGTCTTTCTTGAGCAAATTGTGTTCTATGAAAGGAATATTTTAAAACTACCCTTTGCTCCTGCCATAACAACTCTTGCCCAACGTACAACCCAGTTCCAAATGTATTTGCTAACATATCAGTCCAGGAAAAACCCCATTCTTCAGAAAAGCCATCCATTACTTCTACAGCAGTTAAAAAGCCTAATCCTAATGTAGACCCATATAATAATTGATCTTGCTTAGAAACTCCTGCCCAATTTAATGTTTGAGCGCCAATTCTACCCAATTGATAGGATGAAAACACATGACCCAACTTATCCATCTGTAACCATTCCTCACCATCATCAATAGTTTTGAATTTTGAACGCGGATAATCAGCGTACCATAATTGATCCAAACCAATTAAGGTTATGGTGGCCAATGAAGCCTCTGTAATGACGACTGTATTACGTCGGGGTACATTCAAAGAATCACTTGGCTTTAAAAACCTAGAAACATTTGACTGAGCAATTAAGGAACTAGAAGTACACAATAAAAAAATAACACTATGGCATTTTAACCATTTCAATACTTACCTATATATTCCTTGACTAGACAGATAGCGCTGATATTCCCTTGCATTATTGTTGTGTTGCGCTAATGTTTTTGCAAACTTATGATAACCAACACGTTTTGCATCTACAGCAAAATAGAAGTAATCATGCTTCTCAGGATTTAAAACAGCGTTTATGGCCGACAAATCAGGCATAGCAATTAATCCTGGTGGCAGACCTGCATTTTTATAGGTATTGTAAGGTGAATCAATCTCTTTATGCACATTTAAGACACGTCTAATAACAGTGTTTTTATACTCAGGTAATTGGTAAGCCGCAAATTTAAGGGTTGGATCAGCATCTAATTTCATTCCAATACGAAGACGATTTAAATAAACTCCAGCAACACGAGGTTGTTCATCTGCTTGTTTTGATTCTTCATAAACGATAGATGCCAAGGTTACTACCTCATCTAGAGTAAGATTTAATGCCTTGGCTTTTGCACGTCTAGAGTCATTCCAAAATCGATCATATTCTTTTAACATCTTATCTCTAAATCCCTCAGCCGAGGTATTCCAGAAAAACTCATAGCTGTTAGGTAAATACATACCCAAAGCCGTTGCCTGGGAAAATCCGTTTTCTTTAAGAAAAGTTGTGTCTGTCATAGCAGTAATTAACGCTATACTATCCGCTTCAATCTGCGAACCAATTCTTCCTGCCAATGCTTCTAAACTATGTTGATTGTTAAATGCAATTTTTAAAGGCACATTTTTACTTCTAATGGAATTAATAATCTCATTATTGTTCATTCCGTTTGAAATCGCAAATCGTCCCGCTTTAATATTATTCACATATTTTTTTTGCTGTGCCAAGGCATCAAAAGAATCCATATCCTCAAGTAATGGCTCTAGTTGTTGTCTTACTTGGAGATAGTTGGCACCTGAAGGTATTTCTATGTATAAAACCTCATCTTTAAACTTAGTATTTGGCTCAAACATAGCTCCATAAATGTAGTATGCTATTACTCCAAAAATCACCAATCCTATCAAGGCTATAGCCCAAAGTATCTTCTTGATATACATAGCTTATGTATTAATACGTTGTAAAATATATTCATTATAGAACTCCTGTCCATCATAACTCCAGTCTTCTTTCAATCCTATTTTTTTAAAACCATTGCCTTCAAATAACTTTAAACTAGCTTCATTTCCTTCTGAAATATTAGCATATACCTGATGCAGTTGCAATACTTTAAAACAATAGTTTATCAGAAGACTTAAAGCTTCTTTACCATAACCACTATTTCTTTTTAAATGGTCTTTAATTAAAATACCAATTCCTGCTCTTCTATTCTTAAAATTAAAATCAAAAACGTCAATTAGGCCAACGGTATTGTTATCGTTAGTACAAATTGCTAAACGTAATTGCTTAGCTTCAAAAATATCTTGTTTAGCATTTTCAAGATACTGCTTTATTAAAAATCGGGAATAAGGTGCTTGAGTATCACTCAATTCCCAGAATGAAGTATCATTCTCAACCTCATAAACAAAGTTAAGATCTTCTGGCTCAAGAGCCCTAAGATAAATGTGGTCACCTTTTAAACTTACCATTGCAATTCGCCTTTAAAAACTTGTTTAGCAGGACCAATTAACCAAATATTTTGATAACCATTTACATCGGTATCAAACTTCACTTTTAACTCTCCACCTTGAGTTTTTAGAATTACTTTATTGGTTGTTGTTTTTGCAGTCTTATGCATGGCTAGTGCCACCGCTGTAACTCCAGTACCACAAGATAAGGTCTCATCTTCTACTCCTCGTTCATAGGTTCTAACTGCAAATCGATCTGAAGAAATTTGTTCAACAAAATTTACATTGCTACCAGCTTTTCCATATGGTTTGCCATAGCGTATAGAAGCACCTTTGAGCTTTACATCCAAATCTTGAATATTGGAAACCATTTCTACATGATGCGGAGAACCAGTATCTAAAAAGACATGATTTTCAAAAGAAGTAATTGCATCTACATTCTGCATCTGCAATTCTACCATGTCATTATCAATTTTTGCTTTGTGTAATCCATCAATAGCAATAAACTCGGTATCTCTATCCACAATACCTAGAAAATGTGCAAAAGCACTGATGCAGCGACCACCATTACCACACATGCTACTTTCGTTGCCATCAGCATTGAAATACACCATCCTAAAATCAGAATTTTTGTCATTCTCTAATAGGATAAATCCGTCCGCCCCAATGCCAAATCGTCGATCACATAGTTCTGCAATACGTTTGGTATCATTTTTGTTAATAACATCTAAACGATTATCAACGATGATAAAATCATTTCCAGTGCCTTGGTATTTGTAAAACGGTATGCTCATATCTGGTTGACAAATATAAGAATATTAGACTGTAAAACGAGCTGTTAAAAGGCCGTTAAAGTTGACGTTAAATAGTCGTTAAAATAGATTTGAAAATCAATAAATACATAAATTTAGTCGTTAAACAATTAAACTTAAATTATCTGAAATTATGAAGAAGATTTTAATGTTATTAAGTGTGTCTATATTAGGTGGTGTATTAACTTTAGGTGGCTATAAGCTTTTTATCGAAGAAAAAAATAGTCAGACAGCCGTTGAGCAAGTTTCAGAACTACCAATTTTCGTACCTACAAACACAACAACGGATAGTTCATCTATAATTGCGCCCAATTTTGTTGATGCAGCAGAAAAATCCTTAGATGCTGTGGTACACGTAAAAAATACAGCCATTGTCTCGGCTCCCACAACTATGTCTGATTTCTTTTTTGGCCGCAGTCAACCAAGAGCTCAAGTGGGTACTGGCAGCGGTGTTATAATTTCTCCAACAGGATATATTGTAACGAATAATCACGTGATCCAAAATGCGAATGAAATAAGTATTACTTTAAATGACAACAAAACTTATATGGCAGAACTTGTTGGGACTGATGAGGCTACCGATATTGCCCTGATTAAAATTGAAGCAGATAAAGACTTACCGTTTATGGCATTTGGGGATTCTGACAGCGCTAAAATTGGTGAATGGGTATTAGCCGTTGGTAATCCTTTTAATTTAAACTCTACAGTAACAGCTGGTATTATCAGTGCTAAATCGAGAGATTTAAGTGGTAGAAACACACAGTCCTTTATTCAAACCGATGCAGCAGTGAATCCTGGTAATTCTGGCGGAGCTTTAGTAAATACCAATGGTGATCTTATTGGTATTAATACAGCAATTTCCTCAAGGGATGGATCTTATATTGGCTATTCTTTTGCTGTACCGAGTAATATTACTCGTAAGATTGTAAATGATATCATGGAATATGGTAACGTACAAAACGGCATATTAGGTGTTGTTGGTGGCGCCTTAAATAGTAAGTTTGCTCAGGAAAATGGATTAGACATCGCAGAAGGTTTCTATGTGAGTGAAGTTACCGAAGATACTGGAGCCGAAAAGGCAGGTATCCAATCTGGAGATATAATTAGAAAAATTGATAATGTTGAAATCAGTAAGTTCTCAGATTTAACAGGTTATCTAAAAACTAAAAGTCCAGAGGATGTTGTGAATGTGACTTTAATAAGAGATGGGGAAGAAGAAATTGTTCCTGTAACACTTTTAAAACCATCAATCACTATCCTACAACCTATAGGAAAGTTGCGAAATACAACAAAAAAAGATTTAGAAAAATATAATATCGATTATGGAGTTAAAATCTCCGAGTTTTACGAGGACTACAAATCCGATTGGTATAATGCAGGTGTACAAGAAGGTAGTATCGTAACAAAAATTAATGGTAAAAAACTTTTCTCTGTTGATGATGTGCAAAACGCAGTTAAAACTAGAAGTTTTAATAAGCCACTTTTAATTGAAGTAATAAATAAAGAAGGTGAAAAAGTAGTTTATAGTTTTAGGTAAATGACCTTAAAATTGTTTTAAAATAACCCTTTAAAGTGTAATTCTTTGAAGGGTTTTTATTTTCGGTAAAATGTGCTACGAAAACGTTTGAAATATGTATTTTTGCGCCAAATTAAACACCAATAAACCAAAACAAAATGGGTTTTAACGACACTTACGAAAAAGAGTTAGCGTTTCAAGCCGATCGTCGCAGAGCAACGGTCGAATTTATTAAAACTGTGAGCGACCTTTGGTACGACAATTCCATTGAGCTCGTTCTCTTCAGAAATCAATTAATGGATAGAAAAGTGAGCGAAATTTTAAATCTGCATGAATATGCAGGTGAATTTGTTCAGAAACCAATATCAATTTTTGATTCTGTCGAAATTGCACAAGCCATTAAAAAACTTAACCTTCCCCCTGCTAAACTAGACATTGGTAAACTGACCTACGAGTATCATCTAGAAGATCAGAAATATGAAAATGCGACGGCTTTTGTTGCTTCCAAATTAGTTGACGCAAAAAAATCCAAAAATATTGAACCAAAAGATGTTATACTCTATGGCTTCGGTAGAATTGGAAGACTAGTTGCGCGCGAATTAATGACACGCACAGGTAAAGGCAATCAATTAAGATTGAGAGCCATCGTAACTCGTGGTGAGATTAACAAAACTGTCTTAGAAAAGCGTGCTTCATTACTAAGAAACGATTCTGTTCATGGAGATTTCTCTGGAATGGTAAATGTTGATATTAAAAACAGTGCATTAATTATTAATGGTACTACAGTTAATGTTATCTCAGCAAATGCACCAGAGGATATCGACTATACTAAATATGGTATTAGTAATGCCCTTGTTATTGATAACACAGGTGCATTTAGGGATGATAAAGCACTGGCTAGACATTTAAAGGCTAAAGGTGTAAGTAAGGTTCTGCTTACGGCACCAGGAAAAGGAATTCCTAATATCGTACATGGAGTTAATCACCTAGAATATAATCCTGATAAAGTTCATATTTTCTCAGCAGCATCTTGTACGACTAATGCTATCACACCAGTACTAAAAGCTATTGAAGATTCCTTCGGTGTCAAATCTGGACACTTAGAAACCATTCACGCATATACAAACGACCAGAACTTAGTAGATAATTTCCATAATAAATACAGACGCGGTAGAGCCGCCGGATTAAATATGGTAATTACTGAGACTGGAGCTGGAAAGGCGGTAAGTAAAGCATTGCCTTCTTTAGAAGGAAAGTTAACATCTAATGCCATTAGAGTACCTGTTCCAAATGGATCTCTCGCTATTCTGAACTTAGAATTAGATAAAAAGACTTCAGTCGAAAGTCTCAATACCATAATGAAAAAATATGCGCTCGAAGGCGATTTAGTTGAGCAGATTAAATACGAAATGAGCGATGAACTCGTTTCTAGTGATATCGTTGGGAGTTCTGCACCTTCAATCTATGATAGTAAAGCTACAATTGTGAGAACAGACGGCAAAAATGCTATCCTATATATATGGTATGATAACGAATATGGTTATAGTCATCAAGTCATTAGACTTGCAAAATATATTTCTAAGGTAAGACGATACGCTTACTATTAGAATACTACTTGAAATGGTTAGAAAAAATCTTGTCTTTAGGCAGGATTTTTTCGTTTTATGTTAAAGTTGATAAAAGAAAGGTGCTTTAACGCAACCCAATTGCATTTTTTGCATCTTAGTATAAATTAAATCATTTAATCTTACTATGAAAAAGCCTGTTCTATTCATTACAATACTGAGTCTACTTATTTTTCAGGCTTGTATTGGCTGGGGAAGTGATGATGCCATCATCGAACCTGAACCCTTTAGTAATTACGAACCTGTGGTTATGCAACGTAGTGCTTTTGAAACCACAACCATTTTCGAATCTATACCTAGAACCATCGAAAACTCAGGAAAAATTTATGTGAAAGATGACCTTATTTTTATAAACGAAATTAATAAAGGGTTCCACTTTATTAATAATGCTAACCCAAGCAATCCGGTTAATGTTGGATTTGTTCAAGTATTAGGCTCTTCTGACCTCAGCATAAAAGGAAATGTTTTTTATGCAAATAATGCTACAGATTTAATTGCTTTTACTATTGATGAAAACAATCAATCCTTAACCATTACCAAACGCCTGGAAAATGTATTTCCTCAAATTTGGACACCAAACGGACCAGGCTTCTACAGCGTTGCACCAAACGAGATAATAATAGATTGGGAACTCATAAATTAAGCGCCATGAAAAGACTATATTTAATTTTAGCATTGGTTCTATTAGCATGTAGTTCTGATAGCACGTCATCAAACGATTCAGCAACCTTAAACGAATCTAGTGGTCAAGGTGGGTCCTTAGCGCGCTTTGCCATTTATCTCGATTATCTTTTTGTAGTAGACGACACGAATCTAAATGTGTTTAGCATAACCGATCGAGAAAATCCTGTACAAGTTAATACGATAGCAATTGGGTGGAATATCGAAACCCTATTTAATTATAAGAATTACCTCTATATGGGTTCGCGTAATGGTATGTATATTTATAATATCGATAATCCTGAAACTCCAACATATGTTTCAGATGTGGAACACTTTACAGCTTGTGATCCAGTAGTTGCTAATGACACACATGCCTTTGTGACCTTACATACCAATATAGGTTGCGGTACTGATATAAATGTTTTAGAAATATATGATGTCACTGAGGTCACAAATCCGATTTTAATTTCTTCTAGAAATTTAACAAAGCCTATCGGTCTAGGTCTCTATGGCAATTACCTTTTTGTTTGTGATGATGAAGTTAAGGTGTTTGATGTTTCGAATCCAGAAAATTCGAGCTTAGTAACTTCGGTAGACGTTAATGCATTTGATGTAATTATTAATCAAGGCCGCTTAATTTTAATTGGAGAAAATGGGCTTTACCAGTACAATTTAGATCACACTAATATCACAAATATCAGTCATTTAAGTACGATAAACATCTAACTAGTTATTTGTAATCGTATATACATAGCCTTGCAGAATTGTAAGGCTATTTGTTTGATAATTTATATATGATATGCTCATAAAATCATTATCTTGGCACTTAATTAATCACTCAACCAAAACTAAATTAAGAATGAATTTCTTAACAAAAATCACTGCAGTTCTTTTAGTGACGTTAAACCTACAAACTGTTTCTTCACAAAAAAATACCAACACTACCGAGGAGCAATACTCGCTTAATAGTGGCAATATTGATAGCCAATTTGAATATATTTTTAGAAAGTCTGGAAACTTTAAAGGTACCAATGGACAACCTTATGAGGCTGTTAAACAAGTTTGGCTATTAAAATTAAAAGCCAATGTGCTCGACTCCTTAAAAACTACGTATAAAGATTTGGCCGATTCTGAAGCCACCGTTGCTAATCAAGTAAAAGAAATTGAGGATTTAAAATCCAAATTAGGGAATACCCAAACCACCTTAGATCAAACTAACTTAGAAAAGAATAATATGGCTTTACTAGGTATGCAAACATCTAAGACCAACTATAATGTAATTATGTGGAGCATCATTGCTGCATTAACAGCACTACTGTTGTTCTTTATTTATAAGTTTAAAAACTCAAATTCTTTAACCAGACAAGCTAAGCTGAAACTTGAAGAAATAGAAACAGAATTTGACGAACACAGACGTGTAGCGCTAGAACGTGAGCAAAAAGTAAGACGTCAATTACAAGATGAGATTAATAAACACAAGGCGTAAATCATCGATACACAAAATATAGAAATCCGCAAAACTCCTCTGCGGATTTTTTATGAGCTATATTCAATTAAATATAAGTTTATTCATAATTAGAAAACGAGCTTATGAAAAAAGCCACTTGGATCTTATGTGTTTTACTAATAAGTTCGTGTGCATGGTTTGAAAAAGAAACAAAAACAATTGATTTAATCGATGATATCAAAATAATCACGCAAAGTGACGGTATGTCTAATGGTTTTTCTATCTCCCATTTCAAAAATGATACTGAATGGAATCCAATAATTAATGATTATCAAACCATTTTATTTGATTCTATACATCGTAAGGTCTATGTAAAATCTCAAATCTTCAAAGATAAATTCAAGTATGATATGATCCTATTCAATGCCATAACAGACCAAAATTCTTATAAAGTTATTGATATTTTAAAGCATGAATTTTTATTAAAATTAAACAATTGTAAACAATGCAAGCCCTATGAATATTCAGAATTCTATTAAAATCTATTTATTATTCATTTTTTGATAGTTTATCTTGATTTCCACAATTAAACCTAACTTTGCAATCTATTTAACCAAATTATGCGCATTGATATTATTACTGTTTTACCTGAGTTATTAAAAAGTCCATTTGAAGCCTCTATTCTAAAGCGTGCTATTGATGCTAACTTAGTAGAAGTGCATTTTCACAACTTAAGAGATTACACAACAGACAATTACAAATCTGTTGATGACTACCAATTTGGTGGTGGTGCAGGAATGGTGATGTCTGTAGAGCCTATAGATAAATGCATTACTAGTTTACAAGCAGAGCGTAAATACGATGAGATTATTTATATGACTCCTGATGGTGAGCGTTTAAATCAAAGCATCGCTAACCAAGTATCGCTTAAAGAAAACATCATTATTCTTTGTGGCCATTACAAAGGTGTAGATCAGCGCGTACGAGACAAATTTATTACGAGAGAGATTTCTATTGGTGATTATGTGCTGTCAGGTGGAGAGTTAGGAGCTGCTGTATTATGCGATGCTGTAATACGTTTAATTCCCGGAGTATTAGGAAATGAAACCTCTGCGCTAACAGATTCATTTCAAGATAACTTGTTGGCACCACCTATATATACAAGACCTAGAGAGTATAAAGGTATGAAGGTACCAGATGTTTTATTCAGTGGTAATTTTGGTGAAATTGAAAAATGGAGAGAAGAACAAGCTTACCAACGCACTAAGGAAAGACGACCTGATCTACTCGATGAGTAAGACCATTTAAAAATGATATCTTAAAAATTGTCAATTTCCAATTAATAGTTATCTTTGCAGCCACTTTAGATTAACCTCTGGCGAAAATCGTGAATGTTGGTTTGAAGCAACCATAATAAAAAAAGAAAACATGGATTCTTTAGTAAAATTTGTACAAGACGAATTTGTAACCAAAAAAGACCTTCCAGAATTTAGCGCAGGTGATACTATTACTGTGTATTACGAGATTAAAGAAGGAAACAAAACACGTACACAGTTCTTCAAAGGTGTTGTTTTACAGCGCAAAGGCAGTGGGACTTCAGAAACATTTACTATTCGTAAGATGTCAGGTACAATTGGTGTAGAACGTATCTTCCCAGTAAACTTACCAGCATTACAGAAAATTGAAGTTAACAAGCGTGGTAAAGTACGTAGAGCACGTATCTTCTATTTTAGAGGTCTTACTGGTAAAAAAGCAAGAATTAAAGAAGTTAGACGATAAGCTAACGACCATACAAAAACAAAAAGCCTTCGAAATCGAAGGTTTTTTTTATGCCTATAATTAAGTGAATTGTTTAGTGAAGGAAGTAAGATTTATTGTC
>NZ_JABSST010000032.1 GCF_013213975.1 Winogradskyella sp.
TGGCGAGTTTTGGACTTTAATTTATACGGAATACGAGTCTACAAAACGACTGATATTGAAATTAACAGGATACTCAGAACTCATGGACAACGAGCCGGTGGGTAGGGCATCTATTCAAGTGAGAGAATCTATTGTATTACCCTTGTTAACTATTCAGCAATATGCATTGAAACAGTTACAAATGCTAGAAAAAGAGAATCCTAAAAATGAGGCTCAGATTGCTATTTTTGAGAAAATGGTAACCCGCTCGCTATTTGGTAATATTAACGCGAGTAGGAATTCGGCTTAAAAAAAGATGTCCTGAGATAATCTAAAGGTATTGGCATGGGCTTCCACAATGGTTTTAATATCTGGCGAATAGCCACCCCCCATACTACACATTACAGGGATTTGTTGATCTTTACAAGTTTGCAGTACAAAACGGTCACGTTCTTTACAACCTTCTAGAGTCATTCCTAATTTCCCCAATTTATCTGAAGCCACAACGTCAACTCCACATAAGTAGTAAATAAAATCAGGCTCTTGTTCATCAATAAGTCGAGGTAAAGTTCTCTTTAAGATATTAAGATAAGTTTCATCATCTGTATTATTCTCTAAAGCAATATCTAAGTCACTTTGCTCTTTTTTAAATGGATAATTACTTTTACCATGCATAGAAAAGGTGAAAACAGAATTGTCTTTCTGAAAAATTTCAGCTGTGCCATTACCTTGATGTACATCTAAGTCAACAATCAATACTTTAGAAATTTTGCTATGATGTTGCAGGTAGCGCGCACCAATAGCTTGATCGTTTAATAAACAAAAGGCTTCACCACGATTGGTATAAGCGTGATGTGTACCACCAGAAATATTCATGGCTATTCCATTTTGTAAAGCATATTCAGACGCCTTAATAGTACCATCTGCAATAATCACTTCGCGCTCTACAAGAACTTCACTAAGTGGAAACCCAATTTTTCGAGCAGCGCGCTGATCTAAGGTAATATTTAGCAGATCATAGTAATACTCAGGTTCATGGACCGCAAGGATGTATTTATCATTGGGTTTGGTAGGCTCAAAAAAGTTATTGCCACTGCAAGTTCCTTCGTAAAGTAATTGCTGTGGCAATAATTCATATTTCTCCATCGGGAAACGATGACCTTCTGGAAGTGGATGTTTGTAAATAGGGTGAAACGCTATTTTTAGCATTAACTAGACAATTTTTTGTCTAATTTAATGATATCGCTTTTTCTTCAAAAATAAACGAGCCATCATTTGCAATCCCTTCTATAAATAAGGTCACTGGTATCTGAGGCTGCTTTATTTTCACTGTAACATTTCCAATATTATCTACCGATAGTTCGGGTTTCCAATCAATAGTGCCGTAACCTTTAAAGAAATCGTCATCGTAATATCCGTAATTTGGCACATAGAATTTTTTCTTTGCACTAAAGGCTAACGGTAACTTATAGTCTTGAGTTCTTTTTACATTATTACTTGGTCTATTTTTAAAATCTGTGTAGATTTTAATAATACCACCAGAGCTGTTGGATGTTCTACTAATATCGCGTCTGTCAACTTCTACATAATCCACGTAAACAAGAGGTAAATTGTCAACTATATTTCTATCCAAAACGCGCATGTCATCTACAAAAATTAATGGTACACCACCAGAAAACGTCTGTATTGTTGTAGTACCATTAACGGTTCTTTTTGTCATTGCCGCTCTAAACACTAAGAAATCTGCCAATGTTTGAAATTGAATTACATCATCTTCATCTACAACATGGATTCTTCCAGTACGTCCTTTACTAAGTTCTCTTGTTTTTAACTCTTTTCTACCAGCTTTAGTAGTAATTAGAACTTCATCTAATTCTTCTGTCTTGTTCATGTTAACAAAAGATCCAGCAACATTTTTTAAACCTGCAAAGGTGTTATAATCCCATTTAGGTTTTATAAAGTTATCATTAGTTTGAAATGACGGTACTTTATTTGGAAATGACTGTAAATATAGCCTTGCTGGTTCTAGCTCATTTTTTCTATTCAGTTTAGATAAATGCACCTTATCCTCTTCGTTGACAAAAACATTTTCAACAACAAAACTATTATCAGCATCCGAATTATCTACATCAAAAAACTGTGCGTCTTGATCATTAACAGCATGTACCATATAAGTGTCTCTCACTGCTTTTGTTTCAGCATTAATATTTGCTCTTAGTGTAATGCCTTGCTCAAAAGGATATCGCAATACAGATTCGTTAAAAATGGTATTCCAATCATAACTACTCCAACCTTGTGTTACTAACAAGTTATCTAATTCAACTTTCTTTTTTGCAGTAATTTCAGTGAAGTAATATTTAGCGTTTTCAATAACACCATTTACATAGGGTTGCAGGTATGTATAGGATAAAATATTATGATGTCTGCTATATGATTCTGTTTCTTGAGGTAAAACAGAGACACTGATATTATTGGCAACAGAAGGATCAATTTGTTTGAAATTAAGCTTCATGCTAATAGAGTCATTGACTTTAGTAGCAGATAATTTATCTGAACTAATAATATCAATACCATTGTAATTGAAGAATAAACGCTCAATAACAGGTTCGTTCTTATCATTAAATAAGGTTAAAATATTAACTCCTGGTGCTACATTGTTTAATTCAAAAGCTTTCATAATGGTAAGCTCATCATTAAAAACAACGTCGGTAACGTCGATATTATCACCATTATGAATGGTCATTTGATAAGGTTTACCTTTAATGAGATTTAGACTTTCTTCATTAGTCATCAGAGCTACTATGGCCTTATTTCTGTGTTTTACTAAAGACAATGTTACTCCAATAGGCTCTACAGGTGCATTAATTTTAAAACTGTAGTCTTTATTTAAATAGGTAAAACTAACCGTGTAAGAGCTTCCTGTTTCTGCTAATAATGGAAATTTACCAATACCAAGGTCGTTGACTTCAAACTCCGTAATTAAGGTGTTGTTTTGGTCGTGTACCTTTCCTTTTACAGATGGCACACCATACCCTTTATAATCTTTTAAAACAACCCCAACATTGTTAACCACTCCGTTGAGTAAGTGACCACCTTCTGGTAAAAATTGGGCATCAATTGCATTCTTAACAGTTTCTGTTACTATTGACTTTTCTTCTTTAGGGTCAATAATTTTAATAGATTCTACAAAGTAGTTTTGCTCATTAAAGTTTCGCATCCAATTGGTATATGCTTTAATGGTATAGAATCCAGAACCAAATGCCTTATCAACTGCTATGCTATTAGAGGAAATACCATCTTCTACTTTTATCAGTTTTTCTTTGATAACATTTTTGTTTTCATCTTCAATACTTACATAAAGATTTGTAGTAACCTTTGATGGTTTCTTGTCTTTTTTGTCTAAGACATAAGCCGTAAACCCAATGGTTTCACCTTTGATATAAGCTGATTTGTTGAGATGCATGTAAACAACCTCACGAGCGTCTTCTGCATAATTTTGATATTGTTCTACAATATTTTTTGGGTTGTCCTCCTGTGCGAACACAGAACAACAACCCAAAACCGTAAAGAGAAAAAATAACCGTGAAAAGCGGTAATGAATAGAGTTCTTCATAACGTGATGGTTTTAGAGAATAATAATTTATAGCTTGTAAGAATAATTTCAATTATTATGCCAGACTATAATTCTCTTTGCAACACGCCCTAATTCAATTTAATAGACTTCTCTTCAAAAATAAATGCACCATCGTTTGCAATACCTTCAATAAATAACTTAATTGTACCTCTTGGTTTTACAATTTTGAAGCTGGCATAACCATTTTCATCAACTTTTATTTTAGGTTCCCAACCTACAACACCATAGCCTTTATAAAAATCACTGTAATACGATTGATACTTTGGTACGTAGAACTTTTTCTCTGCACTAAAAGATAGCGGCAATGTAAAATCTTGAACGGTGTCTTGGTTATTTGTACTTTTTGAACCCTTAGTGCTCGAATAAATTTTAATGACTCCACTTGCACCTCGAGCACCTTGTCCAATACCTAGTCTATTGATTTCAATGTAACCAACATTAGTTAGAGAATATTGATAGAATATTTGAGGGTCTGCGATGTACATTCCATCAAGGAAAAATGCAGGTTGTGTTGCTGGACTGTTTGGAGTTACTGTTATCCCAGATCGATCACTAACGTAAAATTCACCTCGTTTGTCAATTACAAAAAAGTTTTTGGACTGTAAAAATTCACCCAAGGTATTAAACAGCAACCGTTCTTCTTCATCGATAACGGATACTTTACCAAATTTATGCTCTTCGAGTTTTCGTATTTGTGTGCGTTTGCGCTCTATTTCACTTTGAATAACAACTTCGTCTAAGGCTTGTACTTTATCAAAATTAAATTCTTTAAAAACGTTCGATTTGAGATTTGCTTCAATTTGATAATCATGCTTAGGGTTTAATGCTCTTGAGTCTACAGTTAAAGCAGGAACGGCGCTTGGGAAACTTTGGAAATATAATGATGCTGGTAAAAGACCATTCACCTTAGTCATTCTAGACATATAAATTTTATCCGATCCAATCGGGAAAAGATTATCAATAAGAAAGCTGTTTTCGCCCTGTGAAAGGTCAAAAATTCTTGGTTCTTCATTAGCTACTGCATGTAATAAAAATGAGTTGTTATCATTTTCACTGAGCTTACTTGTTAAGTTAGCTTTTAATCTTATGCCTTGTTCAAAGGTGTGTGTTTGATTCGGTGCATTTTGGAAAATGGCATTCCAATTATAACTGCTCCAACCTTGTGTTAACAATAAATTATCGAGCTCATATTCCTTTTTAGCGTCAACATCTGTAAAATAGTATTTTGCGCTTTCAATAGTACCTCTTAAATACGGCTGCAAATACGTGTAAGATACTATATTGTTGTGTCGATTATACGATTTCGTGTCCTCAGGCAATACTGAGATACTTAATGAATTAATATACTCCGTATCGATACCTTTAAATCCGAGATCTATGGTTACAGTATCTCTTTTTTTAGAGGCTGAAATAGTGCTAGATTTATACATCTCGATACCATTATAATTAAAAAATAAGCGCTCAGCAATTGGTTTATCTTCATTATTAAATAGAGTTAAGATGTTAACACCTGTTGCTGTATTTTCTAAATCAATAGCTTTAGTCACAACCGTATTATCAGTGAAATAAATATCCATGATATCGTAATTGTCCCCATTGTGAGCCATGAGTGTATATCTGTCATTTTTAATGCTTTCTAAGGTTTCATTATTAGTGATTAAAGAAATGAATACCTTTGACTTTAAGCGTTTCAAGGTCATAATAATACCTCGACGTTCTATGGTTTGATTTAAATCAAATAAGAAGTTTTTATTAGCATTACTTATTTTAACCTTGTACGTATTGGTTGAGTTAGGAAGAAACTGAAACTTACCAATACCAAATTCGTTAGTTGCAAAGGTAGAGAGGACCTGATTGTCATTTCCTAAGATTTCCCCTTTAGCATTTGGAATACCAAATCCATAATGATCTTTAATTACAACACCAATGTTATTTATGACACCATTTAGCAAATGACCACTTTCAGGTAAAAATTGAGCATCCAGATCATTATTTACTAACTCATTTTCGGTATACTCATCTATTTCAGGATTAATAATCCTAATAGATTCTACATAGTGATTTTGCTCATTAAAATTCAACATCCAGTTCGTGTAGGCGTTAACTTTATAAAAGCCTGAAGTAAATAGTGAATCAATTTCAAAATAAATTGAGGCAACACCATCATCTACACGAATTAGTTTTTTCTTTACAATATTGTTCTTTTCATCTTCAATACTAACGTATAAGTTTGTTGTAAGTTGAGAAGGTTTTTTGTCTTTTTTATCCATCACATAGGCCGTAAAACCAATAGATTCTCCTTTAATATAAGTTGATTTATTAAGGTGCACATAAACTACTTCGCGCGCTGCCTCAGTATAGTCCTCATAGGCATCTAATATATCTGAGTCTTCTTGAGCGCTCATAGATAAACTCGATACTAAAAAAAGAATAAAAAAAAGTTTGTGAAATTTTCTTGTGGTTTTAATAATCATAATAGCTGGTTTTAAATAAAAATACAAAAAACGATCTAAAATTAAAGCATTTTAACGTGAGTTTAGTAAAGTGTTAAGTTGCTTTATAAGTGAATCTTACGATTTATGTTGTGAGGTTTTTATTGCATTTTACAATTTTTTATCATAAAACGTATATTATATTTCTATCACAACCGTAAGTGCTGTATTTATTTTGTCTTATTCACTTTAAGCAATTCTAAGATTGCCAAAAAATAAACTAAGATGAACTATAAAAAAATTGATTTTGTTTTAATAGTATCAATGTCCAATGATATAATAGTTTTAATATAACTATGAACCAACTAATCATTCAGTTGATGTAATAGAATTACTTTTGCTTTATCATGGCATGGGGCAAATACTTCTATTTCAGCCATATTCCTTTTTGACTTTATGAGTCGATCTTCTTGAGTTTGTAAATCTTTAACTTGCCTTAATATTGCTTTATCAGGCATTAACTAATCTTTAAGCCGTTAGATACACCATCGATATCTGGATTAACAAATACCAAATTACCAGATTCATCTTCAGTCATTAAAATCATACCTTGACTCTCAACTCCGCGTAAAGCTCTAGGGGCTAAATTAACGAGTACGGTTACACGCTTACCAACAACTTCTTCAGGTTTAAAACTTTCTGCAATCCCAGAAACTATAGTACGCGTATCAATTCCCGTATCAACTTTAAGTACGAGAAGCTTTTTAGTTTTAGGCATTTTTTCCGCTTCTAATATTGTACCTACTCTAATGTCTAATTTGGTAAAATCATCAAAAGTAATCTCTTCTTTTTGAGGCTCTACCGATTTGTTGGCTGCCTCGTTTGCTTTTTTACTAGCCTCAAGTTTGTCTAACTGTTTCTGGATTTCTGAATCTTCAATTTTAGAGAATAGCAACTCTGGTTTTCCTTTTTGTATCTCATGATTTGAGACTAATAAAATAGCCTTAATAGCGATATCATCCCATTGATTTTCAGAATAATTCAAAATACCTTTTAGCTTATTTGATGTAAATGGTAAAAACGGCTCACTTAATACTGCTAGGGCAGAAGCGATTTGCAAGGCAACAAACATTACGGTTTTAGTACGGTCCTCATCAGTTTTAATAGTTTTCCAAGGCTCTTCATCTGCTAAGTATTTATTACCAAGACGTGCTAAGTTCATTAACTCTTGACTTGCTTCTCTAAAACGATAGCGCTCAATTGAGCTTGAAATCACTGCTGGATACGCTCTCAATGCAGCTAAAGTTTCTTCATCAATGTCTTTGTATTCTGATGGTGTTGGTACCACACCGTCATAATATTTATTTGTTAAGACTATAACACGATTCACAAAATTTCCAAAGATGGCAACAAGTTCATTGTTGTTTCTGGCTTGGAAATCCTTCCAAGTAAAATCGTTATCCTTAGTCTCAGGTGCATTAGCAGTTAAGGCATAACGTAAGACATCTTGTTGTTGCGGAAAATCTATTAAATATTCTGGTAACCAAACTGCCCAGTTTTTAGATGTTGAAAGTTTATTGCCTTCAAGATTTAAAAACTCGTTAGCAGGCACATTTTCTGGCAAAATATAAGAGCCTTCTGCTTTTAGCATTGAAGGGAAAATGATACAGTGAAAAACAATATTATCCTTACCAATAAAATGAACAAGTTTTGTGTCTTTATTCTTCCAGTAATCTTCCCAATTTTTTCCTTCGCGCGCTGCCCATTCTTTAGTTGAGGAGATATAACCTATAGGAGCATCAAACCAAACGTAGAGTACTTTACCTTCACCACCTTCTACAGGTACTGGAATTCCCCAGTCTAAGTCGCGTGTCACGGCTCTTGGTCTTAGTCCATCATCAATCCATGATTTCACCTGGCCATAAACATTAGGCTTCCAATCTTTTTTATGACCTTTTAAAATCCAGTCGTTTAGAAATGCTTCATGTTTGTTTAAAGGTAAAAACCAGTGCTTAGTTTCTCTTAGTGTTGGAGTATTACCAGTAATTGCAGATTTAGGATTTATTAAATCTGTGGCATTATGACTGGTGCCACAGTTTTCACATTGATCTCCATAAGCTTCTTCATAACCACACTTTGGACATGTGCCAATGACAAATCTATCCGCCAAAAATTGATTAGCTTCAGCATCATATAGCTGCTCAGAAACTTCTTCTACGAATTCATTTTTATCATATAAGGTTTTGAAAAATTCTGAAGCTGTCTCGTGATGAATTTTTGCAGATGTTCTTGAATAGTTGTCGAAAGAAATTCCAAAATCTTCAAAGGACGATTTAATTATAGCGTGATATTTATCTACGATATCTTGAGGGGTAACTCCTTCTTTTTTTGCTTTAATTGTAATTGGCACACCATGCTCATCACTACCACAAATAAACGCAACATCATTACCAGTTAATCTTAAATATCTTGAATAGATATCTGCAGGAACATATACTCCAGCTAAATGTCCAATATGAATTGGACCATTAGTGTAAGGTAATGCTGCTGTTATGGTGTATCGTTTTGACATGAGTTCAATTTATTTTAAGTCTACAAAAGTACGTAATAGAAAACAGTTCTAAAAAAAATGTACATTTACAAAAAGCACATTTATATGGTTTTGAGAAGTCTTGTTATAATTACTTTCCTTACAATTAATATTGGTCAAAGTATTCAGATTTATGCTCAAAATAAAACAGATAATTCTAAGAAAATGACTTCTGAAATAATTCAACCGCCATATCTAAAAAAAGGCGATACGGTAGCCATTGTTGCTCCATCTGGAATTTTAAAAAATAGAGAGCGTGAAGTGCAACAGGCTAAAGACCTTTTAAAAAATTGGGGATTAAATGTTGTTGTTGGAGACCATGTTTTTAGTAAGGCTAATCATTTTGCAGGTACTGATGATGAACGTTGTGAAGACTTACAGAAAGTAATGGATGATCCTAAGATTAGTGCCATTTGGTGCGCACGAGGTGGCTATGGTACGGTTAGAATCTTAGACAAATTGGATTACACGAAATTTAAGGAACATCCTAAATGGATTATAGGGTATTCTGATATCACAGCATTGCATAATCAATTGCATAATAATGGTTTTCAATCGCTTCATGCTTTAATGTGCGTGAGCTTAACCAAAGATTTAAGCGAGATTAAAGAAACCGTAGACACCTTTAAATCTACCCTATTTGGCAAGCCTGTAAGTTATATTTTAGAAGGCTCAAGCGATAATAAAATAGGTAAAGCCACAGGTCCGTTAGTCGGTGGGAATTTAACGATGCTGCATACCATGTTAGGTTCTGATGAAAGCCTTGATACTTCAGGAAAAATTCTATTTATAGAAGAGATAGGTGAGTATAAATACCATATAGATCGTATGCTTCAAAGTATGAAACGTGCCGGTTATTTTGAAAATCTTGGTGGATTAATTGTCGGTGATATGACAAAGCTTAGAAAAAATACAACACTTTGGGGTAGTTCTATAGAACAACTTATTTTAGATGCTTTGGCCGATTATGATTTCCCTATTGCGTTTAATATGCCTGCTGGGCATGAGAAGGATAATAGAGCTTTGGTTTTAGGAAAGACGGTTACTTTAGATGTATCTAAAGATAGTAGTTCTGTTATTTGTGAAAATTAATTTTCGGAAAATAATTTCAGTGTTAATTACACTTGTACTATTCCAAATCCTGTAACCACTTTTTTATAAACTCTAAGTAGCCCTTAGGTCGTTCATAGCTTATGTTAGTGTCTTCAAATTCATAAAAGCCACCTGTGTGACATTTGAATAAATTATGATTTGTTTCAGGATAGGTCTTTATAGTTAAATTGGTATTTGGTTTAATGTCATTTTCGTAAAGTGCTTTTGTTTTGTGCCAGTCGACGTGTTTATCCTTTTCACCAAAAATGGCTAATACTGGACAATCTACTTTAGATAAAATACGATCAAAATCTTTGACATAAACCTGTAATCCTGTGACTGAATCTATGGTTTCTTTCATCAATTTTTCTTGATAAGCATAATAACCTTCTGCGGTAGTTTTTCTGTGGTTGTTAAAGCGATAGAAAAACTTATTTTTTCGTAGGTTTTGGGTAGCTTCTAAATAAGTTTCATAAGTTGCGCCGCTATGCGATAATCTTACACTTTCTTTTAATTCTTTTGAAAGCAGTGCAATACTATCCTTTGGTATACCAGCAATTTCTAAATTATTTTTGAATAAATAATCAAAGTTTTCTTTGTCATCTACACCACTTACAGAAATCCAAAACTTAATATTTTTATACTTATTAATTACAATAGGATTAATCCATCCTGCGCGACTAATTCCCCAAAGCCCAATCCTTTCTGAACCTGAAATAGTAGTTTCTTTTAATGTGTTTATAGCTGTAATAACTTCATCTGAGCTATTGTAAACCGACTGATTATAATTAAAGCTACCACCACTTTTACCACAACCCATTTTGTCCCACATAAAGGTTGTATAGCCTGCGTTATTAATAGTATTTCTTATATCTGCGTGCCAATTGTCGGCCACAGCATTAGTTTTCCCAGAGCCGTGAATAATAAGCACTAAACCTTTTGGGATTTGATTTTTTGGATAGTTAATTATACCGTTTAAAGTTACACCTTCAAATTGAAAATTAAACTCTTCTGAAGTTGCTCTTTTTTCTGATGTGCAACTAAAAATTATCAAGGTTAATATGAGAATAATTGGTTTCATTTTAATCTAAAATTTTACAGGCTTATGTCGTATTTTCTAAGGTTACATGCTTAATAATGACCTGCTCTTCTTTGACTGAGTTTGGGTATTGACCTGTGTTGCGCATAAAAACTAACTCTGCAATAAAAAATCCTCTATTTTGGATCGACTCTACCATTGCTAATGTGGCTCGTAAAATAGCCTGTTGATATTTGAGGTGGCATTTGGATCTTTAGAGTTAATTTTATCATTTAGTTGGCTTTATTAAATGAAAATAATGTTTCTTTTTTGGAATTTATTTGCCGAAAACCTATCACATTTTTTTTCTTATCCATATTAAATTCAATCTTAGACAGTAAGCCTTCTTCTGAAAAGAAAAATGTATCAGAAACAGAAAACAACGAATACTTTCCAGATTTGATGTTCTTATACGTTAAAGCATTATCTTCTGTCTTCAACTCGTATACCGCATCTAACTCTGTGCAGTAATATACGCCTTCATATTTTTTAAATTCGTCTTTATTAAAATAGAACGTTTCTGCTACTCTTGGAGCATTTATATCGTTATATTCTAGTGCGTTAACCACACCATCTTTATCGAATTTAAAGGTAATGGTTCTGTTGCCATAAGCTCGAACTCTAAAGGTGGTTTTGTTAACAGGAATCATTTCAAAGGTATTTTCGGAAGTGGCTCTGGTGAAAAGTTGATTGCCTTTTCTGGTGATGTCTAAATACCAAGCTTCACCGAGCTTAAATTTACCAATAAACTGATCTAAATGTGCTACGGAAGTATCAATAGCCTCTGAAGTTGATTCAGACGCATTAGTATCATTATCTTCTTGCTTATTATCTTCTGAATTTTCCGGTTTAAACGGCAATACAACATTTAAGTACAAACTCATGATTGATCCTGTATGCACCCGATAATTATTGGCAAAAAATACACCGATTTTTTGTTCTGGAATAATAGTCATTTCAGACGTAAATGATGCCCAACTTCCACTATGACCAATTGTTTTTACATCATTATGTGAACTTATTTCAATGCCATATGCATAGTTATTTTCTATACCATTATTCAACTTTTTGGTACTAAACATTTTATTAATAATCGCTTGTTTATCTTCTGGCGGAAAGAGTAAGAAATTCATCCATTTTGCCATATCTGTCGCATTAGAAATGAGTGAGCTAGAGCCTAACGCGCTGGTATTGTATGCCTCACGTATACACTCATTTCCTTTAAGCATATAAGCAGAGGCCATACCGACAATAACTTTATGAGTGTCTTCATTGAAAAATGTATGTGTCATTTCTAAGGGTTGAAAGATATGCTCTTGGGTCCAGCTCGCAAAGGACTGCCCTGTAATGTTTTCAATGATTTTAGTGAGTAGCACATAGCCAGAGTTGGAGTATTGATAACGTTCACCGGATATAAAGTTTAGGCTTTTTTGTGCGTAGATTAATCTTAATAATTGATCAGTGGTAATTCTATCTTCATTAGACCAGCCCATTTGATAAATTAAGGAGGTCCAGTTTTTAATACCACTTGTGTGATGTACTAAATGCCCAACCGTTATGGGATGGTCGTAAACCGGAAAGTTTGGTAAGTATTTTTGTATGTGATCTTGTGTAGATAATTTACCCTCAACCTCTAAGGTAGCAATGGCGTAGCCAGTAAACACTTTGGCTATAGATGCCAAATCGTACTTGGTGTCGATGGTGTTTTTTATATTTAATTCTATGCTCGATAGGCCGTTTGCAGCTGTATAAAATGTTTGATTATTTTTTGTGATGATGACCGATGTACCTGGTGTTACGTCTACTACTCTGTCTACATATGTTGTCACAGAGTCAAGGTGTTTTAAAAGTGTTTCGTTCTGAGTTTGTGTAAAACCAATAAGGCAGTAGAGTAAACCAATTAATTTTAGTATTTTCATTTTTTATATCATTTTGAGTAAGGATTAAGCTGAAATTATAAACTGTGAAAAAGCTATAAGTAGATGTTTTATTGTTTATTGATGGCTTCTAAAACTTGATTAGACAATTCTTCCCCATTCTTATCAATAGTTACAAACCAAACATTATTTGTACACGTTCTACTTAAAACATCTTTAGAATCGCAAAGTTGCGTGGTGCCCTTGATGATGTATCCGTCATCAACTTTTTCGGCAGTATAGGCATAATCATTATCAGACTTTCCGTAGGTATTTTGCCAAATTTTATTGCCTTTTTTATTTACTTTAATCACATAAAAATCATAATTGCCCACGCCATAAGAACTGGTTGACCCAACAATTAAATACCCATCTTCAGTATCTATAATTGAACTGGCCTTATCCCAACTTTTTCCACCCAAACGCTTAAACCATTCTTCATTACCTTCGCCATCGTTTTTGGTTAATAAGATATCTGAGGTATCCCCATTTTTTGAGCCAATAGTACTCACTTGGATATAGCCGTTTTCAGTTTTAATTTTTGGTTGAAATTTTAGGTTAGTTTTCTTTTTAAAGCTCATATTAGTGGCTCTTCCAAGAGAGACAATCAATTTAACTGGTCTGTCAAAAGCATCTCTTTCTACCTTGAATATAAAGTTGCCAGATTGCATTTCTTCTTTATTTAAAATCTCAACATCTCTTTCATTTGACTTGGTTGAGAATTTTGCTTTCAAAATATTGTCTTCAGATAGTCTTAAAGTAAGATTGATATCCAATTCTAAATTGTGATATGTTCCAACTAAGGCCTCTAAATCTTGAGCTGTCGCTAATGGTGTGTTTATTTTTTTAAATTCGGTTGTTGAACCATCTGTGTCAAATAATACCATTTCATCGTCGTAAAATATAATTTTTTGTCTGTCGTCATAATTAGGATGATACAGATAGTTTTTTTCTTCAATGAGTTCAATTTTTAAATTCCCTCTTTTAAAATAGGTTTTATTGTATTCATCTTCAATTCTAATCAATTGACCTTTTGATGATCTATATTGTGCGTAAACCTGAGGATTTTTATTTTTTATAGTTTCAAAATAGCGATCTGCATAAGTGCTTTCTTTTTCTTTAGTTGGTTTTAAAAGCACTTTCGAAATTTGGTCAGCCATATCATCAGTACCAATTTTCCCATTATTAGTCATCACAAAAATGCTAAGGTTTTCATCTGTAAAACGAACGGTTTGCGATTTATACCCATAAGTACCACCATCGTGATGAACGGCTTTATGAGGGCCATAATACCAATTGAATAATCTTAAACCAAAACCATAGGTTTTAATCTCACTATTGTCAATAGCCAACTGACTTTTAATAAGTAATTCGTTGTTTTGTTTTTTAGCATTTTGAAGTGCTTGTTCATAGATTAATTGATCTTTTAATGTGGTAAATAAAAATCCCTCACCAGCGGTTTTAGTTACTTTAATGTCTTCATACCACTCTCCGCCTCCCCAATCTGAATATGCCTCTGCTTTATTAGGGATAACTGTCATATAGCCTCTTGGAAATTCTGTATTTTTCATTCCTAAGGATTCAAAAAATGTTTTGGCGTATACTTTAAACTTTTTGTCAGTAACTTTTTCAATAATTTGAGCTAAAACAGTATAACCAGAATTACTATACTGATATTGAGATCCAGGTTTAAATGCTAAATCCTCTTGTTTTTCTAACAATTCAATAATGTCATTGTTGTCTAAGCCAACACGCGTCCACCACGCTTTGTCTTGTAAATCCATTAATCCAATATATTCTCTAATACCACTAGTGTGATTGATGAGATGTCTAATCTTGATGTCTTCTTTTACCTTTGGATATAGCGTTGGCAAATATGTTCTAATATCATCCTCTAAAGACACTTTGTCCTCTAAAGACAACTTAAGAATCATTAATGCTGTAAACTGCTTAGCTGTAGATGCGATATTTGATCGCGTGTTTTTATCCATTTTTAACTTATGAGACAGGTTTGCCATACCATAATATTTCTCATAAATAATTTGCCCGTTTTTAACTGCACCAACCATCATTCCGGGGTCATTTTTATCTATTGAAGCCTCAATAATTGAATCAATTTTTTTTGTGAAGTTATTTTGCGATGTTAAGGCTAGTGCAAATACGCAGCTGATAAGTGTTAGTGGTAGCTTAACCATACGTTTTGATTTGTAATTATGATACAAAATTGTATTAATAAATCTTATCGTTCGCCTCAAATCTCGATTTGAGACCTGTTTTAAGATGACTTTTCAATAAAATCTTTTGGGGACAGTGTTGTACTTTTCTTGAATGCGCGATTAAACGTTGCTTTGCTATTAAAGCCTGATTCTAATGCTATTCCTAGTAAAGTAATGGTGTTGTGCTCACCATTTTTAAGTCGTTCTTTAACAGATTCAATTCTGTAATGATTGATAAAATCATTGAAGTTCATATTAAAACCTGAATTTACAATACGTGAAACAGTTTTTTGGGTTGTACCTAAAGCATCTGCAACTTCCGAGAGTGTTAACCTAGGATTTTCAAATAACTTATCTTTAGTCATTAATTGAGACAATTGATTTTTCCAAGGTTCAATATCTAAATCTGTTTCACTAGACTTAATATCTTTAATTGTTGGTTCTAGTGAATCTTCAAATACATTAACTGTTTTAAGTTGCTCCTCTTGGAGTGTAGTTTGCTTAATACTATTGCTATAGCCATTTATAGCCATATAATAAAACACGAAGGAGAAGGCAATATAGTGCCAAAACTGACTGCCAAAATTGCCCCATTCTGGATTGATAATAAAAAATAAGGCACGTAAAATTAAAATGGCTAAAAAGGCAATCATAAAATTTCGAATCCAACTAAAGAGAATCGTATCAGCATAACTAACCTTATCAAAAAGTAGTTTTTTATAACCCGAGTAATGCCTAAGGCTTAATACTAAATAAAAAGCCATGGATAATAAACCTGTGCTTTGATACCAATTGGCTAAATCTTTGTCCCGTCTAATAGCATAAAAGTAGTATTCATCTAAAATCAGTTTATCAGTTACAAATACCACTAAACTATAAAAGAGGTATAATAAAGCCGGAATAAAATGAAAGTAGTCGTTTCGAGACAGTTTGAAAGAATTATTTAAAAGGCTCTTAGTGTAAAAGTAAACTACTGGACCAATTAATAAAACTTGCATAAAAGGGACAAAAAATAAGATATCTGCTGTGTATTCATAGTTGTCCGAATACCAACCGGCATAACCCAACATGTATGGGACAAGGTACATAGCATAAAGAAATAACAATAGACTTAACCAACTACTTGGCTTGTGATTATTAATAATGCCTTTTCGTAAAGAAAGAAACGAAAAAACTAAACCATGAAAAAAGAAAACTAAGAGTAGTCCACTTTTTTCATTAAAACTAAATGGAAAGCTTAATATAAAGTTGATAGAGAGTTGTATTATAATGTAATCTAAATGTAAGACTATTTTTTTATTTTAGAGTTATGGCGCAACATAACGATCTTGGGAAAAAAGGTGAAACTCTAGCTGTAGAGTTTTTAGAGCAAAACAACTATCAAATTCTTGAACGCAATTATAGATATGATAAAGCAGAAGTAGATATCATTGCTCAAACTTCTAATGTTCTAGCCATTATAGAGGTAAAAACCAGATCTTCGACTACATTTGGTAATCCGGAGGAATTTGTTAAGCCAAAACAGATAAAGAACTTAGTAAAAGCTGTAGATGCCTATGTTACTGAAAATGACTTAGAGGTGGAAGTTAGATTTGATATTATAGCTATCGTACATGAAAATGGGCAATTTTCAGTAGAACATTTAAAAGAGGCCTTCTATCATTTTTAATGAAGATTAAGTATCTCATTAAATTAATTCCTGAATTTAATTAAATGCCTTTTTAGGATTTATAAAAGTTCATTTCATCAATGTATTGCCATACATTTTCAGGCAACATTGGACGAATATTTTTACCGGCCGCAATTTCCTTTCTAATAAATGTAGAGGATAATTCCATGATTGGAGCCGAAACATTTAATATTTTAGGATGATTATTAAATTGGGTTTCAATCTTTCCTTGCGATAGTCTCGGATAAACATAGATGGAATGATGTTTTAGAATGAGTTCATGATTTTTCCATTTATGAAAACTCTTTAAATTGTCTTCACCCATTATTAATGAAAATTCATAATCTGGAAATTTTTCATGTAAATAGGTTAATGTATCAATAGTGTAGTTTGGTTGCTTTAGTCCAAATTCTATATTACTTGGTCTGAGTTTGTCATAATCCTTAGTGGCGCGATAGACCATCTCTAAGCGCTGATGATTATCCAATAAGGTACTTTTCTTTTTAAAAGGGCTTTGTGGAGTAACAACAAACCAAACTTGATCAAGGTCGCTATGTTCTGCTAAATGATTAGCAATAGTGAGATGACCAACGTGGATTGGATTGAATGTTCCGAAATAAAGACCAATGTTCATAGAACCTTATTTATTCAAAAAGTCAGAAACCAATTGATAGGCATTTTTTAGAGCGTCATCTAAATCGGAATTAACCACGATAACGTCAAATAATGGAGCAGTTGCTAATTCCGCAGGAGCCTTTGCAACGCGCATATTAATTTTATCTTCACTTTCCTCTCCGCGATCTTTTAATCGTCTAACAAGCTCATTAAGATCTGGTGGTTTTACGAAAACTGCGAGTGTTTCTTCAGGAAACTTACGCTTAATTCGTAACCCTCCTGATACATCAATATCAAAAATAACATGTTTTCCTTTAGCCCAAATACGCTCAACTTCTGTTTTTAGAGTTCCGTAAAAATTGTCACGATAAACTTCTTCCCATTCGAGAAATTCATCGCTTTTAATCTTGTTTTTAAAATCCTCTAGAGACAGGTAATAATAATCTTTACCATGAAGCTCATTGCTTCTGGCTGCTCTTGAGGTTGCAGAAATTGAAAATTCTAAATTAAGCTCTTTTTGTTTTAATAAATGCCTAACTATAGTGGTTTTACCAGAACCTGATGGTGCTGAAAAAACGACAAGTTTCCCCTGCTTTTTTTTGTTGTCTGCGATCACTAACTAAATTTAGATGGTTTAAAGTACATTCAATAATTGCTCTTTAATCTTCTCAAGTTCATCTTTCATTTGAACAACAAGCTTCTGCATTGGTGCATAATTAGATTTTGAGCCAATGGTGTTTATTTCTCTACCAATTTCTTGGGAAATAAAACCTAGTTTCTTACCATTTGAATCATCAGAATTCAAGGCTTTTAAGAAATAGTCTAAGTGATTATCTAAACGCACTTTTTCTTCTGTGATATCGAATTTTTCTATGTAATAAACCAGTTCTTGTTCAAATCTATTTTCATCGACTTTTTCCTTAATATCTGAAATGCCCCTCTCTAATCTCGATCTTACACCATCAATTCGTTCAGGGTCCATTGTAATGACCGCGTCTAGTAGATTTTTTAAGTTTAAAATTCTTTCAGAAAAGTCTTGTTTTAGAATACCACCTTCATCTCCTCGGTAGGCAACAATCTTTGAAATGGCATCATTAATACCATTAGCAATTAAATTCCATTCTTCTTCATTTATTTCATCACGCTCAGTGGTAACTGCGTCTGGCAATCTAATAGCCATTTTTAATAGTTCTGTTGTATCGCCATCCACAACCTCCTTTAGTTGCTTAATGTATTCATTAACCACTGTTTTGTTGATTTTAGAACTCGTGTCTTCACCGGTAATTTCAACAAAAAGCGAAAAGTCGATTTTCCCTCTAACTAAATGTTTAGCAATAAGTTTTCTGATATCAAGCTCTTTTGCTCTGTACATGGAAGGCATGCGTGCATTGACATCTAAATTTTTACTATTTAGGGATTTAAGTTCTATAGATATTTTTTTGTTTGGGAGCTGTAGTACAGATTTCCCATAGCCAGTCATAGATTGTATCATTAAGATGACGCGATTAAAGTTTCGCAAAGGTACAAAATTGGTATAACTTTGCCCTTGAGATATTAATTTTACTATGTACAAGAAACAGTTTGAAATTCGATGGAGCGATGTAGATGCAAATCGGCATTTGGCCAATTCAGCCTATACTAATTTTATGAGTCATACACGAATGGCTTTCTTTGCTGAATACGGATTCTCTTTGCCTGAAATTAAAAAACACAATTTGGGACCAGTAGTTTTTTATGAACATATGTATTACTTTAAAGAGTCGTTTCTTGGCGAACCTATTACTGTAGGATTAGAAGTTTCTGGTTTAAGCAATGACGGTATGTTTTTTATGTTTGAGCATAATTTTTACAATAGTATAGGTGATAATCTTGCTTATTGTGAAATGCAAGGCGCTTGGATAGATTTAAAATCTAGAAAATTAACAAGCTTATCTACTGAACTTTTAGATCTAGTGAATAAGTTCCCGAAATCAGAAAATTTTCGAATCATTACTAAAGAAGACACGCGGAGGCATGGCATTAGACCAAAGCCACTTATTTTATAGTTTACTTAAAAGGCTGGTGTTGTTTAAAAGATTTAATCTTTACGTTTTTTATAAAGGGCTTTAAAATTTGATTTGGTAAATAGTACTTGTGCTTACAATAGCAAGTTAAGGTTCTTGGTTGGGCACCTAGAGTACTTTTTATGTCCGATGCGGTTCTTCCTAAGTTAATCTGACTTGATTTTGTTGAAATACCGAGTCGCACATAATCGTTTAGAATCCTGGGATAAATTGCAAATTCTTTATTATTGGAATAGTCAATACCTATAAAATGTGCATCTAGGTTTGTATGATTTTTCATGGCCGAAAGGAATCCAACAAGCTTGTTGTTGAAGAAGTAGCCTTTTACATAGAATACGTCATTATAAGTATCTTTTAGATTCACATAAGTATCTAGATTTAGAATCTGTGCATTAAAATCAGCATTGTCAATTGTATTTTGGTAAAGAGATTGTAGCTCATCTCGATAAAAACTGATATCAGCTTTAGTAAAGAATTTGGCATGCAAAACTTTACTTTTAGCATCGGCTCTATTTACTTTTACCCGGTATTTAGATTTAAGCGCATTGGTGTAAATTTCAAAAGAATTCCATTCAGATTTTAGGTGAATGATCATATTTGGTTCAACATGCATCGAAGCGTAGTCAAAGGCCTTAAGATGGTCAGTAATATAAAGTGAATTGTCTTCGAAGTCTTTTATAAATATGCTTTGTAGAGGCTTACATCGATAGAGCTTTTCAACAGCTTGTCCTATGGCTTTAAAGGTTGAAACTTTTGGTTCACCCTTTTTTAAAAATGTACCATATTCTCCACTCAGGAAAACATTTCCACAAAACAAAACTCTAATTCGATTCTTACAGAACATATTATTTACTATCCCTCTTAATTTTTGAGACATTTTGATGTTTTGTGTAATCGTTTCAACACCTATTGTTACTATTTGAGTATTTGCAAAAGCTACGGCTTTATCATTCTTTAGAATAAAAATATAGTTAAACTCAATATCATCATTTGCTAATTCAAATGCCCTTAAGAACTCGGGCGTGTAATAGATATTATTTGAGCAATTAAGGTCTTGCCAAACTTCATTTGGAACCTCATCAATCCTTTGAAATACCTTAGACTTTAAAGTCAATTTACGTCGTCTTTTTTGGTTTTAAAGAGACAATATAGACCCCAATAAAGATTAGAAGCATGGTCAGAACTTTTACAGAATCTATAGCATCAATTCCCTTTGCAACAGCAAATAATCCTGCTATTACCGGTTGTAAATAAATGAAAACACCAACAGTTGAAGCCTTTAATTTACTTAAAGCATAAGGATTTAATATGTAAGTCGCAAATGTGGCACCTACGATAACAAATCCTACTGCAAAATAAGCGTCAGGTGTAAATGTTCCTAATTGTATGTCTGTTAGTTGGTTATATCCAAAGGGTAATACCATAAAGAAACCAAACAAGAATAACCATTTAATAAAAGTAAAGGGGTGGTATTTTGCAGTCAGTTGCTTAACAAGGATAATATATATGCTATAAGAGATTGCATTAATAAATATAAATGTATTGCCTAAAACAACATTATCGGCAGTCCGTGTTGATTTACCATAAACCGTAAGAATCAACGCTCCGCAAAGCGCTAATACAATTCCAACGATTTTTAGAACCGTTACTTTTTCTTTTAGGATAAAAGCAGATAGTATAAGAATTATTACTGGTGTTATAGTAACTATTGCTGAGGCATGAATTGGAGAGGTAAGTTCTAAACCTCTCAAGAATAGAAGCATATTTATGGCTACTCCAAATATACCAGCTACAAAAAATTTCAGATAGTCTTTAGGATTAATTTTTTCTTTTGGTAAGAATAATCCAAATAACCAAAGTAGGATAGTAGCTCCACCGACTCTCAAGACAACGAGCGCAAAGGGTTTAACAAAATTTTCGTTCATGATTACCTTTGCATAGGTATAATTTAGCCCATATAGAACTTGAACCATGAATAATGCAAAAATGGCAAATGCTCTGCTATTCATGGATGGCTTTTTTAGCGGCTTCTATGTTTTTTTTTGAATTTCCAATGAATATTTGATCATTATAAAGAATTACAGGACGTTTTAAAAATGTATACTGCTCTAAAATGTAGCTTTTGAAATCGTCTTCTTCAAGAGCTTTGTTTTTTAGGTCAAGTTCCTTGTATAATCTAGCACGTTTACTAAATAAACTTTCGTAACTCGATGACAATTGATACATCTCCTCAATTTGTTCTTGGGTTATGGTTTCAGTTTTTATATCCTGAAAAATAAAATCATTTAGAGGGTTTAGGTCGTTTATAATTCTTTTGCAGGTATCACAGGTACTTAAAAAGTAAATTTTTTTCATCCGAATGAACTTATTATTTTACGCAAGTTGCAAATTAACCGTATTTGAATTGAAAATTAATTAAATTAATGAAAATATAATTTTATGGAATATTATTCTATTGCTACTGTTTTAATTGTACTTTCCGCAATTTTTGGATATATTAATATTAGATTTTTAAAGTTACCAATTACAATTGGTTTAATGCTTATAACAATTGTTTTTACAATTATTTTAATCGCTATAGCCCAATTTGATGACACATTATTACTGAGAGAGAGGGCTTTTATTAAGAGTATAGATTTTGAAACAGTTCTCCTTGATATTATGCTGAGTTTCTTGCTTTTTGCAGGAGCTTTACATACTAATTTTACTCAGCTAAAAGTTCAAAGAGGGCCTATATTGGCATTCTCTACTTTAGGGGTTATTTTATCCACTTTATTGGTTGGTCTTATTATGTTTTATGTTCTAGGTGCAATTGGATTAGAGGTAACTCTTATAAATTGTTTGTTGTTTGGAGCTTTAATATCGCCTACTGACCCAATAGCTGTTTTAGGAATTTTAAAGAAAGCAGGAGCTCCTAAAAAGCTAGAGACTAAAATTGTAGGAGAATCGTTATTTAATGATGGCGTTGGGGTTGTTGTATTCTTAACAATTTTTGCGATTGCAGATAAACCTAATGCTTCAATTGTGTTTTCGGATATTGCCAAACTCTTTGGTCAAGAAGTTATTGGTGGGGTAGTTTTAGGTTTATTTTTAGGCTGGATTACCTACCGCTTAATGAAATCTATTGATAACTATGAAGTTGAAGTAATTTTAACGATTTCTGCAGTGATGGGAGGTACAATGTTAGCTCACAATTTTCATTTATCAGCTCCCTTAGCTATGGTTACCGCAGGATTAATTGTAGGAAACGATACCGTTCGTTATGCAGCAATGTCTAAAACTACAGAAGCTTACGTAGATAAATTTTGGGAATTGCTTGATGTTCTTCTCAACACCATCTTATTTATTATGATTGGAATGGAAATGCTGGTTTTAACACTAGAGGAGTCATATATTTATGCAGGTTTATTAGCTGTCCCAATACTTCTATTATGTCGATATCTGTCTCTATGGTTACCTATAAAGTTTTTTGCAAAACGATTAGATTTTGTACCTAAGACCAACTTAATAATGACTTGGGGAGGATTACGAGGTGGAATATCTATAGCCTTAGCGTTGAGTCTCAGCCAAGAAATGCATAGAGAGTTATTCTTGGTAATAACATACGTAGTTGTAATAATTTCTATTTTAGGACAAGGATTAACTGTGGGTCCATTTATTAAAAAATTAGCGAGAACTCGTTCTAGTTAATTTTCAGGAAAGCTTTAGCCTCTTCAAAAGGAATAATAAATTCTGTATAGCCTTGAGCGTAAGAAGCAACTTCATAAGTGTTGTATAGTAGAATTAAGCCGTCTTCACTAAAACCTATGTTTTGAGGTAACTGAAAAGATTTTCCAAAGAAATAGTCTTCAATAGTAGATTCACTATCAGATTGAGATAGCGAACTTTTAAAGTGTCTTTCTGCGATTGAATTAAACTCCTCATTCATATTAATAATGTCCTTATTATTGAGAACCTCCCCAGTTTTAGCATTTAAGTTTAAGATAACAATTTTATCATTTCCATGGGCTCCTCCTTGAAATTCGTAGGTGCTAATGGTAATAGTAATTATTGCTTCTGATTGATAAATTTTTTCAGTTTCAATAAAAAGTTCCCATCTAGGTTCCGTACTGTCAGGGAAATCAGTTTTAAAGTTCACATATTCTTTATTAAAATCTGCTAAAACAGAATTCAAATTAGTCTTTTTTGTTGCTTCACTTAGGGTTGAAATAATTGCCTCTTCTATTTGAAAGTTTATAGTTTTACTCAATTCACTATTACCTATTGCCTTTTCAATAGATATTGAAATGTCTGCTTCTGATGGCGTTTTAATGACGGATGTTTCAAATAAAACAGGTCTAATTTCAGAATCACAAGAGATTAAGAATATTAAGGGAACTATTAATATGTAGATGCGTTTAAATAGATTCATTTTTTATTAATTAGGGTTTAAAGGTATGGCATAGAAGTTAATACAACGAATTATCAATTAACTTTGTTGTAAAAAGAGAATCTCATGAAATTTAATACCAAGGCCATTCATGGTGGCCAAAAACCAGATAAGGCTTTTAGCTCAGTGATGCCGCCTATTTATCAGACATCAACTTATGCGCAAGCACAACCTGGAAAGCATAAAGGTTATGCGTATTCTAGAACCCATAACCCGACAAGGCATGCATTGGAGAGTGCTTTTGCAAGCTTAGAAAACGGTAAATTTGGATTGGCTTTTGGGTCAGGATTAGCAGCTATTGATGCCGTTCTAAAATTACTTAAACCTTATGATGAGGTTATTTCTACCAGCGACTTATATGGTGGCACCTACCGATTATTTACGAATATTTACAAGGATTTTGGAATAAAGTTTCATTTCGTAAATATGGAAGAAGCAATGAGTATTGAAAACTACGTGACTTCCAAAACAAAATTGATTTGGATTGAAACACCAACAAATCCAATGATGAACATTATTGACATTGAGGTTATAGCAGACATCGCTAAAAAACACAGTATTTTGTTTGCAATAGATAATACCTTCGCTACGCCCTATTTGCAGACACCACTAGATTTAGGTGCTGATATTGTAATGCATTCGGCTACAAAATACCTTGGTGGTCATAGCGATGTTATTATGGGTGCTCTGGTAGTAAATGATGAAGAGCTCGCAAAACAACTGTATTTTATACAAAATGCGAGTGGTGCAATTTGTGGACCGCAAGACGCTTTTTTGGTATTAAGAGGTATAAAAACACTTGCAGTAAGGATGCAAAGACACTGTGAAAATGGTGCTGCCATTGCGAAGTATTTAGCATCTCATTCTAATGTTAAAGATGTGTATTGGCCAGGTTTCGATAACCATCCAAACCATACCGTAGCAAAGTCTCAGATGAAAGATTATGGTGGTATGGTATCGTTTACATTAATTAGTGAGACCTATGAGACTGCCATTAAGGTTTTAGAGAACTTGAGAGTTTTTACTTTGGCAGAATCGTTAGGTGGAGTAGAGTCCTTAGTGGGTCATCCGGCCAGTATGACTCATGGTAGTATTCCTAAAAAAGATCGTGAAAGCTTAGGAATAGTCGATTCCCTTATAAGATTGAGTGTAGGTATTGAAGATAAGGAAGACTTAATCGAAGATTTGGAACAGGCATTAGATTTTTAATCTAAATAGTAGATATATCCAAAGTTGAGCCATAAATTCCAATCATTAGCTTTGTTGGAATCGAGTTTATGATTTAGACCATCTACAAAATCATCGAAGTAGTATTGCCATCTAAGTTCAACAAATAAGTCAGATAATATACTGAGCTTGTACCTAGTTCCTACACTTGTAACAACAGACCAAGTAGACCCTGATTCTGCACTTATAAAAGGATCGCCTCCCGATACATCATCCCAATAACTGTAGAAATTGTCATTATTAAGTATGCTGTTATCGCCGTAACTTGTGGTTACTGAAGGGTTAAATGAAACAAAGTGCACTCCTGCTGCAATAAATGGTGCAAAAGAATAGACACCTGCAGAGAAGGCTCTTACACTTCGTGGAAAATATTCTAACTGCATACCAATATCAAAATTCTCAGCTTCACCTGAATGACGTCTTAATCTATCAGCGTTTTCACTAGTAAGCGCATCGTCCACCCATTTACCGAAATGGTTGAGAGTTGTTTTATTCCAAGATATTTCACTTCTTAATTTAAAATGATCATTAAAATATGTGTTAGTAGAGTAACAGTTACAATCTGCACGATAGGCAAAATTAATATAGTGGACTATACCTAGAGCTACGCCAGTATTACCTGCGTTTGTTTCAAAATCACTTCTTACACCAAAATCTGACTGAAATGCCACCGCCCCAACAAATGCGCCGATTTCGTGCGAAAAGCCTAATTGGGCCTTTGTTGTTTGTAAGGACAAGAATAATACAAACAAAAAGATTATTTTTTTTAAGTATGAGACCATTTATGATATAAGATTAATATGTCATCGAACAAATATATAAAAACTCGATGAAATACCAAATAAAACGGATAAAACGCACATTTCTTGTTGTCGTGAAGAATTTTACTGCATTTATGATTTTTCAAAAATTATTGAGAATATAAAAAAATAAGCAGATATTTTTACAGATAATGTATCTTTGCCCACTGTAAACGACAATTTATTAACAAATTTCTATATGCAAGATAAAATTCAAGCTTTCTTAGACGAGGTAAAACAGCGAAATGGTCATGAACCAGAATTTCTGCAAGCTGTACAAGAAGTTGCAGAAACTGTGATCCCTTATATCGTAGAACATGACATCTACCATGGTAAAAATATTTTATTAAGAATGGTTGAGCCAGAAAGACTAATTTCCTTCAGAGTAAGTTGGGTTGATGATTCTGGTGAGATACAAGTTAATAGAGGTTATCGAGTTCAAATGAATTCTGCGATTGGCCCTTACAAAGGTGGGTTAAGATTCCATCCAACGGTTAATGCAAGTATTTTGAAATTCTTAGCATTTGAACAAGTATTTAAAAATTCTTTAACTACGCTTCCTATGGGTGGTGGTAAAGGAGGTTCTGATTTTGATCCAAAAGGAAAGTCAGATAATGAAATTATGCGTTTTTGCCATGCGTTTATGACTGAATTATACAGGCATATAGGACATAATACGGATGTACCTGCTGGTGATATTGGTGTTGGTGCTAGAGAGATTGGTTTTATGTTTGGGATGTATAAAAAGCTCAATAATACCTTTACAGGTGTATTAACTGGTAAAGGTCAATCGTGGGGTGGTTCTTTAATTAGACCTGAAGCAACTGGCTATGGAAATGTGTACTTTGCCCAAAACATGTTAGAAACTAAAGATGACTCTTTTGAAGGTAAACAGGTGGTAATCTCAGGTTCTGGAAATGTCGCACAGTACGCGGCTGAAAAGGCAATAGAATTAGGTGCTAAAGTTTTAACTTTATCTGATTCAGGAGGTTATATTTTTGACGAGGAAGGTATCGATTCGGAAAAATTAGCGTTTGTCATGGAACTTAAAAATGTTAAGCGAGGACGAATCAGTGAATATGTCGATAAATATCCAAATGCGACATACGTTGAAGGGCAAAGACCATGGTCTGTTAAATGTGATATAGCACTTCCGTGCGCAACTCAGAACGAATTAAATGGTAATGAGGCAAAAATGTTAATCGACAATGGATGTATATGTGTTTCTGAAGGTGCAAATATGCCTTCTACACCTGAAGCTATTCATGAATTCCAAAAATCAAAAATTTTATTTGCACCAGGCAAAGCGTCAAATGCTGGTGGTGTAGCTACTTCAGGCCTTGAAATGAGTCAGAATTCATTGCGTTTAAGTTGGACAAGACAGGAAGTCGATGAAAGGCTTAAAGAAATAATGACAAACATCCATAATTCTTGTGTTGAATATGGTAAAAATGAAGACGGCTCAATTGATTATATCAGAGGAGCAAATATTGCTGGTTTTGTAAAAGTGGCCGATGCAATGTTAGCTCAGGGAGTAGTCTAAAGGATATTTCTCAATAATACTAAAAGCTTCTATTTTATAATAGGAGCTTTTTTTGTGACTTCTTATATCATAAACCAAATGTTGTCCGTTAGTATTAATATATTTGAGCAAACTAATTTTAAAGATGAACAAAATCTTAAAGGTTTTATTACTGATTTGGCTGTCAATTAATGCATTATGCTACAGTCAGGATTTTTCAACTTTATGGCAATCGCATTATTCTTACAACAATATAGTAGATGTGGTTCATGGTCCAAATAAAACCTTTGCAGCAGCACAAAATGCAATATTCGAATATGATGTTGTAACGCAAGAAATGAAAACTATTACAACTGTAGAAGGGCTATCTGGTCAAGAAATCTCAACCATTTACTACAGTCAATTATTTCAATATTTGATTATTGGATATAATACAGGATTAATTGAAATTTATTCTGAGACAGATGAATCAGTCTTAACTGTTGTGGATATTCTAGAAAAGGATAACATAACTCCTGCCAATAAGCGTATTAATCATTTTTTTGAATATGAGGGTTTAGTTTATGTTTCAACAGACTATGGAATTTCAGTTTATGATTTGGAGCGATTGGAGTTTGGGGATACATTTTTTTTAGGTAATGGAGGTAGTCAAATTATTGTAGCTCAAACAACAGTATTAAACAATAGAATTTTTGCTGCTTGTAAAAGTAATAACGGTATTAAATCTGCAAGTTTAGACAATCCAAATCTTGTCGATTTTCAGCAATGGGATCAAGTTTTACCTGGTAATTATTTTGTAATTAATACGCTAAATGAAAATGTTTATACCGTTAGAGGGGACCGACGCATTTATGAAATTGACAGTGACAATTCCTGGAATTTTATTCTGCAATTAGACAGCAGGCCAATTGATAGTGAAGTTAATCAAGATCAGATTGTCTATTCTTCTAGCGATGAGGTCTTGGTATTTGATAGTAATTTTCAGCTGCTCAATATGTTTTTTCCAACTGTTGAGTATGATACTGATTTTTCATCGGCCACCATTATAGATGGTTTTGTCTACATTGGAACTACTGATTTTGGGGTATTAAGGGCAAATATCAATAACAACAGTTTGTTTGATGAAATAAAGCCTAACGGTCCTTTATTTAATGAGATTTTTAGGGTTAGCGCAGAGTCTGAAATTGTATATGCAACATTTGGCGATTATTCTGAGTCTTTCAATCCATTTCCTTTAAGAAGCAGGGGCTATAGCTATTATCTTGATGAAGATCAAGAATGGCGAAATATACCTTTTGACAGTGTCCTTGGAGCTAGGAATTTATCTGAAATTTCTTTTAATCCGTTTAATCCAAGTCAAGTTTTTATCAGTTCTTGTGTTGATGGTATTTTAGAAGTTAATAATTTTGAATCAACCATTCTTTACAATCAAGATAATAGTGGATTAGAGTCATTGATTTCACCGAGCAATCCAAATGCTGTAAGCATTAGAGTAACTGCATCTACTTTTGATAGAGAAGGGGTGTTGTGGTCCTTATCTGCGCGTGCCCCTAATCCTTTAAAATCGTATGATCCAAGTACAGGAAATTGGCAAGGCTATGATTTTTCTGCTATTATAGAAGACGCCTTTAGTGATGAGTTTGGCTTTTTTGATATTGCTGTTGATAATAATGGCACTAAGTGGATTGGAGGTTATTCCAATGGATTATACGCTTTTAATGAAAATATAGGACCAGATCCATTAAAGAATATTACGTCAGAAGAACAAAACTTACCTTTTCCAAGGGTGACTTCCTTAGAGGTTGATAGTAGAAATCAATTGTGGGTAGGGACATTTAATGGCCTAAGAGTTTTATTTAATACTTCAGGATTTTTTGATGATCCAAATCCAACGCTCAGTTCAATTATAATATTGGAAGATGGTATACCTAAAGAATTATTAGAAGGTCAAACAATTTCTGATATAGAAGCAGATGGTTCTAATAATAAATGGGTGGGAACGGTTGATTCTGGGGTTTTTTATTTTTCACCTGATGGACAAAACACGATTTATCATTTTACAGCTGAAAATTCACCATTGCCCTCCAATCGCATTAATGATATTTCTATTGATCCAAATAATGGAATTGTTTACATTGCCACAATTAAAGGAATGTTATCCTTTAGAGCAGGTGGATCTAAGCCTGAAGAAACGTTAGAAAATGCATTTGTATATCCAAATCCCGTTAGACCAGAATATGATTTGTTAGGATATAATGATTTAAATGATATTAATAAAGGAATAAAAGTAAGTGGCTTAACAGAACGTGTTAATATTAAAATTACTGATGTAGAAGGTAATTTGGTTACCGAAGCTCAATCAAATGTAAATTTACGATCTTCTAATTCAAATTATAATTTTGCAATTGACGGAGGAACTGCAATTTGGAACGGTAAAAATTTGGCAAATCAAGTCGTAAGATCTGGGGTTTACCTCATTATGATTTCAGATTTAGATTCATTTGAGACGAAGGTACTTAAGGTCTTGATCGTTCGATAAATTATGCTTGCAAAGAATAATGGTATTGTCCTTTCAAAAATTAAATATAAAGATTACGATCTCATTGTAAAATGTTATACACAAAATCGAGGTGTAGTAAGCTATATTTTAAGAGGGATTTTGAAATCAAAAAAGCGCCAGAGTAAGGTTGTCTACTTCCAGCCGTTATCTCAAATTCAAATTGAAGAAAACTATAGACCTAATTCTGAACTTCATTCAATAAAAGAAGTAAAGTCAAACTATATTTATAAAAGTCTTCATTCTAATATTTATAAAAGTGCCATTGTACTTTTTTTAGCAGAGGTACTGTCAAGTGTTTTTAAGGAGGAAGATAAGAATGAAGATTTGTATCATTTTATAGAAACAGCTTTACAATATCTTGACAATGAAGAAAATTTTGCCAATTTCCATCTTCTTTTTTTATTAAAACTAACCAGATATGTAGGATTTCAACCAACAAATTTAGGGCAAAATCAATCTTATTTTAATCTTCAATCTGGAGTATTTGAAACCACTGAAACCAGCATTTATTCTGTGTCAGGAAAAAATTTAACAATATTAAAGGACCTATTGGGCATAAATTTTGATGCTTTAAAAACTATAAAAATTAATGCAAGTCAAAGACAAGACTTTTTAAATATGTTATTGCATTATTTTGAATTACATTTGGATGGTTTTAAAAAGCCAAAATCATTACAAGTGCTTAATGATGTTTTTCATTAAGCTATTTTTTATGAAGCGATTTTAATGAAGATGCAAATTAGAGCGAAGTGTAATATTGTCTTTACAATTCTCTTATTTCTATTTATACAGTTCACCTATACCCAGACTATAACTGTATTAGAAAAGGAAAGTGATGATCCTATTCCCGGCATAGCCTTATATAATCTAAAAAAAACTAAATATGTTGTAACAGACATTAATGGTCAAGCAAAGCTGGACAGCTTTAATGATCGAGAAATCATTTATTTTCAAAATTTACTCTATCAAAAATTACAATTAAGAAAGGTTGAAATAGCTGATTTAGAGTTTAGGATTTACTTAACTCCAAAAGTAGAGGGGCTGAAGCAGATTGTTATTTCAGTCTCAAAGTTTGAACAGAGCAAAAGAGACATACCACAATCTATAGTTAGTATCAATGCTAAAGAAATCGCCTTAGCCAACCCTCAGACAAGTGCGGATTTATTGAATAATACGGGAAATGTATTTATTCAGAAAAGTCAATTAGGTGGTGGAAGTCCAATGATAAGAGGATTTTCAACAAACAGATTACTCATTACAGTAGATGGTGTAAGGATGAATAACGCTATTTTTAGAGGTGGTAATCTTCAAAATGTTATTTCTATAGACCCTTTGTCTATTCAAAATACAGAAGTAACTCTAGGTTCTGGATCTGTGGTTTATGGTAGTGATGCTATTGGGGGCGTAATGAGTTTTTATACTAAAAAACCTCAATTATCTTATAGAGAGAATTTATTATTTAAGGGAAGCGTCCTAACAAGATATGCTAGTACAAATCATGAAAAAACGGGGCATTTCGATCTTAACTTCGGATTGAAAAAATGGGCGTTTCTAACAAATGTAAGTTTTACAGATTTTGATGATTTAAGAATGGGAAGTCATGGCCCGGATGATTATTTGAGACCAGAGTATGTTGTTAGACAAAATGGTGAAGATCTCATTGTTACTAACTCTGAGCCACAGGTGCAGATACCTACAGCATATAGTCAGTTAAATTTAATGCAAAAAGTGCGTTATGAACCATCTGATAATCTACAGTTTGATTTAGGGTTGTATTTCACAACAACATCCGATATTCCAAGATACGATAGATTAATAAGGCCTCAAGATGAGACCTTGAGATCTGCTGAATGGGAATATGGTCCACAGCAATGGTTTATGAGTAATTTTCAGATTACTAAAACCAGCAGTAGTTCCAATTTGTATAATAAGATTCAGACAACTATTGCTTATCAGAATTTTAAAGAAAGCAGAGCAGATAGAGATTTTCAATCTCCGTTGAGAGAAGTACGAGCAGAACATGTTGATGTGCTTTCTTTTAATTTAGATTTAGAAAAACGTTTAAGCTCTAAAACCACATTCTTTTATGGTCTCGAATATTTATATAATAAAGTAGGCTCTGAAGGTCAAGAGGAAAATATTGAGGCTAATACCATTGCTCAAAATGTAACACGATATCCTAATGGTGCAACTTGGCAATCTTTGGCGGCCTACACAAGTTTAAAATATAAACCCAATTCGAAGTTTGTTTTTCAATCAGGTCTAAGATTTAATCAGGTTTTTGCTAATGCTGATTTTACAGAGAATAACGTATTTTTAAACCTACCGTTTAATGAGACCAAAATCAATACAGGTGCCTTAACAGGTACAGCTGGATTAACTTGGATACCAAGTGAGATGATTCAATGGAAACTTAATGCTTCAACCGCCTTTAGAGCACCTAATATAGACGATATAGGGAAAGTGTTTGATTCTGAACCAGGATCTGTTGTAGTTCCAAATAACGACCTAAAAGCAGAATATGCCTATGGTGGTGAATTAGGGCTTAGATTGAATTTTGATAGCAAAGTAGTACTTGATTTAGCTACCTATTATACATTTTTAGACAATGCGTTAATTCGTAGAGATTTTGAATTAAATGGTCAGACTGAGATCATTTATGATGGCGAAGTAAGTAATATTCAAGCCATTCAAAATGCCTCAAAAGCGTGGATATATGGATTTGAAGTTGGGTTAGAGGTTAATTTTTCTGAGTTCCTTAAAATGCGTTCTCAATACAATATCATTGGGGGAACCGAGGATGTCAATGGGATTGAGGTGCCGGTTAGACATGTTGCACCAAATTTTGGAAGAACCCATTTGATTTGGGAAAAGGATAAACTCCTTCTTAATGCATTCTTGGAGTTTAATAATGAGTTATCTTTTAATCAATTGGCGCCTTCAGAACTTTCAAAAGATTATTTATATGCTTCGGATAAAAATGGTAATCCTTATTCACCCTCATGGTATACTTTTAATTTAAGATCTCAGTATAGTTTTAATGAAAAGCTGAGCTTAACAGCATCCTTAGAAAATATAACAGATCAAAGATACAGACCTTACTCTTCTGGGATTTCAGCTCCTGGACGTAACTTAATATTAGCTTTAAAATATAGTTTTTAAAAAAAAACCACCTCATCCGTTTAGATGAGGTGTCTGATTTTATTTAAGACTAGTTTAGTTAGAGTCTCTTTATTGCTTTTTTACTGATAGTTTGTCCGTTGGAAAGTGTAACCTTAGCAATGTATGCAGCCTTACTTAGTTTTGAGATATCGTAAACCTCAATTGAACTGTTCCCATTAAAACTATAAATTAGTCTTCCCAAGACATCTAAAATTTCAACATTGGAAATGGTATGGTTTGCACCAACTTTTATTTGGACTTCTTTTTCAGAAAGCTCAGTAATTATAAGCGCGTTAGCGTCAAAAATGCTATCATCGATAGATAAAGCATCTGCTCTAAACACGATGTCAAAACGATCTTCGAAGGTCCCAGGATCTGATGTGAAAGCATAATCAGATGCTTTTAAATTGTGTATGGTATTCAAAAGTTTGTCAACGACAAATATTTCATTTTCATTCATAAAGGTACCTTCAACCTGCGCAATGGAAAGAGTATAAATTGTAGGTGCACTAATGTAAGTATTGAAGCCTAAGGGAATTATTTCATCCATAGATAAGCTAGTCAGACTTTTTCCTTGAATTGCAAACGCTTTCTCTATACCATCTATTCTAGTATAAATTGAAGTATTAGATTCTACAGAGCCATTTTTAAGAGCATCAAAGTACATTCCATCATAGTCATTTGTTGCGTTTTCTAAATATCCGACTAGTATTTGACTAAATGCTCCATTGTCTGTAGTGAGATTAATCCAAAGTTTATCTTTAGGGCTACTTGTTCTAAAAAATTGATTATTATTTCCCGTGACACGCATTGCGTTATTAAAAATAACATTTGCAGTTTGAATATCTTCTCCAGATACCGGTGAAGGTAATACTTGAGTTGATGTTGCTGCATCATCCATTACAATAAAGAATGCTTGACCAGAAGGAATATGTCTCGTTGGAATGGTTGAATCACCACCATTATTTTGAGCAGCAGTTTGACCCGTACCATTAATAATAGCGTAGTCTGACTGAGAGAAATTTATGTTTTCATTACCATTGCTAGTGTTATTTGGTGCTGTATTTTGAGACCAAAGATAAATTGCTCCTTCCACTATTGGGTTAGGTTCTGGGATTGATTGGTCAATTACGCCCATGTTAGTGTTTAAAAACACATCAGCATCAATAGCAGATGGATAAGGATTTCCAATGAGATTCCAGTTATTATCGTCAGTTTCTGAATCGTTTCTATATAAAGGAACAGTAATAATACCATTGTTAAAGAGGCCACTAAACGTATATCGAATGCGACATGCTGGTCCAGGGCAATTTGGCGTACTTCCAAATACTATCGGGTCATGTGTTGAGGCATAGCCAACACCAGGAATAAGGTAGGTCGTTGAAATGTTCCCCCAGTCATAAGGTGCTTGATCATCTACATCATCAATTCCTGCGCCTTCGGATGTAGTATCGTCATTATTATTTTCAAAAGTAGAATCACGATAATATTGTGCATTATAATGAAAACGCCGATTGGGATTAGATGCGGCAAGACCTACTGCAGGTGTTTCTTCAAATACTGGCGAACTCCAATAGGTATATTCATACCAGTTATTTGAAGGAGCAGTTAATTTGCTTACACGGAGATTAGTACCAATATCCGCATTAACATCGCCACTATCGTTAATCTGTACAAAAGATCCTTGTGGTTCAATATTTATACCACCACTTGTTGTATTGTTTACATCCAAATTATTTTCAATCTCAACATAATGTCCATTGTTTATTGTTAATGTTACATTGTCATTAAGTGTTAAATTACAAGCACTAAAACTTTGTTGTAAACCAGTGTTAGCAGTAGAAAAATTTGCTGCTAAGACAATATTAGTTGAAATAGTTGGGAGGGTGTTTGTTGCAGTGCCATCATTCCATATCCAATTTGTACCATTCCATGTCGCTTGGCTAATAATAATAGAAGTAGCATTAGAAGCAGTATAGCATGTAGCATCATCTTCTCTTACTTGACAATAAAACTGAAAATCTGATACGCTATTTGCATCCGATATTATTAGATTTGGTGAGTTAGTTGTTGTGGTGTAAATCCCTCCATTAGAGATAGCTTGCCATCCAAGTCCTGCATTTGACGGATCAAAAGCATACCAATAATAGGCTAGAGTGTTACCTCCAACTGTGCCTTCAGTGGCAGATACTGATATGGTAATTTCATTGCAAGACGTTGTATTACTTACTATTGAGGTGACTGCAGGAGGTGTCCCATTAGAGAATTCATAGGTTCCAATATTTGAGTAATCATTGTCAGCACATGCCGTCCAATCAACATAAGTCCAATCAGCAATATTAAAGGTTGTATTTGGAAGATTACCAGCGTTATTATTTCTTGTAAATACAACTCCTTCAGAACCTATACCTAAGGCATCTGACCAAGTA
>NZ_JABSST010000033.1 GCF_013213975.1 Winogradskyella sp.
TTTATCATCTATGCTATCTAAACAAATAACAGAAAAACTATCTGCTAAACACATCATAACATTGGTATGATAGATGGCTAGTCGTTCGCCCTCAACAGTCTGATTCGCAGTAAAAATAACGGGTGAACATTCAAAATCTTCACAGAATTCAATAAACAAATCTTCATCTGCTCTTGGCGATAAAGCGCAATATGCTTTTTGATTGACACGATCCATGATAATACTACCTGTACCCTCCAAAAAAATACCTTCGTCTTCAGCTGATGTATAGTCGATAATAGTTTCAATTTTAAACCCTTCATCTTCAAGTCTCAAAAAAATTTCCTCACGTCTTTCTAACCGTCTATTTTCAGCAAACATTGGGTATATTGCCACATTACCATTTTTATGGAAGCTTACCCAATTATTGGGAAAGATTGAATCAGGCGTATCACTATCTAGATCATCAGATTCTACGATAACATTAACTCCAACTCCTTGTAATTTTTCAACAAAAGCATCAAATTCAGCCTGAGCTTTTGCATTGATTTTGGCATTTTTTAAATCGATATCTTCCTGAAAATAATTATTGACAGCGGTTTGCTCATTCATCCTAAAATTAACAGGACGAATCATCAAAATAGTATCTGTAGACTGTTGCATTTTGAGGTATTAAAAGTCCCGTAAAATTACTCTTTTTACATTTCAAAAATCACAGATTCATATTAATTTCTTTAAGTTTGAAAAACAATCTAACTTCCTATGAAAAAACTATTTATTCTACTCTTGTTAATTTCCTCATGTTCAGATAAATCAGGAAATAACTCCGATGCCACATCAGAAATTGATTTTACAACAGTGTTTGAAAAATCGAATGGGCTAGAAACAGCAACCTATGATGAAACGATTCAATTCTATTTGAATCTATCTGAAGAATTTGATGAGATTTCAATTCGAGAAATAGGAGAAACAGATTCTGGGAAACCACTTCATATTGTAACCTTAAATATGGCAGGTGGATCTGATGATTTTGATGCTTTAAGATCTAATCATAGAATTATGCTCATCAATAATGGGATACATCCAGGAGAATCTGATGGTATTGATGCCACGATGATGTTATATCGCGATATTGTTCAAGGTAAAATAGAAGCACCGAAGCAGACCATTTTAGTAACGATACCAATATATAATGTTGGTGGGAGTTTAAATAGGAATTCAGGTACAAGAACCAACCAAAATGGCCCGAAAGAATATGGTTTTAGAGGAAATGCTCGCAATTATGACCTCAATAGGGATTTTATAAAATCAGACACTAAGAATGCACGAACCTTTGCACAAATATTTCATTTAGTTCAGCCCGATGTTTTTATTGACAACCATGTTAGTAATGGTGCCGATTATCAATACATATTAACCCATTTATTTACACAGCATAATAAATTAGGTGGAGTATTAGGGGACTATTTGCACACGGAAATAATGCCATTGTTAGAGAAAAAATTAGAAGATAAATCTTGGGATATTACACCTTATGTCAATGTTTTTAACCGCACTCCAGAATCAGGATTTTCTCAGTTTATGGACTCTCCACGCTATTCAACAGGTTATACAACGCTCTTTAACACATTAGGCATGATGGTAGAAACACACATGTTAAAACCATACAAACAACGTGTGGAAGGCACCTATGAATTAATGAAAAGTATGATTGAAATCACTGAAGAACAAGGAGGTAGAATTACCCAAATTAGACGTAACCAATCAAAAACATGGAAACAAGGATCAAGTTATCCATTGTCCTGGGCAATAGACACAACACAATCTTCGACATTAAAATTTAAAGGTTATGAAGGATTTATGATACCAAGCGACCTAACAGGTGCACAACGATTAAAATATGATAGAACGAAACCATATATTAAAGATGTTAGTTATCAAAACTATTTTAAACCTTCTAGTGAAGTTACTATTCCAAAGGCCTATGTTATTCCTCAAGGATGGCATAATGTCATTGAACTGTTATCACTAAATCAGGTTGAACTAACTCAAATTAAGAAAGATACTTTACTTAATGTCGAATCATACAGAATAGAAGATTATGACACACGACCTAATGCTTACGAAGGTCATTATTTACACTACAATACCAAAGTAAAATCATCGGAGCAAAAAATAAAATTCAGAAAAGGTGACTATATCATCAGTACTGACCAAAAAGCTTTACGTTACTTACTAGAAACGCTTGAGCCAACTGGCCCTGATTCGTTTTTTAATTGGAATTTCTTTGATACTATCTTACAGCAAAAAGAAGGATTTTCTCCTTACATATGGGAAGATAGAGCTAAAATGGTACTAAGAACAAATCCTAAATTACAAATTGAATATAATATAAAGGTCAGTTATGATGAGGAATTTGCTAATAACTGGTATGCCCAACTTGATTGGATTCATAAAAAAAGTAACAATTATGAAAAAGCGCATTTACAATATCCTGTTTATCGCTTAAATTAAAACTAAAAAGCCACCATTTCCATGGTGGCTTTAAAGCATAAGTCGAAGTATTTATTAATACTATTAATTTACTTGAACTTTGGTCGTGAAGTTTCTAAATTTCGAGGTGAGTTGAACAATATATGTCCCAATACTTAGATTACTCATTTCTATCTGATGTCTATCAGTAGATAATGTTGTAATTACTCCACGTTTTAATAATCTACCTTGCATATCTACAATAGTATAGCTTACGATTTCGTCTTCTACTAATATTGTATTGATATTTAATGTTGTTTTAACTGGATTTGGATAAACGACTGTTTTTGTAAATTCTGCTAACATCGCATCTTCAAAACTTTGATAATCGTCATACTGATTCACCCAATCATTAACTGCATCACCTTGTGAATTTCTTCCAAACCCAAAGTAGAAATTAAATATATCACAGAACCACCCTGGTAACACTAAATTTACAGCACCCTGAACATCTAATGAAGCACAAATCTCTCCTCCACCCTGTTGAATTAAAGGTAGAACATCAAAAGCTGTTGTCTGTCCAAATTGTACGATACTTAAGTCTAAAGTGCTTGGATCGTAAACGAGACTGTGAATTCTGTAGAAACCAACATTATCAATTTCAAATTCTGGTGTTGCAGATACATCTAATATGGTAAAGTTAAATGCATTTGTCAGAACAAATAATTGCTGATAACCACTTGGAATAACGGCTGCTTGCACTGCTTCAGCATAAATTGTAGCGACACCGTTATCTAAGCACTGAATTGGTTGATACGAATATAAACTTCCAGCGAATGCATTGCATTCGTCGCTAGCTTCCCCTACATGAATCGGTGCTCCAGCCACATCTAATGAGGCACATAAATCACCCCCACCTTGAACTAATAAACTATTAACATCAAAGCCTGTTGTTACTCCTGGTACAACGACACTTAAATCTAAACCTGTTGGATAGACTAACGTATGGATCGTGTAATCCCCTGCTTCTGTTACTGTAAAGTCTGGTGTGCCGTTAACCTGCTCAATAAGTAAACCTTCACCACTGGTCAATACAAATAACGTACTGTAACCCTCCGGTACATTGGCATCACCATTCGGTGTCGCGCTTAACATCGCATCACCACCTGATAACTCTAAACTACTCTCTACCGCTGTTAAGGTCCCTGCATCTGGATTTGTAATCGTGATTGGTGCTCCTGCTACATCTAATGAGCCACATAACTCTCCGCCGCCTTGAATCAATAAGCCATTAACATCAAAGCCTGTCGTTACTCCTGGTACAACCACACTTAAGTCTAAATCACTTGGGTATACAAAACCGTGGATCGTATATAAGCCACCACCTACTACCGTAAAGTCTGGTGTGCCATTAACTTGCTCAATTACTAAACCTTCCCCACTAGTCAATACATATAACGTACTATAGCCGTCTGGTACAAACGAATCCCCATTAGCCGTAGCACTGATCATAACCTCACCTGTACTACATACCTCTGACATCACTGCACTCACAGTGCCTGCGTCTGCCAAGCATGGCTCTTGATTCCCTAAAGTGAATGTGATGGTTTCAGAATCGCATTGAAATCCCTGAGCATTGTCAAGAAAATAAACAGTTGCAGTAACTTCGAAGGTACCTAAACCTATATCCCAATCACCGTTTCCAGCTGGAAAGGTATAAGGAACAATATTTTCGATGATTTCATAAGTTTGATTAGTGTCAAGATTGAGAACTTCATATCGCACACTTTGAACATATCCATGAATATTTACTTGAACATAAAAATGTCCAGGCAAATCATCAAAGACGTAAATTTCATCGTCTTGAATTTGTATGGATTCATGGCCATTAGTAAACTCAAAATTCTCAATGTCACCACATACAAGAGAATTTGTTTGACCAAATCCAAACAAAAAAAGACTAAAAAACAAAACAAGTAGGTAACCTTTCAGATTTGGGGTCTGAAGAATAGATTTGCTTTTCATTGCTTTTTGTTTAATTGTTCATGTATAAAATTAAACAAAATAGTATGAGGAAAAATTGGGACCCTCAAATTTTAAGAAACATTAACAAGAAATCGAATAAATTTAACTTTTCTAAAAATTAAATGGCTTTAACCAGTAATTTAATATTGGCATAGCTATTTTCAAGTGCTTTAAGGGATTCTTTGTGATTTAACCACTTAACCTTGGTTATACCCTCCTTAGTCTGTGGATATAATTTTCCTTCAAATTCGGTTTTCATTTCAAACCAGTAGGTTACTTTAATTTTATGCTTCCCGTTACGTTTAAAGATATGGTAAGTAATAGGCAAAGCCTTTGTTATTTTTAATCCATCTACACCAGTCTCTTCCTCTACTTCTCTAATAGCTGTTTCTTCAATTGATTCTTTTCCTTCGACCTTACCTTTTGGTAAGTCCCATTTTTTATTTCTGTAAATAAAGAGCACTTCATTATTGGAATTATAAACCTTTCCACCACCAGCAATTACATTTGGCAAAAGCTTAAGAAAGTGTTTTAAGAGCTTATCAGGATTATCATGAATTAATCGTACCGCTTTTAAATCTGTAGTATTAAGCATTTTAATAACTTTTCCAACATTTACAGATTTGAGTAGAAAGGATTTAAAATCTGTTTCCCTCTCAACTTTGGTGGTTAAAATGATTGGTTTATCACCTACGTAAATTGTATACATCTGTTTGGTCAGTTACAGCTTAATACTGTAAATGTATAATTTTTACTAGAAATTATATTGGTCAAAAATTAAATTAAAATTAAAATTTCTTAGGCTTTAAAATTGCTTAATTTTGTAACATGATTTTTAATAAAGAGACCGCTAAAAAAACCGCAGAAGTTTTATTACAAATTAACGCGATAAAACTACAACCAACAGAACCATTTACTTGGGCTTCAGGATGGAAGTCACCAATTTATTGCGATAATAGAATTGTATTGTCTTACCCTTTAATTCGAAATTATATTAGGGAAACCATGGCCAAACATATTGAAGATTATTATGGTAAACCAGATGTTATTGCAGGAGTTGCAACAGGCGCTATAGGCATTGGTTCCTTGGTTGCAGACTACTTAAACCTTCCATTTGTTTATGTTAGACCAGAAGCCAAAAAGCATGGTCGTAAAAATCAAATTGAAGGTCATGTTACCAAAGGGCAAAACGTTGTCGTAGTTGAAGATTTGATAAGTACTGGAAAAAGTAGCTTGAATGCTGTGACTGCTCTTAGAGAAGCAGAAGTAAATATTAAGGGAATGGTTGCTATTTTTTCTTACGGCTTTAAGGTGGCGTCTGACAATTTTGAAAACGCTGGAGTTGAGCTTCATACGCTGGGTAATTACGAAAATTTGTTGGAACAAGCACTTGACACTAATTATATTACAAAAAGTCAACAAGACATTTTAGCACAATGGAATGCAAATCCAAGTGAATGGAACGCTAATTGATTGTTATTTACAAAAAACTATTTTAATCATGAATTTAGAATCACCAAAAGTAACTCTTGATAAGTCAGCTGAAGCAACTTTTAATTTTTTATCTGATGTAAAGAATTTTGAAAGTTTAATGCCAGAGAACATAAGTAAATTTGAAGTATTAGAAGACGATAAATTCTTATTCGCATTAAAAGGCATGCCAGAGATTGTTCTAAAGAAAAAAGAAGCAATCCCTAATAGTAAGATAGTTTTGGGCGCAGCTGGCGGAAAATTAGATTTTGCCTTAATTGGACACATTTTAGAAATTGACGCTAACAAAAGTGAAGTACAACTGGCATTTAGTGGGGAATTCAATGCCATGATGGGTATGATGATAAAAGGACCTATTACTAAGTTTATTGAGACCTTAGCAACAAATATGAAGTCTGCAATTTAATACAATAGGCTTACTTCCTTTAAATTAAAGGCCTTTATAATATCGTTCTCAGTCCACACCTTTAATTTACCAGTATGATCAACACCTTTGATAATTCCAGAAAAAACCTGATTATTTTGTAATTTAAAGGTTGATGGTTTTTCCATTCGAAATAGAAGAGATTCATATTCCCTTTTAATATCATCAAACTTTTGGGACTCTAAAGCTTCAAAATACATTGGTATTTCTTTTAGAATTGCAGACAGTAACTCCTCTTTATTATAAGTGTTTCCGGTAATCTGTTTTAATGAAGAAGCTTTTGGCAAGTTGTCAAATTGAATCTGATTTACGTTAATTCCAAAGCCAATAACTGACCCCTGTAACTTGTTATTTTTTATGACATTTTCTATTAAAATGCCGCATATCTTTTTATCTGCTGACAAAATGTCGTTAGGCCATTTTATGCTCAATTTAGGGATTTTAAACCTTTCTAAAGCTGAATGAATTGCTAGAGCAATGCACATACTTATAAAATACTGCTTTTCAACATCGAACCCTGATAGCTCCTTAAACACACTAGCTGTAAGGTTTTTACCAGAATCCGAAATCCATGTTGATCCCATTTGACCACGACCATCCGTTTGCTTATCTGCAACCACAACCGTAAAATCTTTTGGTAAATTAACTGAAGCCATCGCCTTTAGATAGGCGTTAGTAGAATCAATGGCATCAAGTTTGATTATATACATGGTAAAAGCAGCGTTTTTTTATAGTTTTCTTATGAGAATAAGGGCAAACAAGAACTAAAAAAATAATAACTTTGCGTAAATTTAAATTAATTTAATGACGAAAGAAAAAACCAATGCAGACCAACTCATTACAACAATCATTCTTGGTATTGAAGAGGTTAAGGGAAAAGAAATTACCATTTTAGATTTAAGAGAAATTGAAAATACCGTTTGCGACTATTTCATCATTTGTGAGGGTACTTCAAATACACAAGTAAACGCAATCGTTAATTCTATACAAAAACAAGTCAGTAAAAATACAAAAGATAAGCCCTGGCACATTGAAGGAACAGATAATGCTGAATGGGTCTTATTAGATTATATAAATGTGGTCGTCCATGTCTTCCAAAAACATATCAGAGAATATTATGATATAGAAAGTCTTTGGGGAGATGCTAAAACGACACAAATTGAAACCAGTTACTAAAAAGAGAAGAGCTCATAATGGCAAAAGACAATAAAAACTTAAATAAAAAACCTAAGGTAAATCCATATTGGATTTATGGTGTAATTATCGCAGTATTTCTTTCAATTCAGTTATTTTCTGGGGGATTTGGTGGAACTACTGGCCTTCAAACAACTCCATCACAGTTTTTGGAATATTTAGAACGTGGTGATGTAAAGCGTATAGAAATAGTAAATAAACGCGAAGCTAGAGTTTACCTTACCAAAGAAGCCCAAGAACTCGAAGTACACAAAAAATCAAAACCAAAATCAATTTTACCTTCAGTAACACCTATGCCTAATTACAGGTTTGAATTTGGTGATCTACAGAATTTTGAAAAGGATATTCGGGAGATAAAACAGGCTAATAACCTCAACACAGAGGTAAAATATGATACAGAAAGTAATGCTTGGGGAGAATTCTTAATCACCTTATTACCCTTTGTATTAATAATTGGTGTATGGATATTTATCATGCGCCGCATGTCTTCTGGAGGTGCTGGTGGAGCTGGCGGTCAAATATTTAATATTGGTAAATCCAAAGCTAAATTATTTGATGAAAAGTCTGATACAAAAACTTCTTTTAAAGATGTTGCGGGTTTAGAAGGTGCGAAAGAAGAAGTACAAGAGATTGTAGATTTTCTTAAATTTCCGGAAAAGTATACAGCGTTAGGTGGTAAAATACCAAAAGGAGCCTTGCTAGTAGGCCCTCCGGGAACAGGTAAAACGTTATTAGCTAAAGCAGTAGCAGGTGAAGCCAAAGTACCTTTCTTTTCGCTTTCAGGTTCAGACTTTGTTGAAATGTTTGTTGGTGTAGGGGCATCTCGTGTAAGAGACTTATTTAAACAAGCCAAAGAAAAGTCTCCTTCAATCATATTTATAGACGAAATAGATGCGATAGGTAGAGCACGTGGTAAAAATAACTTTTCAGGATCTAATGATGAGCGTGAAAACACATTAAATCAGTTATTAACGGAGATGGATGGCTTTGGCACTAATACAAACGTTATTGTTTTAGCGGCGACCAACAGAGCAGATGTTCTTGACAGTGCATTAATGCGTGCAGGTCGATTTGATAGACAAATTTATGTTGATTTACCTGATGTACGTGAACGGAAAGAAATCTTTGAAGTGCATTTAAGACCACTTAAAAAAGAAGAGTCGTTAGATATAGATTTCTTGGCAAAACAAACCCCAGGATTTTCAGGTGCTGATATAGCTAATGTGTGTAATGAAGCTGCATTGATTGCTGCTAGAAAAGGAAAAAAAGCAGTTAATAAACAAGACTTCTTGGACGCTGTAGATAGAATTATAGGCGGTTTAGAAAAGAAAAATAAAATCATTACCCCTGAAGAAAAGCGCGCTGTCGCTTTCCATGAAGCAGGTCATGCTACTGTAAGTTGGATGCTAGAACATGCAGCACCTTTAGTTAAGGTAACTATTGTACCAAGAGGACGTTCATTAGGCGCGGCTTGGTATTTACCAGAAGAGCGTTTAATAGTGAGACCTGAACAAATGCTTGACGAAATGTGTGCTGCACTTGGCGGTCGAGCTGCAGAGCAAGTTATTTTTGATAAAATTTCAACTGGCGCTTTAAGTGATCTAGAAAAAGTCACAAAACAAGCAAGGGCTATGGTAACTATCTATGGTCTAAGCGACAAGGTTGGTAACTTAACATACTACGATTCTTCAGGACAATCTGAATATGGTTTCACTAAGCCTTACAGTGAAGAAACTGCTGTACTAATAGATAAAGAAATTTCGGACATTATCGAAGAGCAATACGATCGTGCAGTAAAACTTCTAGAAGAGAATAAAGATAAACTTACCGAACTTGCCGAAGTTCTTTTAGATAAAGAGGTGATTTTCAAGGACAACCTAGAAAAAATCTTTGGAAAACGTGCTTTTGACAGAGAAGAAATCGGAACCGAAGAGGAAGAATAAACCCTCTTGCATTGATATAAAAAACTTAAATTGACGAATTGTTAATTTAAGTTTTTTTATATTTGAGAAATGCACTAACTACAGGATTAATAGCAATAATTGAATGAGCTTATTTCGTAAACTCTTCGGTAAGAAATCTGATCAATCCGAAGATCAAATACCAAATCAAGAGCGCGGCAAATATATGCCTGAAATTAAGTTACCTGCAGATGAACGTTTCACAATTAATTTCAAAGCCAATGGAGGAAAATTTTTGTATTGTGAAACAATGGATGAAGTTAAAGACAGCTTTAATTCAATACTAGATGAAAATCAATGGCATGACGAAAATGTTTTCATAATTGATGATAGACTTTCAGAGCTTTTCAAAGATTTTAACCTGAATAGCACTAAAACGATTTCAGAAAGTTCTTATTTTTTGTCGACCTGTGAGTATTTAGTTTCAGATGACGGTTCTCTATTGATTTCCTCAAATCAAATTGCCGAGAAAAAATTAAGAGAACTTCCTGATCACTTTATTATTTATGCTACAACAAGTCAGTTTGTAGAGAATATAGGTGAGGGACTTAAAGGGATTAAAGCGAAAAGTAAATTGGCAATCCCTACAAACATAACAACCATAAAACACTTTAAGACAGCTGACGATAAAGACTTCCTTACTTATGGAAGTAGTTCAAAAAATCTATATTTGCTGCTCTTAGAAGACTTGTAATGAAAGAATTATCTATAAGAGCACTTTCAGGTGCTATATACGTGCTCTTGCTTATTGCTTCATTATACAATCAACATGCATTGACTATTTTGCTTTACGTCTTTGGAATGTTAAGCCTAGCAGAATTCAGTAAACTAATTAATCTTAAGTCTTTTATACAATACTTAATTTTTATTCTTCTTTATGGCGGATTTTGGTATTCTTGTATCACAAATGACACAATAAAAGGAAGTGATGAAGCTATTCAAATCCTTCTAGTGATTACAATTTTTGTTAATCTCATTCTTATTAAAGATTTATTTACAACCAAACAGATACCGCTCTTTCAGTCCAAGCGCTTTATTGTAACTACCTTCTATATTACCAGTGGATTTATATTTATGTTATTAATAGCTAATTATCAAAATACATTTACACCATTGTTATTACTCGGTGGATTTATTTTGATTTGGGTTAATGATAGTGCAGCATATCTAGTTGGTAAAAATTTTGGTCGCCAAAAATTGTTTCCAAGAATTTCACCTAAGAAAACTGTTGAGGGTTTTCTAGGAGGTCTCTTTTTTGCATGTATATCAAGTTATTTTATTTCGGTTTATACTGAAACACTTGGTTTTACTAGCTGGCTCATACTGGCCATTATTATAAGTGCTTTAGGTACTTTAGGAGATTTAATCGAATCAAAATTTAAAAGACAAGCTGGTGTAAAAGATAGTGGTGTAATTATGCCTGGTCATGGTGGCCTGTTAGACCGTTTAGATAGTATTATCTTTGCAGCACCATTCGTATATTTATTTTTAAGAATTTTAAGTTATGTTTCATAGAGAAGGTCATAAAATTATTTTCACAACACTAGTCATTGTAGTTGGCTCATTTTTTTTGATTGACGAATTTATCGTTAATGAATGGCTAAGAAAAGGACTGATGATAGCAGTATTAATTTTCTTTATTTTGATTCTGCAGTTTTTTAGAAATCCCAAACGACACACACATACTAATGAAAAGCATGCTTTATCGCCAGTTGATGGTAAGGTGGTGGTTATCGAAGAAGTTATGGAAAATGAGGTATTTAAAGACAAGCGAATTCAAGTCTCTGTGTTTATGTCCCCTTTAAATGTCCATGTTACACGTTACCCTATTAGTGGAAATATTAGTTTTAGCAAATACCATCCGGGAAAGTATCTAGTTGCATGGCATCCCAAGGCTAGTGAAGAAAACGAACGTACTACAGTGGTTGTTGAAAATAAAAGTTTTGGCCAGGTTCTCTATCGCCAAATTGCTGGGGCCTTAGCAAAGCGCATTGTTAACTATGCCAAAGAAAACACTACTGCGGTTCAAGGAGCTGACTCTGGCTTCATTAAATTTGGTTCTAGAGTTGATTTATTTTTACCTTTAGATGCAGAGATAAAGGTGAAACTTAACCAAAAGGTAAGAGGTGGTGAAAGTATCATTGCTGAGATGAAATGACATCAGAAGAGTTACATAAAGAATTTGAAGATGCTGTTGACCGCATAAATGCACATACAGATCCTTTTCCTGCAGATTTTCTTTTGCGCTTATACGCTTATTACAAAAAAGCAACCAATGATTACGGCAGACCAAGTAGTCGTAAGCCTATTATAAACGCTTTTAAAACTAATGCCTTATTCCAAGTTCAAGATATAAGTGAAGATGAGGCCAAACAAGAATATATTGATCTTGTCAATAACTATTTTTTGTATAGAAAGTAATATAATGTCAGTTTCTAATTAAAGGCATAGTAGAACACCTTAAAAGACCTTCTTGTTTAGCTATCTCAGCATATGGCACCTCTTCAACAGTAAAGCCATTGTCTCGTAACCAAGTATTCAACCTTGTAAAATTTTGTTCAGAAATTACGACATCCTCAGAAATTGAAAAGATATTGCTATACATATCGTACATTTCATCTTTTGTAATTTCAAACACATTTTCCTTTCCAAAATAATTTACTAGCCACTGATATTCGCTCTCAACTAAAAATCCATTTTTATGGATAATAGCTTTATCCTTTCCAACAGGCTGAAAGCAACAATCTAAGTGTAATGCATTTTCTTTAGGGTTTGTATTTGATTTTCTGAGCTCAAACGCCTTTACGGTTTTATTTGGAAACAGTTTTTTTATGGCCAAAACAGCTTCTTTATTGGTACGTGCCGTAATGTAATCTGGATAATCCTCACCTGTGTATGTCCCCATGAAAATATAGTCATTCCAAGGCATTACATCTCCACCTTCCACATGGCATTCTTCAGGAAGTTTTATGACTTTATCTCCGTCTATTTGATTGATAAGATGCTGTATAGCTTCATACTCCCGTTCTCTATCTGGCAGTATATTAGCCTTAATTAATTTATCCTCAATTACAAAAGCAATGTCGCGAGAAAATATCTGATTATAATCCTTTATTACTTTTGGTCTAAAAACTTCAACATCATATTTCTCAAAAACAGCAGCGACGGCCTCCATTTCCTTTATCATATCCGACTCTTTTGGATATGTACCTGCCTTAATATGCTCAATTGATTTAGGGTCATATGCTTCTTCAATAGTTGGGATAGGTCCATTACTCTCAGCTGTACCTAAAACGACTGCTCTAAGACGAGACGTTTCGTTTTGAATGTTTAATTTCATCTGTAGATGTTTATAGTTTTAAAGCTGTCAGATGAAATTTGATCATTAGTATAAAGTTGATGTAAACTAAATCTTAGGCTTATTTCATAGGACTTAAAATACAAAAAGCTTCATAACGTTATATGAAGCTTCTCTATAATTAAATAAACAATTAACGTTGGTCAATTGATTTAAATGCTCTTTGAGTCTCACCTGTATATAATTGTCTTGGACGACCGATAGGCTCTTTGCGTAATCGCATTTCGCGCCATTGTGCTATCCAACCTGGTAGTCTACCCAATGCAAACATTACTGTAAACATCTCAACAGGAATACCCATGGCTCTGTAAATGATTCCAGAATAGAAATCCACGTTTGGATATAACTTTCTATCTACAAAGTATTGATCTTCTAAAGCTTCCTGTTCTAGCCCTTTAGCAATATCTAAAATAGGATCTTCTACACCTAAATCTCCTAGCACTTCATCTGCTGCAACCTTAATAATTTTTGCTCTAGGGTCAAAGTTCTTATAAACGCGATGACCAAAGCCCATCAATCGGAAAGGATCATTCTTGTCTTTCGCTTTAGCCATGTACTTCTTCGTATCTCCTCCATCTTCTTTAATCGCTTCAAGCATTTCCAATACAGCTTGATTTGCACCTCCATGCAAAGGACCCCAAAGGGCTGAAATACCAGAAGCTAAAGACACAAATAAACCTGCATGAGAAGAACCTGCAATTCTGACTGTTGAAGTCGAACAATTTTGCTCATGGTCTGCGTGCAGTATTAACAACTTATCCAATGCATTGATCAAAATAGGATTTTGTTCGTATTCACTATTAGGCTTCTTGAACATCATCTTTAATACATTCTCCACATAGCCTAAATTATCATCTCCATATTCTAATGGTAAGCCATGCTTTTTGCGCATTGTCCATGCCACAAGAATTGGAAATTTAGCTAATATTCTAACAATAGCATCGTACATAGCTTCCTCAGAATTTACGTCTACGGAGGAAGGATAAAATGCCGTTAATGCACTAGTCAATGAAGATAACACACCCATAGGATGTGCAGCTTTTGGAAAGGCATCTAGAATTTTCTTTACGTCATCGTCAACAACTGACTTTTCCTTGATATCACCTTCAAATTTATCCAATTGTTCTTGAGTTGGTAATTCTCCAAAAATCAGAAGATAAGCCACTTCTAAGAAATCTGCTTTTTCAGCGAGCTCTTCAATAGAATAACCTCTATATCTCAAGATACCTTTTTCACCATCTAAGAATGTAATAGCACTTTCGCAACTTCCAGTATTTTTATAACCTGGATCTATGGTAATTATACCACCTGTTGCATTTCTTAAAGTCTTTATATCTATTGCAACTTCGTTTTCTGTACCTACTTTTAGAGGGAACTCATATTTTTCACCATTAACTTCTAAGGTAGCTTTGTCTGACATATTCTATAATCTAATTTTGTGAATTTTTAAGGACTGTAAAATTACGAAATATATAAGGATATATAAAGCAGATTTATTATGGATTTAACAATATAAGTATTACAAAATTCTATAAAACTAAAAAGCGATTACCAATTGGTAATCGCTTTTGTTAATTACATAATTTAAATGAAATTATTTCACTTTAAACGCATTTGCCTGCGGAAAATAAGCAACATCACCTAACTCTTCTTCAATGCGTAATAATTGATTGTATTTTGCCATACGATCACTACGTGACGCAGAACCTGTTTTAATTTGTCCTGTATTTAATGCAACTGCTAAATCAGCGATGGTATTATCTTCTGTTTCTCCAGATCTATGAGACATAACAGATGTATACCCTGCATTATGAGCCATGTTAACCGCAGAAATAGTTTCAGTTAATGTACCTATTTGATTCACTTTAATTAGAATTGAATTTGCAATACCATTTTCAATTCCTCGAGACAAACGTTCTACATTTGTTACAAACAAATCATCACCAACTAATTGTACGCTATCGCCAATTTTATCTGTTAGTAATTTCCAGCCATCCCAGTCGTTTTCATCCATACCATCCTCGATAGAAATAATCGGATATTTAGAAGCCAACTCTGCTAAGTACTCTGCTTGCTCTTCAGAGGTTCTTACTTTACCAGAATCTCCTTCAAACTTAGTATAATCGTATTTTCCATCTACATAAAACTCTGCTGAAGCACAGTCTAAAGCAATCATAACATCATTACCGAAGGTATACCCAGCTTTTTCTACAGCTAACTTAATAGCATCTAAAGCATCTTCTGTTCCTCCTTCTAAATTTGGAGCAAATCCACCTTCATCTCCAACTGCAGTGCTTAATCCTCTATCATGTAAAACTTTCTTGAGGTTATGAAATATTTCAGTTCCCATTTGCATGGCATGAGTAAAGTCCTTTGCTTTAACTGGCATTACCATAAACTCTTGAAATGCGATTGGTGCATCACTATGAGAACCCCCATTAATAATGTTCATCATAGGTAATGGTAACGTATTAGCAGAAACACCACCAACATATCTGTATAAAGGTAGTCCTAACTCATTTGCGGCTGCTTTAGCAACTGCTAAAGACACACCTAAAATAGCATTGGCTCCTAATTTTGATTTATTCGGTGTTCCGTCTAAATCAATCATTAATTGATCAATGGCATTTTGTTCAAATACAGAAACACCTAGTAACTCTTGAGCAATAACTGAATTAACGTTCTCTACCGCTTTCAAAACTCCTTTTCCCATGTAGGTATCTCCACCATCTCTTAACTCAACAGCTTCATGCTCACCAGTAGATGCTCCAGATGGCACAGCTGCGCGACCCATAATGCCACTTTCTGTTACTACATCAACTTCAACAGTTGGATTTCCTCTTGAATCTAAAATTTGTCTTGCGTGTACATTAATTATAATGCTCATTCTGTTTGGTTTAAGTTAAAATATTAATTAGCTTCAAATTTACAAAATTGTTGTACCACTTTATATCCTTAAATATTAGAATTACATTAAATGTTTACGATAATGTTTTCGTAAATTAAAAATGGCAATAAATCTTAAATTTTATTGCCATTTTTCAATTAGTTATTTTTTATATTCTCTATAAATTGATCGAATAAGTATACCGAATCATTTGGTCCAGGACTTGCTTCTGGGTGGTACTGTACTGAGAAACAATTCTTATCCTTTATCTTAATACCTGCAACAGTATTATCATTAAGATGAATATGGGTTATCTCTACATTCTCATTAGCTTCTGTCTCTTCTCTATTAATTGCAAAGCCATGATTTTGAGACGTAATTTCACCTTTACCTGTTATTAAGTTTTTAACTGGATGATTAATTCCTCTATGGCCATTATGCATCTTATAAGTGGAGATGCCATTAGCTAAGGCAATGACTTGATGACCTAAACATATACCAAATAATGGCTTATTTCTCGCAATAATCGCTTTAGCTACAGCTTGAGCTTCTACTAATGGTTCTGGATCACCAGGTCCATTAGAAATAAAAAAGCCATCTGGATTAAAAGCTTCTAAATCTTCAAACTTAGAATCATGAGGAAAGACTTTTATGTAAGCATCTCGATTTGCTAAATTCTCAAGAATATTCTTTTTAATGCCAATATCTAAGGCAGAAATCTTATACCTAGCATTTTCGTTTCCGTAAAAATAAGGCTCTTTAGTTGAGACTTTTGAAGCCAACTCTAAGCCTTCCATGTTAGGTTGTTCTGCTAATTGCTGTTTTAAACCATCTATATTATCAACTTCTGTCGAAATCACCGCATTCATTGCGCCATTATCCCTTATGTAGCTTACTAATGCCCTAGTATCTACATCTGAAATGGCAAGTGTATTATGCTTTTCAAAATAATCCTCTAATGATGCATCACCTCCAGGTCTAGAATATTCAAAACTGAAGTTTTTACAAATTAATCCAGCAATTTTGACAGTTTCAGATTGGTTCTCATCGTCCTTGGTTCCGTAATTACCAATATGTGCATTTGTAGTAACCATAAGTTGACCATAATACGATGGATCTGTAAAAATTTCTTGGTATCCTGTGGTACCAGTATTAAAACATACCTCTCCAAATGCAGTGCCTTCTTTTCCTATAGATTTACCATGGAAAATTGTACCGTCCGCTAATAAAATAAGTGCCTTCTTTCTTTGTTTGTATTTCATGCCTTTGTCCTAAATTATATGGGTTTGTAAGATTTCCGTTTGTTCTTTCCCTACACTATCGTATTGACATTAAAGATTAAACGTTGCAAAAATCCAAAAAAAAAGGATAAACTTAAAAAGTCTATCCTCTATATTTATTAATGCTTATTAACATTTTATTCTTCTTCGTTTGAAGCTTGAGTTTCAACTGGTGGAGTTGCTACTGCTTTTTTCTTACCACCTCTTCTACTTCTACGAGTCTTCTTCTCAGGTCTACCTGCTGTGTAAAGTTCGTTGTAATCAACTAACTCTATCATAGCCATATCAGCGTTATCACCTAATCGGTTACCTAACTTAATAATACGTGTGTAACCTCCTGGACGATCTCCTACTTTAGAAGCAACATCTCTAAATAACTCTGCAACAGCTTCTTTCTGCTTTAATCTAGACATTACAATTCTTCTATTGTGCGTAGTGTCTTCCTTAGATTTAGTGATTAAAGGCTCAACAAATTGTTTTAATGCCTTTGCTTTTGCAGTTGTAGTGTTAATACGCTTGTGTTCTATTAAAGAACAAGCCATATTAGCTAACATTGCCTTTCTGTGGGCTGATTTTCTACCTAAGTGGTTGAATTTTTTTCCGTGTCTCATGACTTTTGTTTTATCATCTTGCTACCAAACTCATTATTTGAGGAGCAAAATATGATTAATAATTAATTATAATTAGTCTTTATCTAATTTGTATTTACTTAAATCCATACCAAAGTTAAGACCCTTAACGTTAACTAGTTCTTCTAGCTCAGTTAATGACTTCTTACCAAAGTTTCTGAATTTCATTAAATCATTTTTATTAAATGATACTAAATCACCTAAAGTATCAACCTCTGCAGCTTTTAAACAGTTTAATGCACGCACAGAAAGGTCCATATCAACTAATTTAGTTTTTAATAATTGTCTCATGTGAAGTGACTCTTCATCATAAGTTTCAGTCTGTGCAATTTCATCAGCTTCAAGGGTAATACGCTCGTCAGAGAATAACATGAAGTGGTGAATTAATATTTTAGCAGCTTCCGTTAATGCATCTTTAGGATGAATTGAACCATCTGTTTGAATTTCGAAAACCAATTTTTCATAATCCGTTTTTTGCTCAACACGGAAGTTTTCAATGCTATACTTTACATTCTTTATTGGAGTGTAAATTGAATCTGTAAAAATAGTTCCTATTGGTGCAGAAGCTTTTTTATTTTCTTCAGCAGGAACATAACCTCTACCTTTTTCGATCGTTAATTCCATGTTGATGTTTACTTTCGGATCTAAGTTACAGATCACTAAATCCGTATTTAATACTTGGAAACCAGAAATAAACTTTTGGAAATCACCAGCAGTGATTTGCTCTTGTCCTGAAATAGAAATTGTAACAGTTTCGTTATCAACTTCATCAATTTGACGCTTAAAGTTAACTTGCTTTAAGTTCAACACCATTTCAGTAACATCTTCTACTACACCAGAAATTGTAGAAAATTCGTGATCTACACCTTCTATTCTAACAGATGTAATTGCGAAACCTTCTAAAGAAGATAATAACACACGTCTTAGTGCATTACCAACTGTTAAACCATATCCTGGTTCTAATGGTCTGAATTCGAATTTACCTTCGAAATCAGTAGAATCAATCATGATTACTTTGTCTGGTTTTTGAAAATTTAATATTGCCATACTCTTGCCTTCGTTTTAATTGTTATTTAGTTGCGCGGTTTAAAGGTTTGAAGAAGACCATAAACCCTTTGGCTAAATACCAATGTGATTAATTTATTATTTAGAATACAATTCGACGATGAACTGCTCATTGATTTGCTCAGGAATCTGAATTCTCGCTGGAACAGCAACATAAGTACCTTCCATTGTATCATTATTCCAAGTAATCCATTCGTAAACGTTGCTTGAATTTGCTAAAGAATTTTTGATTGCCTCTAAAGACTTCGATTTTTCTCTAACACCTACAACATCACCAGCTTTTAATTGGTAAGATGGAATGTTTACTTTTTCACCGTTAACGGTTATGTGTCTATGTGACACTAACTGTCTCGCACCGCTTCTAGTTGGAGAAATACCCATTCTGTAAACTACGTTATCTAAACGTGATTCACATAACTGTAATAATACCTCACCAGTAATACCCTGTGCAGCGGTTGCTCTTTTAAACATGTTTCTGAATTGGCGCTCTAAAATACCGTAAGTATATTTTGCTTTTTGCTTCTCCATTAATTGGATAGCGTATTCAGATTTTTTTCCACGACGACGATTATTTCCGTGCTGACCTGGAGGATAGTTTCTTTTTTCGAAGGCTTTATCGTCTCCAAAAATAGGTTGCCCGAATTTACGAGCGATTTTTGTTTTAGGACCAGTATATCTTGCCATTTTTTAATTGTTTTTGAGAGTAGTTAAAGAATTAAGGTCTTAATCTTATCCTTCAATAACCATTTACCTCTCGTTGATACTTGTTATTTTAAATTTTAAGTTTGCAAATGTACGCATAAAAAAGCAAATATCAGTCAATTATTTGACTGATATTAATTGCTTTAAATCCGTAATTATACACGACGTCTTTTAGGTGGACGACAACCATTATGTGGCATTGGAGTTACATCAATGATTTCTGATACCTCAATACCTGCATTGTGTATGGATCTGATAGCAGATTCTCTACCGTTACCAGGACCTTTTACATAAACTTTTACTTTCTTTAAACCAGCTTCTTTTGCTACACCTGCAGCATCTTCAGCTGCTAATTGTGCTGCATAAGGAGTGTTCTTTTTAGAACCTCTAAAGCCCATTTTACCAGCAGATGACCAAGAAATTACGTCACCTTTTTTATTTGTTAAAGAAATAATGATGTTGTTAAATGAAGCTGTGATGTGTGCTTCGCCAATAGCATCAACAATTACTTTACGTTTTTTAGAACTTGACTTTGCCATATCTTTTAGTTTCTAGTTGTTAGCTTTTAGTTGTTAGAATCCTAAACCTTTCGATTTCGAACAGATTCATCTAACGTCTAATTACTAATGACTAATGTCTGTTATTATTTAGTTACTTTTTTCTTGTTAGCAACTGTTTTTCTTCTACCTTTTCTTGTACGAGAGTTGTTTTTAGTACGCTGACCTCTTAACGGAAGTCCAGCTCTGTGACGAATACCTCTGTAACATCCAATATCCATTAATCGCTTAATGTTTAATTGTGTTTCAGAACGTAATTCACCTTCAATTTTGTACGTACCAACTGCCTCACGGATTGCTCCGATTTCATCGTCAGTCCAATCTTGAACTTTTGTGCTTTCGTCTACCTTAGCAGCTTCTAAGATATCTTTAGCTCTACTTCTACCTATTCCATAGATATAAGTTAAGGATACTACTCCTCTTTTTTGTTTTGGTATGTCTACACCTGCAATTCTTGCCATATTAATTTAGTGTTTAGTGTTAGTGTTTAGTTGTTAGAATCCTAAACCTTTCGATTTCGAACAGATTCATCTAACTACTAATTACTAATGACTTTTCTTTGTTTATCCTTGTCTTTGTTTGAATCTAGGATTCTTCTTGTTAATAACGTATAGTCTTCCTTTACGTCGTACTAATTTACAATCAGCACTTCTTTTCTTAACTGATGCTCTTACTTTCATCTGTAATAGTTTTTAAATACTAATTTTAGTATCTATAAGTTATTCGAGCCTTAGTTAAATCGTAAGGACTCATTTCTAATTTTACTTTATCACCTGGTAACAACTTAATGTAGTGCATACGCATCTTACCCGATATATGTGCTGTCACTATGTGACCATTTTCTAATTCAACACGAAACATTGCATTTGATAATGCTTCTATAATTGTTCCGTCTTGTTCTATCGCTGCTTGCTTTGCCATAAATTATTTTTAGTGTTCAATTGTCTTTTAACAAATACTTTGCTTAAAGCCATTGAACTTTCTAAACTGATTTTATAATTATGAGGTAACAGATTTTCTGTTCTTACCTGTTTTCATCAAGCCATCATAATGCTTATTCAATAAATAAGAATTAATCTGCTGCATTGTATCAATAGCAACTCCCACCATAATCAATAATGATGTTCCACCAAAGAATAATGCCCAACCTTGTTGCACCCCTGCAAATTGATAAACAAATGCTGGAAATATCGCAACCAATGCCAAGAATATAGATCCTGGTAAAGTAATTTGAGACATAATCTTGTCTAAATATTCTGCAGTTTCTGTACCTGGTCTAATACCTGGAATAAATCCACCACTACGTTTTAAATCATCAGCCATTTTATTCGTTGGTACAGTAATAGCAGTATAGAAATACGTGAATATGATAATTAATAATGCAAATACTACATTATACCAAAATCCAAATAAGTTATTTCCAAATTCTGCTTGTAACCACTGACCTGTTTCAGTACCTTCTAAAAATGAAGCTTGACCAATTAATCCCGGTACAAACATAATTGCTTGAGCAAATATGATAGGCATTACACCAGAAGCGTTTAGCTTCAACGGTAAAAATTGACGCGATCCAAATACATTCTTCTCGTAACCACCAGAAGCAGTTCGCCTAGCGTATTGAACTGCTATTTTACGCACGGCCATTACTAGGAATACCGATGCTAAAATAATCAAGAACCAGATTACCATTTCAATTAAGATCATCATAAAACCACCATTACCACCATCTAATCTTGATGCTGCATTAAGCATAAATGACTGTGGCATAGTCGCAATAATACCAACCATAATTAATAATGATATACCATTACCAATACCCTTATCTGTAATTTTTTCACCCAACCACATTGCAAAGACGCAGCCTGTTACTAATATGATAACTGATGAAAAGTAAAAGATACTTTCAGAAAAATTAGGGACTAACAAAGCACTCATAGATTGGGCTCCAGATAGCGCAGGTACACTAGCCAAATATCCAGGCGCTTGTACTAAACAAATACCAATAGTTAACCAACGTGTAATTTGAGTGATTTTCTTTTGACCACTCGCACCTTCCTTTTGTAATTTCTGCAAATAAGGAATCGCAATACCCATTAATTGTACAACGATGGATGCCGATATATAAGGCATAATTCCTAAGGCAAATACCGAAGCGTTTGCAAAGGCACCACCTGTGAAGGCATTTAATAATCCTAAAATTCCACCATCTACACCAGCCTGTAAACCTCCTAATTTATCGATATCAATACCAGGTAAAACAACCTGAGCACCAAAACGATAAACTAATAATAAACCTAAAGTAAGAATGATTCTATCCTTAAGTTCTGTAATTTTCCAGACGTTTTTTAATGTTTCTATTATCTTCATCCTTAATATATCTTATAAAGTTACGGCTTCACCACCAGCAGCTTCAATAGCAGCTTTTGCTGTAGCAGTAAATTTATGAGCAGTTACTGTTAATTTTGCTTTTAATTCACCTCTTCCTAAGATTTTCACTAGATCATTCTTTCCAGCTTTACCTAAGGCAACAAGTGTATCAAAGTCTACAGCACCCTTAATTTTCTTTTCGTCTACTAACTCCTGTAAAGTATCTAAGTTAATACCTTGGTACTCCACTCTATTGATGTTAGTAAATCCGAATTTAGGGACACGTCTTTGTAAAGGCATTTGACCACCCTCAAATCCTAATTTCTTAGAATATCCAGAACGTGATTTCGCACCTTTATGACCTCTACGAGCAGTACCACCTTTACCAGATCCTTGCCCACGACCAACGCGCTTTCCTTGATTTTTAACTGAACCTTCTGCAGGTTTTAAATTACTTAAATCCATTTTTAAGTGTATATTTTTAAGCTTCTTCTACAGAAACTAAATGTTCAACTTTTTTAACCATACCAAGGATATTTGGTGTGGCATCGTGCTCTACAGTTTGACCAATCTTCTTAAGACCTAAAGCTTCTAATGTAAGCTTTTGTCTTTTAGTACGATTGATTGCACTCTTTACTTTCGTTACTTTAATCTTTGCCATCTTATCCTAGATTATCCTTTAAATACTTTTTCAAGTGAAATTCCACGTTCTCTAGCTACTGCTTTAGCATCTCTTAATTGTAATAGAGCATCAAATGTTGCTTTTACCACATTGTGAGGGTTAGAAGAACCTTGAGACTTTGATAATACATCATGTACACCAACAGCTTCAAGTACTGTTCTTACAGCACCACCAGCAATAACTCCTGTACCAGGTGCAGCTGGAATAATATTTACTCTAGCACCACCATACTTACCCTTTTGTTCATGAGGTAAAGTACCTTTAATGATTGGAATTCTTACTAAGTTCTTCTTAGCATCTTCAACAGCTTTTGCAATTGCAGTAGCCACATCTTTAGACTTTCCTAAACCATGTCCTACAACTCCTGCTTCATCACCTACAACTACGATAGCCGAGAATCCAAATGCTCTACCACCTTTAGTTACCTTAGTTACACGCTGTACACCAACTAAGCGATCTTTTAAATCTAATCCGCCTGGTTTTACTAATTCTGCGTTTTTATATTTTTGATACATAATGTCTTAAAATTTAAGTCCTGCTTCTCTAGCACCGTCTGCTAATGATTTTACTCTTCCGTGATATAAGTAACCACCTCTATCAAAAGAAATAGTTTCAACACCAGCTTTAATAGCTTTTTCAGCAACAGCCTTACCAACTAAAGCAGCAACTTCAGTTTTATTTCCTTTGGACTTTGCAATATCTTTATCTCTTGAAGATGCAGCAGCTATAGTTACTCCAGTAACATCATTTACAACCTGAGCGTAAATTTCTTTATTACTTCTAAAAACAGTTAATCTCGGTCTTGTTTCAGTACCAGATACAACCTTGCGGATTCTGTTTTTAATTCTTATTCTTCTTTCTGTCTTTGTTAATGCCATAACTCAATTATTAAGCTGATTTACCTGCTTTTCTTCTAATTTCTTCACCAACAAACTTGATACCTTTTCCTTTGTAAGGCTCTGGCTTACGGAAGCCACGAATTTTCGCTGCAACCTGTCCAACCAATTGCTTGTCATGAGATGTTAATTTAACGATTGGGTTTTTACCCTTTTCAGATATTGTCTCAACTTTTACTTCTGGCGCAATGTCCATAACAATATTGTGAGAGAAACCAATAGCTAAATCTAATTTCTGTCCTTGATTTGATGCTCTGTAACCAACACCTACTAATTCTAATTCTTTAGTAAATCCGTTAGACACACCTTCTATCATATTCGCAATTAACGCTCTATATAGACCGTGTTTTGCTCTGTGATCTTTCTTTTCTGAAGAACGTGATACTTGTATTGTACCGTCTTCTTGCTTAATTTCAACTGCTGAATAATCTTGAGATAACTCACCTAATTTACCTTTTACAGTAATTACGTTATCTGTAATCTCAACTGTTACACCTTCAGGAATTGCGATTGGGCTTTTACCTATTCTTGACATAACTTCCTGTTTTTAGTAAACGTAACATAATACTTCGCCACCAACGTTTTCTCTTTGCGCTTGTTTACCTGTCATCACACCGTGAGACGTTGAAACAATTGCAATACCTAAACCATTTAAGATTCTTGGCATTTCGTTAGCCCCAGCATATTTACGTAAACCTGGTTTACTGATTCTTTGAATTTTCTTGATGACGGACTCTTTAGTGTCTTTGTTGTATTTCAAGGCAATCTTAATAGTACCCTGTACTGTTGAGTCGTCAAACTTATAACTTAAGATGTAGCCCTGATCGAACAAGATCTTAGTTATCTCTTTTTTTAAGTTAGATGCAGGAATCTCTACCACTCTGTGGTTAGCTTTCACAGCATTTCTAACTCGCGTTAAATAATCCGCTATTGGATCTGTGTACATAGTTTTAAATTTTGGAAAATGGTTTTCGAGTCTCTCGAACCTACATTCCGATTATACAATAGTTACATTGATAATTGTACAGAAGCTATTTCGCTTCCTGTTACCAACTTGCTTTTTTTACTCCAGGAATTAACCCTTTATTAGCCATTTCTCTAAACATTACACGAGAGATACCAAACTGTCTCATATAACCCTTTGGTCTTCCTGTAAGTTTACAACGGTTGTGCATACGTATTGGTGATGCATTTTTTGGTAACTTTTGTAATGCTTCGTAATCTCCAGCTTCTTTTAAAGCTTTTCTTTTCTCAGCATATTTAGCAACCGTTTTAGCACGCTTCACCTCACGAGCTTTCATTGATTCTTTAGCCATAATTAATTCTTTTTAAATGGTAATCCTAGTTCTGTTAATAATGACTTAGCCTCTTTATCTGTTTCAGCTGAAGTCACAAATGTGATATCCATACCAGAAATCTTGTTTATCTTATCGATATCAATTTCTGGGAAAATAATCTGTTCTGTAATACCTAAGTTATAATTTCCACGACCATCAAAACCGTTAGCTTTAATACCGTTAAAATCTCTTACTCGTGGTAATGCTGAAGTCACTAATCTATCTAAGAATTCATACATTTGCTCACCACGTAAAGTTACTTTAGCACCAATTGGCATACCTTTACGTAATTTAAATGAAGCAACGTCTTTCTTAGAAATCGTAGCTACAGCTTTCTGTCCAGTAATTTTAGTTAACTCATCAACAGCGTGATCAATTAATTTTTTATCTGCAACAGCAGCACCAACACCTCTAGAAAGTACAATTTTTTCTAGCTTAGGTACTTGCATTACATTCTTATATCCAAATTCTTCTGTAAGAGCAGCAACAACTTTGTCCTTATACTCTTGTTTTAATCTTGCAACGTAAGCCATAATTAAATTACTTCATTAGATTTTTTAGAAAATCTCACTTTAGTGTCGCCATCCATTCTAAATCCAACTCTTGTTGTTTCACCTTTACCGGTTAGTAAAGACAAGTTAGATATATGAATAGATGCTTCTTTCTCTACAATACCACCTTGAGGATTCTGTGCACTTGGTTTTGTATGTTTCTTAACCATGTTCACACCTTCTACGATGGCTTTGTTCTTATCTTTTAATACTTTAAGTACTTTACCTTCAGATCCTTTATGATCGCCAGCAATGACTTGTACTGTATCTCCTGATTTTATTTTAAGCTTTGTCATCTTATTTATCAATTAAAGCACTTCAGGTGCTAATGATACAATTTTCATGAATTGTTTATCACGAAGTTCTCTTGCTACAGGTCCAAATACACGAGTGCCTCTCATTTCACCTTGTGGGTTCAAAAGTACACAAGCATTGTCATCAAATCTGATGTAAGATCCATCTGGTCTTCTTACCTCTTTAGCAGTACGTACAACAACCGCAGTAGACACTGCTTTTTTCTTAACGTTTCCGTTTGGAGTAGCATCCTTAACAGACACTACTACTTTATCACCAACAGAAGCATATCTCCTTTTTGTACCACCTAAAACACGAATTACTAAAACTTCTTTAGCTCCAGTGTTATCAGCTACTTTTAATCTTGATTCTTGTTGTACCATAATTACTTCGCTCTTTCAATTATTTCTACTAATCTCCAACATTTAGATTTACTCATAGGTCTTGTTTCCATGATCTTTACAGTATCTCCTTCGTTGCAGTCGTTTGTCTCATCGTGTGCGACGTATTTCTTTGTCTTTAACACGAACTTTCCATACATAGGATGCTTTACTTTCTTTACTTCTGAAACAACAATAGATTTCTCCATTTTGTTACTAGTAACTACTCCTATACGTTCTTTTCTTAAATTTCTTTTTTCCATCTTTCAGCAGAATACAATTATTGTCCGTCTCTTTTAGTTAACTCTGTTGCCAATCTCGCTACACTACGTCTTACGTTACGTAACTGAATTGGATTTTCTAAAGGAGATATTGCGTGAGCCATTTTTAGGTCTGCATAACTCTTTTTAGTCTCACTAAGTTTTTCTTGTAACTCAGCTGTTGAAAGCTGTATAATTTCTGATTGCTTCATAATTCCTTTTTATTAAGCTTCGTAATCTCTAGCTATGATAAACTTAGTTTTTACAGGAAGTTTTTGTGCTGCTAAACGTAAAGCTTCTTGAGCTACGTCTAATGGTACACCACTTACTTCGAATAATATGCGTCCTGGTTTTACAACAGCTGCCCAATATTCCACGGCACCTTTACCTTTACCCATACGTACTTCAAGAGGCTTTTTTGTGATAGGCTTGTCTGGAAATATTTTAATCCATAACGATCCTTCTCTTTTCATGTAACGAGTAGCGGCAATACGCGCTGCTTCTATTTGACGTGCAGTTATAAAAGACGAGTCTAATGACTTAATACCGAAAGTACCATTTGATAACAAATGACCTCTTCCAGAATTACCTTTCATACGACCTTTTTGCTGCTTACGAAATTTTGTTCTTTTAGGCTGTAACATTTTTTCTTTTCTTTAAAAAATTACTTTCTACGACGTTGGTTTCCTTTGTTTCCACCTCGTCCACCTTTTCCTTTTTGCTTTGAAAGACCTACTAATGGAGAAAGTTCTCTTTTTCCATATACTTCACCTTTCATAATCCACACCTTTACACCTAATCTACCATAAGTAGTATGTGATTCAACAAGAGCATAATCAATATCAGCTCTAAATGTAGATAACGGAATACGTCCTTCTTTGTAGTGCTCAGAGCGTGCCATTTCAGCACCATTTAAACGACCACTAATTTGAACTTTAATTCCTTCAGCGTTCATGCGCATTGCAGCTGCGATAGCCATTTTAATTGCTCTTCTGTATGAAATCCTACTTTCAATCTGACGCGCAATACTTGCTGCTACTAAATGTGCATCTAGCTCAGGTCTTTTAATTTCAAAGATGTTCAACTGAACTTCTTTTCCAGTAATTTTCTTAAGCTCTTCTTTTAACTTGTCTACCTCTTGACCACCTTTACCAATAATAATACCAGGTCTAGCAGTAGTGATAGTAACGGTTACAAGTTTAAGCGTACGCTCAATAATTACTCTACTCACACTAGCTTTAGATAAACGCGCATGGATATACTTACGGATTTTATCATCCTCAGCAAGTTTATCTCCATAATCATTTCCGCCATACCAGTTAGATTCCCATCCTCTGATAATACCTAAGCGATTTCCGATTGGATTTGTCTTTTGTCCCATACTCTATCTTAGCTTTGTGTTTTATTTAATGCGTCTACAACCACAGTAACGTGATTAGAACGCTTTCGAATTCTGTGTGCTCTACCTTGAGGTGCTGGACGTAAACGCTTAAGCATTGTACCACCATCAACCCTAATCTCTTTGATAAATAGATTAGCTTCCTCAACATCCGCATCTTCGTTCTTAGCCTGCCAGTTTGCAATTGCAGACATAACTAACTTTTCTAAACGACGAGACGCTTCTTTCTGACTAAATCTAAGAATCTGAAGAGCTTTATCAGCCTTTTCACCTCTAACCAAATCTGCAACTAAACGCATTTTTCTTGGAGATGTAGGACAGTTATTTAGCTTTGCAAAAGCAACCTGCTTCTTCTCAGCCTTAATAGCTTCCGCCATTTGTTTTTTACGACTTCCCATGATTCTTATTTTTTACCTTTGTTCTTAGCACCTGCATGACCTCTAAAAGATCTTGTTGGTGAAAATTCTCCTAATTTATGACCTACCATATTTTCAGTAACATAAACTGGTACAAACTGACGGCCGTTGTGTACAGCGATTGTCTGACCAACAAAATCTGGAGAAATCATTGATGCTCTAGACCAAGTTTTAATAACTGTCTTCTTGTTAGAAGCTACATTCTCTGCAACTTTCTTTTCTAATTTATAGTGGATATAAGGTCCTTTTTTTAATGAACGTGCCATACTATCTTAATTATTTCTTTCTACGTTCTACAATATACTTGTTACTCGCTTTCGTCTTAGAACGCGTTCTATAACCTTTAGCTGGAATACCATTTCTAGATCTTGGGTGACCACCTGAAGATTTACCTTCACCACCACCCATTGGATGATCAACTGGATTCATTACTACTGGTCTTGTACGTGGACGTCTTCCTAACCATCTGCTTCTACCTGCTTTACCAGATACGATTAACTGATGATCTGAGTTAGAAATAACGCCTATGGTAGCCATACATGTTACCAATACCATTCTCGTTTCACCAGAAGGTAATTTAATAGTAGCAAACTTTCCATCTCTTGCCATTAACTGAGCGAATGCACCAGCACTGCGCGCCATAACAGCACCTTGACCAGGACGTAACTCAATACAAGAGATAATCGTACCTAAAGGTATTTGACTTAATGGCATTGCATTCCCAATTTCTGGAGCAATTCCTTTCTCACCAGATACAACTGTCTGCCCTACTTGTAAACCATTCTGAGCGATGATATATCGCTTCTCTCCATCCTGGTAATTTAATAAAGCAATAAATGCAGTTCTGTTTGGATCGTACTCAATTGTTTTAACTTCTGCTGGAATTCCAGTTTTGTTGCGTTTAAAATCGATAATACGATACTTCTTCTTATGGCCACCACCTTTGTAGCGCATGGTCATTTTTCCTTGACTGTTTCTACCACCAGATCTTTTTTTCGGAGCAAGCAAGCTTTTCTCCGGCTTGTCAGTAGTAATGGCGTCAAATCCATTAACTACTCTAAATCGCTGAGCTGATGTGATCGGTTTTAATTTTCTTACTGACATAAGTCTAATTACATGTTAGCGTATAAATCTATTGTCTCACCTTCCGCCAGTTGTACAATTGCCTTTTTAACGGCATTTGTTTTACCATGTTGAATACCCGTTTTTGTGTAACGTGTTCTTCTATCTGGACGGACATTTATAGTACGAACTTTTTCTACAGAAACACCATAAGCAGCCTCAACCGCTTTTTTGATTTCTACCTTGTTCGCCTTTGTGTTCACTTCAAATGCATAAGCATTTAACAACTCACTTTGCATGGTTGCTTTTTCTGTGATGATAGGTTTAATTAAGATACTCATCTGTGTTTTATTTACTTAAATTCGATTCAATTCCTTCTAATGCACCTTCTAAAAGAACAACTTTATTAGCGTTCATTATTTTATAAGTGCTTAATTCTGAACTAGTTATAACTTCAGAACCTTTCAAATTGCGCGACGACAAATATACATTATTATTCGAGTCACCCAATACAAATAGAGACTTTTTGTTATCTATCTCTAATGCCTTTAATACATCAACGAAATTCTTAGTCTTTGGAGCATCGAAATTAAAATCTTCTAATACTACAATTGACTTGTCATTTGCCTTAATACTTAATGCAGATTTACGTGCTAATCGCTTTACGTTTTTATTTAATTTAAACCCGTAATTTCTTGGTCTTGGACCAAACATACGACCACCACCTTTAAATACACCAGACTTAATAGAACCTGCACGTGCAGTACCAGTTCCTTTTTGTTTCTTGATCTTACGTGTACTTCCAGCAATCTCTGCTCTTTCTTTTGCCTTGTGCGTTCCCTGTCTTTGGTTTGCTAAGTATTGCTTAACATCTAAATAGACAGCATGATTATTAGGCTCAATAGCGAATACGTCTTTAGAAAGCTCAGCTTTTCTACCCGTATCTTTTCCGTTTATATCTAAAACTGCTACCTTCATTACTTCTCAATAATTACATAAGAATTTTTGTGACCAGGAACACATCCTTTTACAACAAGCAAGTTCTTTTCTGGAACTACTTTATAAACTCTTAAATTTTGAACTTTTACTGTATCACCACCCATTCTTCCGGCCATCTTCATTCCCTTGAAAACTCTCGCAGGATAAGAAGCTGCACCAATAGAACCTGGAGCTCTTAAACGGTTGTGCTGACCATGCGTTGCTTGACCTACACCTCCAAAACCATGACGCTTTACTACACCTTGGAAACCTTTACCTTTTGAAGTTCCTGAAATATCAACGAACTCACCTTCGATAAACTGTTCTACTGTGATGGCATCACCTAATTTGTACTCCTCGCCAAAACCTTTAAATTCTACGACTTTGCGTTTTACAGAAGTACCCGCTTTTTTAGCATGCCCTTGAGCAGCCTTAGTTGCGTTTTTTTCTGTCGCGTCATCGAAACCTAATTGAAGGGCATTGTAACCATCCACTTCTTCAGTTCTGACTTGGGTAACGATACATGGACCTGCTTCGATTACTGTACATGGAATATTCTTTCCATTTTCATCAAAGATGCTGGTCATACCGATTTTTTTTCCAATTAACCCAGACATATTTATTTATTATTAATTATTATTCCTTATTTAAACTTCAAGGCTGAAAAATACGTTTCAGCCTTGAATTGTATTTTTACCGTTTTTCCTTCGCTCGCAGCTCCGGACATGTCTTTGAGCATTGCGCTCAATATATGATTACACCTTAATCTCTACTTCAACTCCACTTGGTAACTCAAGCTTCATTAATGCATCGATTGTTTTAGAAGATGAAGAGTAGATATCTAATAATCTCTTGTAAGAACTTAACTGAAACTGCTCTCTTGACTTCTTGTTAACGTGAGGTGAACGTAACACAGTGAAAATTTTCTTGTGTGTTGGTAAAGGGATTGGACCCGTTACAACAGCACCTGTGCTCTTTACTGTTTTTACAATCTTATCAGCAGACTTATCAACTAAATTATGATCGTAAGACTTTAATTTTATTCTAATTTTCTGACTCATTTTCTTTTTAGTTTTAAGCTTCTACGCCTTTAGCTGCTTTGATTACTTCTTCAGATATATTTTGTGGTGTCTCAGCATAGTGTGAGAATTCCATTGTTGAAGTTGCTCTACCAGACGATAATGTTCTTAATGCAGTTACATAACCAAACATTTCAGATAATGGTACATTAGCTTTTACAACTTTAGAACCTGCTCTATCGCTCATGTCATTAACTTGACCACGACGACGGTTAAGGTCACCTACAATATCACCCATGTATTCTTCAGGTGTTAATACTTCTAATTTCATGATTGGCTCCATGATTACAGCTTTTGCAGCTTTTGCAGCAGCTTTAAATCCTAATTTTGCAGCCAATTCGAATGATAACTGATCAGAATCCACATCGTGGTAAGACCCATCAGTTAACGTAACTTTCATAGCGTCTACTTCGTAACCTGCTAATGGACCGTTAACCATTGCCATTTTGAATCCTTTCTCTACAGAAGGAACAAATTCTTTTGGTACGTTACCACCTTTGATTTCAGATACGAATTCAAGACCTTGCTTACCTTCTTCAGCTGGCTCAAGTGTAAATACGATATCAGCGAATTTACCACGTCCACCAGATTGTTTCTTGTAAACTTCTCTGTGCTGTGCACGTTGTGTAATAGCTTCTTTGTACTCTACCTGAGGTTGCCCTTGATTAACCTCTACTTTAAACTCACGCTTAAGACGGTCAACAATAATATCTAAATGTAGCTCACCCATACCAGAAATAATGGTCTGACCTGAAGCTTCATCAGTTCTTACTGTAAATGTTGGGTCTTCTTCTGCCAATTTTGCAAGAGCCATACCTAACTTATCAACATCAGCCTTTGTCTTTGGCTCAACAGCGATACCAATTACTGGATCTGGGAAGTCCATTGATTCTAATACAATTGGATGCTTTTCCGCAGACAATGTATCACCAGTCTTGATATCTTTAAAACCTACCGCTGCACCAATATCACCCGCTTCGATAAACTCAATAGCATTTTGTTTGTTAGAGTGCATTTGGTAGATACGAGAGATACGCTCTTTCTTACCTGATCTATTGTTTAATACATAAGAACCTGCGTCTAAACGCCCTGAATAGGCTCTAAAGAATGCTAAACGACCAACAAATGGATCAGTAGCAATTTTAAATGCTAATGCAGAAAATGGTTCTTTTACATCTGGCTTACGTGCAATCTCAGTATCTGTATCTGGGTCCGTACCAACAATCGCCTCCTTATCTACAGGGGAAGGAAGGTAACGACAAACAGCGTCTAATAGAAATTGTACACCTTTATTTTTAAATGCAGACCCACAAATCATAGGAATGATTGACATATCCATTACAGCAGCTCTGAGTGCAGCATGCACTTCGTCTTCTGTGATAGAGTCTTCATCTTCCATGAATTTCTCTAAAAGATTTTCATCATAACTAGCTACTTCTTCAATAAGATTAGCTCTTAACTCCGCAGCCTCAGCTTTTAATTCTTCAGGAATATCAATAACATCAAAAGTCGATCCCTGCGTTTCATCGTGCCAAACAATAGCACGGTTTTTCACTAAATCAACAATTCCTTTAAAATCAGCTTCGTCTCCAATATTCATTACAATAGGAACTGCATTAGAACCTAACATATCTTTTACCTGCTGACATACTGCCATAAAGTTAGATCCTTGACGGTCCATTTTATTAACGAAACCAATACGAGGTACTTTATAGTTATCAGCCAATCTCCAGTTCGTTTCAGATTGAGGTTCAACACCATCAACCGCACTAAATAAGAACACTAATCCGTCTAATACGCGTAACGAACGATTTACCTCAACCGTAAAATCAACGTGACCAGGAGTGTCAATAATATTAAAGTGATATCCTTTAGTGTCTGGAGTTGGTTGTCCATTTTCTAATGGAAAGTTCCATGTACAAGTTGTAGCAGCAGAAGTAATTGTTATACCTCTTTCTTGTTCTTGCTCCATCCAGTCCATAGTAGCGGCACCATCATGTACTTCACCGATCTTGTGAGATACACCTGTGTAATAAAGGATACGCTCTGTAGTTGTAGTTTTACCAGCATCAATATGTGCGGCAATACCTATATTTCTAGTAAATTTTAAATCTCTTCCCATTGTTCTAATTAAAATCTAAAGTGTGAGAATGCCTTATTTGCTTCTGCCATCTTATGAGTATCAACTCTTTTCTTAACAGCTGCACCTTCTTCTTTAGCTGCAGCTAAGATTTCCGCTGCTAAACGTTGTGCCATAGATTTTTCGTTTCTCTTACGTGCATAGCCAATCAACCACTTCATTGCAGTTGAAACTTTACGATCTGGACGAATTTGCATTGGAATTTGGAATGTTGCACCACCAACACGACGACTACGTACTTCTACGTGAGGCATCACATTAGATAAAGCATCTTTCCATACTTCTAAAGCTGTTTTTTCTTCGTTGTTCTTTTTCTCCTCAACAATATCAATTGCATCGTAGAATACTTTAAAAGCTACAGACTTCTTACCATCCCACATCATGTTATTAACAAAACGTGTTACCAACTGATCATTAAATCTTGGATCTGGTAAAAGCGGTCTCTTTTTTGCTGCTCTTTTTCTCATGTCTTCTTCTTAAAGTTTTAAATTACTTCTTAGGGCGTTTTGCACCATACTTAGATCTTCGTTGTGTGCGATCAGCAACACCTGCTGTATCTAATGCACCACGAACGATGTGATATCTAACACCTGGTAAATCTTTTACCCTTCCACCTCTAACCAATACTATCGAGTGCTCTTGCAAGTTGTGACCCTCACCACCGATGTATGCATTTACTTCGTTTCCGTTTGTTAAACGAACCCTTGCTACCTTACGCATCGCTGAGTTAGGTTTTTTAGGTGTCGTTGTATAAACACGAGTACATACACCACGTCTTTGAGGACACGAATCCAAAGCAGCCGATTTACTCTTCTTGGTTATTTTGGCTCTTCCTTTTCGTACTAATTGTGAAATTGTTGGCATATATTACTATATAAATTTTTGTTAACCCTCTCTTTTGAGGGCTGCAAAGGTAGAAATATATCTTTATAATTCAAATAGTTGAGAATTTATTTTTTGAAGAAAATTTAGTATTCATTTTCTACATATATAATAAGGTCTATTTTTACGTTATCGTTTTAGATATCAT
>NZ_JABSST010000034.1 GCF_013213975.1 Winogradskyella sp.
ATCATAGGCTGTAGCAGCAGTTTTTCCTATGCTTTTAGCTGTTAAAGTTGGACTGATGGTATGAAGTTCTATAATTAGTAATCCAAACTTTTCTACATAAGGTTTCCATTTACTTAAATGTTCTAATAATGAAGCTTCGACATCATTATTACTTAACCGTTTGCCATGAGATGCATAAGCACCAGTAGAGTCGCTAACAAAATCATACTTCTGTCTTGGTGCTTCCCAAATACGGTTATGGTCCAAGAATGTGCGTACATTGAGTAAATCTTGAAGTTCAATGTTATAATCTTCTTTGAGGTCGTTGGCTAAAAGATCCGGTCTTCCGATATCTCCCCAAATAACCTTTGCCCAGATATCGGCTGCAATTAAATTGGCTCTAGTAACTTTTAATGCTGCTTTATTAAAATCTGCTCCTACTAAGAATAAGGGATGGTCGTCAAGCATCTTTCCTCGTGCAGTCTGTTGTTCAATAACATTAAAAATGTGTTCTATAAATGCGCCATTACCACAACCCATATCCAAGATACCTTTTGGTTGTAGATCGATAGGTCGATTGAATAAATCAATAATCACTTCATCAATAACCTTAAAATACGTGGTATGAGCACCTCCACTTCCCCAGACATTCATTTCTCTGTGTACGTGCTTTTCGGTATCACCAATATTTTCAGTTTTTAATACCATTGGATCTCCGAATATCAGATTATCTAATTCCATGAAGGTTGGAATATAGGAAACAGTAACACCATAAGCACTTGCACGCTTAGCAAAAAATAAGCCCTTGTCTGTGAATTGATAGGTGTTACGCTTTTTTTTAAACCAGCCCAAATGCGCAAAGAAGTCTAATATTTTTTTGAAACTCTCAGGATCTTTGTGATATTCTTCTGCAGTAAATGAAGCTTCCATGAAGTATTTATGGAATAATCCGTTAACACCAAGTAAAACAATAATTGGCCCTGCAATAACACCTTCAATATGCTTATAGACTTGGTATTCTACTGTTGTTTCATCAGAAATATCTAAATCAAAATTAGACTCAAAAGATTTGAAAATACGCTCTAAGGCAATGAAAGCGTCAAGGCTTATCATTTTTTCATTTGCGAAGCGATCTGAGTACCTTAATAAATTCACAGCATCTTCATATAAAGGAACAAGTTTAAAAGCGTTTTCTGAATTTGAATTTATCTTATAACTAACCTCATTACTTGTATTATCTAATTGTTGATCCAACCATCCTTGGGACGATAAAACTCTTAATGCAACATTTAAATAACCTTCATTCGCCTTAAACTCATCTGCTAGATTTTTTATATTAACAAATTTGTGTTTTAGTATATAGTTAAGCACCTCTTTTTTATGAAGTGCAAAAGCAGATGTGGCTGTTGCTATTCCATCAAGATGTCTAAAGATGATACCTCTTAGTATTGATTTATCGGATTTAGTTAGCATTGAATATTGATTAGTAGTTAAATATAAAAAAACCATCATAGAAATGATGGTTTCAGTATTTATATTTCAATTAATCAAAACAGGTCAACAACTTTACCTTCATCTTCTTTTTTAATTGTAATTAGGAGTTTTCTAAACCCTAGACTATTAACCTTGTAAATTTTAGTACCAACAGACCAGTTTTCTAGACGTTTTGCATTTGGCATCATAGGGAAACCATATCTAAACTTTGAACCGTCTGGTTTAGGGCCAATTACATAAAAATTGTTTCTATATGAGGAATTATTTTTAATTCTTAATTTAATAAAAATGGCTTCAGGGTTTTTAATACTGTCCTTTTCGTTTAATGATAATATTTGTCCGCCATTTTGCTTCTTAACGTCAAACTTTTCTGGTTTCGATATGTAAAATAATTTACCATCATTAGAAACGTCAGCCAATAATTGTTCAATTGGGTTTACTGTTACATTTCCCCAGCCCCATAAGTTTACAAACACCTTCTCAGCAACTGTGCTGGAGGCATTAACCTTGGCTAATTCTGCTCCAATTCTCAATTCTTTAGTTTTTCCTTCTACAATAACATTTCCTATTGGTGCCATAATTTGTAGATAATCGTTATCAAGATTGATGATCTTTGTGATGTCATGCGTTCTAGTTTCTACACGTCTAAGATTAGGTGCGCCTATAGAAATGACAATTTCTTGTGATGGTGATATCCATTCTTTTTGATCTAAGTGTAGTTTACCATCCTCTAAATCTTTATCAATTAAACCTAGAAGGTTGCCATCAGTTGTTATGGTCAAACTTTCTTTAGTTAATTGGTCTATTGTAACCTTTGCATAAAGATTAATCTTTATTTCCTCTATAGATGTTACATCATAAGATTTGGTTACAATGTTTTTATTTCCTTTTACTTGAGCAATTGCTACATTACTAATTAATAATAGCAGTATATGTATTTTTTTCATTGTTTTAAAGTGTTTTGTGAACCGTCAGGCCGATCTTGTTATATCTAATTTTTAATGACAATTTGTTCTCCATTTGGATTATTGAAGACGGCCTCATATACTATGGTCTCGGGCTTATATTCAAAATTGATAGTTCTATTATTTTGCCCTTTAAGCTCATAGTCGTTATTATTCATAAACTTAAATTCAATAGCATTAATTGCTGTTTTTTGCGAGAAGGTCCCTTCATAAATGCCATCTCCATTTTTATCCGTTAAAGGTGCTGTTTCAGTCCAAGAGTTAGCAGTAAAGCTACCTCTCACACCAACATTGCTCGCTGTAGGAACGGAAGTCATATCAACTCTAAATGTTACAGTTTTTTGATGAGTTTCTTGTACACAGCTTTGAGATAAAAAGCCTATCAGAATGATTATATATTTTAGATTTTTCATAATTATTGAATTTTGGTGTATTGATAAGTGTTTCTAACTAGTCTTTCCTTGGTGTCCAGATACACCACTTCTTTAGAAACTGTGTAGGTACTATCTGTAAGTGTATGTGTTATAAACATTTCTGCTTTTCGGTTTTTGTCTTTTCCTTTGTAAGTTGTAACAAGTGTTTTTGTACCATCCTCTTCTTTGAAACTGACTACTTTTTCATTTCCGAAATAGGTGCCGTTCTTTTTAATTTTAACTGAGCCTTTATGATTTTTATTAAGTTCATAAGTGTACTGCACATTGGTGATGATTTTATCACCTTCGATTTTAAACTGCATGGTTGCGTCTACTGTTTCTAATTGGCCAGATTGATAATCTCTATGGGTCAGTGTACCTTCCCAACTCGTATTAACTATACTACTGAAATCTGAAAGTTGAATGCTGTTTTGTGGATTAATGGTTACTACCGAAAATACAATGCTAAATGTTAATAGTATTGTTTTCATGAGTATTAAATTTGTATATTATTTTAATTTTTTACTGATTATGTAGTCTAAACCGAAGCGGCCAGAACCGAGAATGAAGTTGTATAATGCTACCCAAAGGAAACCTATTGCTGGTAACATTCCCCAAAGACCTTGATTCCATTTTTGCATAAATATGGCAACAAGCATTGTGCACATAATTAGAAATGAGGCAATTCTTGTTTTAAGGCCGAGCAGTAAAAGAAGACCACCAACAGCTTCACTGAATGCTCCCATCCAAGCAAAAAATACAGGTGCCATTGCAAAAATGCCACCGTAGGATGCAACATCCTCAGGAAACCATGCTGAGACTTCAAATAAGTTTAGATTTTGACTTTCTGCAGTCCATGGCATACCAAATTTATCTGCACCGAACACGGCTGTTAACCATAATCCACATAAAATTCTTGGAATAGCAATAAGAGCATCTGCAAACCAATACTTGTGAACTGCAGGTGTAATAATAATTTTTAAGATTGACTTTGTTCGTGTCATAACAAAAGGGTTTAAATTGCCTGATGACACAAATTTCAGATAAGAATGTCCAAAGGACGACTTATAACGTACTAGAACGTCCTAAATACGATTTGAGACGTCTTAACTTAATTGTTTTTTAAGAATTCGGTAGGCGAGAGGTCTGTTAACTTTTTAAAGACACGATTAAATGTTGCTTTGCTATTAAAACCGCATTCCTGAGCAATACCTAAAAGCGAAAGTTGTTGGTGCTTGTTTTCTTTGAGCATATCTTTAAATGCCTCCACGCGGTAACCATTTACAAAGTCGTTAAAGTTTTTATTGAAAGCTGTATTTACTATTTCCGATAGTTGCCCTCGTGACATATTTGCCATTTTGGCTAAATCTGATAAGTTGAGTTCTGGATTTAAATAGGCCTTGTCGGTTTCCATCAAATCTCTAACAGTTGTAATATCTTCTTCAGAAATTGATTTTTCTTCATCAAAAATGTTAGCATCCTCTGGAATGCCAATTGTTTTTGGTGAAAAGGCAAAGTCTAATTTATTAAGCTTTGTAGTATCTGTAAAATAACCTTTAACACCAACATAAAGCGTTACAATGGCCATAGTTAAGTTTAGCCACCACCGTTGCTGATACCCTAAATCTATAAATCTAGAACCAATAATGTCTTGAATCGTTCCGTAGACAAATAGAAAGCCAAATAACACCAAAAAGGTAAGAATCCAATTTAATTCTAACTTATAGGTATTAGAAAAATACTGAATGATCTTCTTTCTATAATTATAAAAAAGCTGAAAAGTAAAGGCTAGATATATGAGCATAAATGGTGTCTCTATATAACCCATGATTGCCTGTACATATGCTTCGTCAAGTTCAATTTTTAGTATTCCATTTTGAGTATCTTTAAATCCTGGCTGTAAAGCATCATATGTGTATATACTTAATCGGTAAGCAACATATAGAATTGCTAATGAGAAATGCCACCAATATTTTTTCTTAAACTTAAATTTAGAGGTTGTTAATGACTTGATGTATAGGTAAATTAGCGGTGCTATTGCTACAGCGATGTTAATAAGGAAGTAATTGATTTTTGTGTTTCTAAAGGTGTCGTACCATCCCATAAAACCAATAGTATAGCATATTTGGTTATAGCATGTTAACAATAAAATTAAACCGAGTAATATATCTGAAAGATTACGTTTTTTAAAATATCTATTGAATAATAATGCCACAAATATTAATCCTTGTAATACAAGAATTAAAAGAGGTAAGCTCCACTTATTAAAATCGGGAAACAAAATTTTCAGGTTTTAAACCTAAATGTAGAAGAATTATCTCAATTTTGGAAAATCAATAGGACTCATTTCGTGCATAACCTCATAAACTGCTTCAAAAACATCTTCAGTAGACGGTTTCGAGAAATAATCACCATCAGATCCATAGGCAGGACGATGTGGTTTAGCGGCAAGAGTTTTTGGTTGACTATCTAAGTATTGAAATGCATTTTGCTCATTTAGGATATGATTTAAAATATATGCTGATGCACCACCAGGCACATCTTCATCAATAACCATTAAACGGTTAGTCTTGGCAACACTCTTAACGATATCTTGATTTAGATCTAAAGGCAGTAAAGACTGTACATCAATAACCTCGGCATCAATACCAACTTCGATAAGCTCTTTAGCAGCTTGTTCTACAATTCTCACTGTAGATCCATAGGAAACTAGGGTTATGTCTGACCCTTCTTTAATAGTTTCAACTACACCAATCGGAGTTTTAAACGCACCAATATTATTAGGCATTGGTTCTTTGAGGCGATAACCATTTAGACATTCAACAACCAAAGCAGGTTCATCACTTTCTAAGAGTGTGTTATAAAAACCTGCGGCCTTTGTCATATCTCTTGGTACAAGAATATGAATTCCTCTTACTAAGTTCAATATCCCACCCATTTGAGATCCAGAATGCCAAATGCCTTCAAGACGATGCCCTCTTGTTCTAACAATTAAAGGAGCTTTTTGCGTACTCTTGGTTCTATATCTTACTGTAGCTAAATCATCACTAATAATTTGTAAGGCATACATTAAATAATCCAGATATTGAATTTCGGCAATAGGCCGTAATCCTCTCATGGCCATTCCAATACCTTGGCCAACAATAGTAGCTTCTCTAATACCTGTGTCGGCTATTCTTAATTCACCATATTTTTCCTGTAAACCCTCTAATCCTTGGTTAACATCACCAATATTACCAGTATCTTCACCAAAAATTAATGCTTCAGGGTAGTTACTGAAAATTGCATCGAAATTATCGCGAATAATAACTCTACCATCAACTAATTCTGTTGTATTATCGTAGGTTGGCTTAACTTCCTTAACATTAATTACCGCTGATTCGGTTTCGTTAATTAAATCCGAACTGTATTTTGGTTGTACCTCTGCAAAGAAATTTTCAATCCAATCTAATAATGCACTTTTAGCATTGGAATTATCGGTAAGTAGGTAGCGTAATGCTCTTCTTGCTGTTGAAATAACATCTTTACGATTGGGTTCGCTAATATCGCTTAAGTCGTTCATTAACTTTTCAATGAAAACCTTATTGCTACTATTTTGCGCTACATCTTTAAGAAGCGCAACACATTCATGCTTTTGCTTCAAAATAGGCTTTAAATAGTTGTTCCAAGCTGCTTTCTTACCCTCTCTTACTTGCTTTTTTATATCTCGTTCAATAGCTGCAAGTTCTTCTTCTGTTGATATATTATGGGAGAGCATCCAGTTGCGCATTTGCAAATTGCAGTCGTATTCTCTTTCCCAAGCAAGTCTGTCCTGTGACTTGTAGCGTTCATGAGACCCTGAAGTAGAATGTCCTTGAGGTTGTGTTAATTCTTGTACATGAATAAGTACTGGTACATGTTCTTCTCTAGCAATTTTACCAGCCATTTCATAAGTCTCAGTCAAGTTAACATAATCCCAACCTTTAACACGCAAAATCTCATAGCCTTCATTTTCATTATCGCGCTGAAAGCCACTAAGTATTTCAGAAATATTTTCTTTAGTTGTTTGATATTTGGCAGGAACAGATATACCATATTCATCATCCCAAACACTAATGATCATTGGAACTTGTAAAACACCTGCTGCATTAATAGTCTCGAAAAATAAGCCTTCCGAGGTACTGGCATTACCAATGGTTCCCCAAGCTATTTCATTTCCTTCTTTTGAAAATTTAGTGGTATCTATGCCTTCTACATGTCTATAAATTTTCGAGGCCTGCGCTAACCCTAGTAGTCTCGGCATTTGACCTGCAGTAGGTGAGATGTCAGCACTTGAATTTTTTTGTTCGGTAAGATTCTTCCAATTTCCACGCTCATCTAAACTATGTGTTGCGAAGTGTCCACCCATTTGTCGACCTGCTGACATTGGTTCCTCTTTAATATCAGTAGTCGCATATAATCCAGCAAAAAACTGTTCAATTGTAAGCTCTCCAATGGCCATCATGAAGGTTTGATCTCTGTAATAACCCGATCTAAAGTCACCATTTTTAAAGGCTTTAGCCCAAGCTATTTGAGGAATCTCCTTACCGTCACCAAAAATTCCAAACTTAGCTTTTCCTGTCAAAACCTCCCTGCGACCAAGTAAGCTACATTCGCGACTGGTTACTGCAAGTTTATAATCATTGATAACTTGAGCTTTAAAGTCTTCGAATGTAATCTCTGTTTTTGCGTCAGAATTGGTCTTCATGTTAGGCTAAATTAATGATGCGAAATTAAGAAATTGGATGGTCTTTTGCAATAGCCTTAAATGTTATAATTTTGAAAAATTATCAATAAAAAGGGGTAAAAATTAAATTTTATTAAAAATAATCTATTAATTTAACTTTTCAATAAGAATCTTTTAATACCATTTACGTCTAAACAAACCTAGTAAAACTTGGGGGTCTACAGTAATAATAAAGCGAATACGTTGGTCATAATTTGATTGTGCTATTTCCCAACCAAGATTAGAATACACAGGGAAGTAAAGTTCAAAAAAGTCTTCTACCAGGTTAAGTCTTATACCTGAATCATAAACAAAATTTGCGCTTTCAAATTTATTTTTAACCAAACCCACATCACCATAAGCTTGAATATATCTCCAGATCGATGTGCTAAAGTTAGCTGTCGTGATCCATTGATTTGCATAAGGTGTATCTAGCATGGATTTAAAACCACCTTCGGCAATAATAATTTGTTGACTAAATAATCCTGCGTCTTCAGAGCGCCCTAAGTAGTTTAAGTCAAACAAATAATCTGTTGGACGGTCAAGTGCAAAACTGAAAAAGTCTGAGTTAGGATCCGTATTGTTTTTTAAGAAAAGACCTGTAAATAGTCTTAAGTTAATATTACGGTTGCTCTTCGTAAGTTTTCTAAATTCATAATTAAAGGATAGCTTACTAAAATTACTAGCCACCTGAAAATCTGTACTGAAGCTTGAGAAGTTAATTCTTCCAGGATTAAAATGTGTATATCTTATATTAAAGACTCCGTAATCAGGTTCGTCTATCTCCACAACGGCATCCTTTCCTAATTCTCTCTTAATGCTGACATATCTTGCAGTAATATTATCAATTTTATCCGCTCTAAAATCATTATTATTTCTAAATCTGAACGAAATAGAAGGTCTAATTCTAGTAAAAAAGGCGTCTTTAGCAAAAGATTGATATCCCGCAGAAATGCCATAAGTGATATCAAAAAGGCTCTTGTCTTCTATATTGTGGGTGTAAAAAATAGAGGTTGATCCTGTTAATGCTTTTGATTTTGTTGCATATTGCGGCGAAAAACGATAGTTAAGACGTTTTCTCAGGATAGTTTTGTTGTAAATTTTTGCCCCCAGTGTAAGGCCATCGTAAATATTCTTAAACTCTACTAAAGGCATAAAGAAAACCTGATTGTAATAAGGGTCTTCAATATCTTTAAATAACCTAAATTGAAATGGTTTGTTATTTAAGAAAGACCCGTTAAGCGTTTTGTAATTGTCACGTTGATTAAATTCTGGGATTACATTATAATAATCAAGAACAAATTTATCTGTATCGTCTTTAGAAAGCTTTACTGTTTTAGTTTCTGTGATGTTTTCGACCCATTGTGAGTCAATTACTGAGTCCTTACTAACCTTAAAAAGAGAAACGGGCATTGTATTTTTACGCTTATTTTTAATAGTAACTAGTATAGAATCGTCCACAACTTCGACTGACTTTATCTTAAAGTCTATTTTTTTTCTAGTCCTAATATAATCGTTAAAAAACCAATCTATATTCCGGTCTGTTCTAGAATTTAAATAGGATTCAAAGTCCGATATTGAAACTGTTTTCAGTTTATGGCTTTTTAAAAAATCTGTAATTACTTCAGACAGTCTCATATCTTCTGTGAATTTATCCAGATAATTTAAGCCTACACCAGCCTTGTATTTACCAGCAATATTGGCGTTAAACTTAAGTAAGGAATCTTTTGAAGTGCTTAAAGGTTGGTCTCTATTTTTACGTGCCAGCTCCATAGAATACAAGAAATACTGAAAATTGAAATCCAGTTCTGCTGCATGAAAAGCTCTAATTCCCCAAACATTTGCTAAAGTCCCCAATAATTTCATGTCTGGATAATACTCTTCAACATATTTAATCATAAAATAGATTTGAAGACCTTCACTTAACCAATGTTCTTTCCTGGGGTTTAACAACAGTATATTGTCTATATATTTCTTTAAGGCTGTTTTTAAAAGTTTCAGTTCGTATTGAAATTGATCTGGGAATGGACGCAAAAAATCGGGTAGTTGATTAAGGCCATACAAAGGGTTTTTGCTGTACTCTATTGAGGAAACTAATAATTGTTTATGCGGATACTCTCCTAGGTTTTTTGTTAAGTATCGTGTGATTCTGTCTGTTAAAATAGCCTTATCACTGCCAGGTAAGCCTTTTTCATTAATGTTTGAAATAAGAATAAAATCGTCAGTCTGAATAAATCCATAACGAGGAAATTTGTTAATGGATAAATAGGTATCAACCCTATCTTTTCCATTTAGAATAGTCGTTTGACGTTTAGTTTCTGAATTAGGATTCATCGAAATTATGTCCAATTCCGAAGTAGCTCTATAGTTTAAAGGGTGTGATAGTACTATGGTAATATCAGATTTTGGAATATAAAGATCATCAAGATTCTTATTGCTGTAATAGTGCCACTTACCATCAAACACCGCTGGAAGTATGTACCAATATTTTAGCTCAAAATCTTTGTTTTTTGTGAATCCAAAATCAGTGAACGTTGCGTCTGGCAAAACAATACTATAGTCTAGTTTAATCTTATAAGAGTCTTGAGGATCAAGAGGTTCGTTCAATATAACCTTTATAACGTCTGGTTGAGCTTCGAGGTAATTAAAATTTAAAGTATTATTCTCACTTTTAATAGATTGGATTTCGGTGTAACCGCGTTGTTCTTTTTTAGCAAGATGAAATTTAGTACTAAACTCTTCTTCAAAGCGTTTTGCTAGAGGTGTAGACTTACTTGAAAAACTGTTGTTCCAATCATGAAGATAAATTTCACGTAGTGTTATCTCAGTCTCATTTTTGTATTCAATTATTTGAGATATAGTAATTGTTTTGTTTTCAACATCAACGTCTGCAGCAACATCAATTTTGTTTTGTGCAAAAATTAGTGCGTTAAGAAAACTTAGAATAATCGCTATGTAAATTCGTCTAATCAATTAGAAATCACAAATTTTAATGTTCTATTATTAAACTTCGATAATTTCAAATAGTAAACCCCATTATTAAGGTCGCCAATTTCAAAAGTTTGTCTTGAGTCTGAATTTAGAGATAGTGTTTTAACGGTTTGGCCCAAATTATTGAAAATCTCAAATGATTGATTAAAATATTTAGGTGAATTAATGTAAATTATTAAATTTGAATTAGTTACGCTTTTTTCTAAATAGATATCGTTCGCGCTTAAATTAAATTCTTCATTAGATAAGGTTACATTGGCCTCGATAGAAACAGTTACTGGTAAATGATCGCTAAAATTGTGAAGTGCATCTCTTACGTCAAATGAAAACTGGGACCCAGGAATGGCGCAAGCTGATGAATTTATGGCATTATTATAACATGCTGATAAACCATTGTTTCCATAAACTTGGTAAGAGTCCGGCACATAGGTAATAGTGGCTGTACTTAACATATTCTCTGAAGTTAAGATGAAATCGAAGCGATCATCAAATCCTCCAGTTGATCCACCTAAACCAGACTGTGTTCTTGTGGATTGGGTAAAGACATCGACAAAATTTGGATTGTTATTCCAACTGCCAACGCGATCTGCTGGATCTGCGAAGGTAATGTTATTTGTATCCTGCAATAACAATTGAAAGGCTGGTTCTGTACTTGTATAAATGTTCAAATCACCACCTAGTAGTACGTTAGAGTCAGCCGGCAGTGAACTCAAAAAATTGTCTAATTCTACAACCATATCAAAACGTCTTTGGGCATTGATGGTTCCGCTTGAGGCTTTTAAATGGCAAACCACTACGTAAAGTTCTACTGGGTTAGTAGCTTGATCCACAGTATTAAGTACCAGTTTGTAAATATTGAAATCTCTTAAATTTGTAGGAACAATAATTTCCTGGTCCAAAATAAACTTTGTACTGTCATAATACAGCTGATTTTGCAGGTTGTTCTGATCTCCCGAGGTATCATCAGAGGTGTTGGAAACATAGGTAGCCATTTCATAATTAGAAGTTATGGCTGTTCTAGTAATATCTAATACATTATCGGCACCTGTGCTATTATTTAATTCACAAACAAGAAATAAATCAGGTTGGTAGTCAGATAAAATAAAATCTAAATCATCTTCACGATTTGGTACGGCATCTTCTAAAGGGTAATTTAGTAGATTGTAAAACATAACTTTGAATGTTTCTTGTGCAGAAACATTAAGTATTGTCAATAACATAACCACTAAAAACCCTAGTCTTTTCTTTTTCATAGCTAATTAAAATAAGGTTTTTTAGAAATTTGGACTTAATCTGTACTCTTCATAGAATTTGTTTAATATATCTATAACTTCATCTGCTGAATCCACAATCTGAATTAAATCTAAATCTTTAGGGCTAATATTACCAGCTTCAAGAAGTGTATTTTTTACCCAGTCAATTAGTCCTTCCCAGAATTCTTTACCTACAAGAATAATAGGAAAGGTTTCAATTTTATGAGTTTGGATTAATGTCATAGCTTCAAAAAGTTCATCTAAAGTGCCAAATCCACCAGGCATAACCACAAACCCTTGTGAGTACTTCACAAACATGACTTTTCTAACAAAGAAATAATCAAAATCTAAACTCTTGTCTCTATCAATGTATGGGTTATCATGTTGCTCAAAAGGTAGTTCAATATTTAAACCAACAGATGTGCCGCCAGCTATATGAGCACCTTTATTACCAGCTTCCATAATACCGGGTCCGCCTCCAGTGATTACTCCATAACCATGCGCTACTATTTTTTGAGCCACTTCTTCTGCGAGCTTATAATATTTGTGGTTTGGCTTGGTACGAGCAGATCCAAAAATGGAAACACAAGGCCCGATTTTACTTAACTTTTCATAACCATTAACAAACTCACCCATGATCTTAAAAATAGCCCATGAATCATTTGTTTTAATTTCATTCCAGCCTTTAGGCTTACTTTCTTTTCTCATATATTATTTATCATTTCTTTACGCTCAGAGTCAACTTTAATAATTAATTCTGACTTGGTACAATATAGTGTTAATTCAACTCTTTTATTAAAAATTTAGCTGTATGACTTTTTTTATCTTTTACAATTTCCTCTGGTGTTCCTTTGGCTACGACCTTACCACCGCCTTTTCCCCCTTCATAACCAATATCGATAATATGATCTACAGTTTTAATAACGTCTAAGTTGTGTTCTATAATTAACACGGTATTGCCTTTGTCTACTAGCTTATTAAGAACTTTCATCAATACTCGTATGTCTTCAAAATGAAGTCCAGTTGTGGGCTCATCAAGTATGTAGAAGGTGTTTCCAGTATCTCGTTTACTTAATTCTGAAGCTAACTTAATACGTTGTGCTTCTCCGCCAGAAAGGGTAGTGCTCTGTTGCCCTAAAGTAATATAACCAAGACCAACGTCCTTTATTGTCTTTAATTTTCTGTGAATTTTAGGAATATGTTCAAAAAAGTTTACGGCTTCGTTTATAGTCATATCCAGAACATCACTTATTGATTTTCCTTTATATCGTATTTCTAAGGTTTCTCTGTTAAAACGCTTGCCTTGACAGGTTTCGCATTCTACATAAACATCAGGTAAGAAGTTCATTTCAATAACACGTAATCCACCACCGTGACATGTTTCACAACGTCCACCGGCAACATTAAAACTAAAACGACCTGGTTTATATCCTCTAATCATAGCCTCAGGAATCTGAGCAAACAATTTCCTAATTTCATCAAAGGTTTTTGTGTAAGTTGCTGGATTACTTCTCGGAGTGCGTCCAATTGGTGATTGATTAATATCAATAACCTTATCAATATGCTCTAAACCTGAAATACTCTTGTAAGGCATTGGCTTTTTAACACCATTAAAATAATGTGCATTAAGAATAGGGTAAAGTGTCTCATTGATTAATGTTGATTTACCGCTACCGGAAACTCCTGTAACGCCAATCATTTTTCCTAAGGGAAATTCAACATTTACATTTTTAAGATTATTACCTGTGCAGCCTTTTAACGTAATCTTTTTGCCATTGCCTTTACGTCTGGTTTTAGGGATCTCTATCTTCTTTTTGCCATTGAGATACTCAGCAGTAAGTGTATTGTGTTTGAGTAAGTCTTTTGGTGTTCCTTCACTAATTATTTCACCGCCATGCTTACCTGCAAAAGGACCTATATCAATAACGTGATCTGAGCGCTCAATCATATCCTTATCATGCTCAACAACAATTACTGAGTTTCCGACATCTCGCAATGATACAAGGGAGTTGATCAGTTTTTCGTTATCTCGTTGATGCAGTCCAATACTTGGCTCATCTAAAATGTATAGTACTCCTACTAACTGAGATCCAATTTGTGTAGCAAGCCTTATGCGTTGTGCCTCCCCTCCAGAAAGTGATTTAGAACTTCTGTTAAGTGATAAATAGGTCAAGCCAACATCTAGTAAAAACTGTGTTCTTGCTTTAATTTCTTTTATGATTTCTTCTGAAATCTTTTTTTGTTTTTCAGAAATACGATCGTTTAAACCTTCTAACCATTCTCCAAGTTCAGTAATATCCATGTTAACGATCTCAGCAATATTCTTTCCATCAACTTTGAAGTTTAAGGATTCTTTGCGTAGGCGAGATCCTTCACAAACAGAACATGGCACTTTATCCATATATTCTTTGGCCCAACGCACTAAAGACGTAGAGTTGGATTTGTATTGACTTTCAATAAAGTTGGCAACACCTTCAAAATCGATATTGTAGTTGCGTTTTACACCAAGAAGTTTACTTTCAACTTCAAAGCTGTCTTTTCCGCCAAAAAGTATAATTTGTTTGGCTTCTTCTGGAATGTCTTTCCATGGATCGCTAAGCGAAAAATCGAAGCGTTGCGCTATGGTTTGAAATTGTTTAAAAATCCAACTCTTTTTTTCTGGTCCATGTGGTGCTAAAGCCCCGTTTTTAATAGAAAGCGTTACGTCAGGGACTATTTTCTTCTCATTAACCACGTATAGTTCACCGATGCCATTACAGTTTGGACAAGCACCTTTTGGTGAGTTAAAGGAAAAATTATTAGGTTCAGGATTAGGGTAAGAAATACCAGATGATGGACACATAAGATTTCGGCTAAAGTATCGAGTCTCATTGGTTTCTTGATCAATGATCATGAGTACATCATCCCCATGGTACATGGCGGTATTAATCGATTCCATGAGGCGTTTCTCATTATCCTTAGTTTTGTCTATTTTGAGTCTGTCGATGACAATCTCTATATCGTGGGTTTTATAGCGATCGAGTTTCATCCCTTTTTCAAGATCAACAATTTCACCATCTGTTCGTACTTTTACAAAGCCTTGCTTTGCAATTTGTTCAAACAATTCACGGTAATGTCCTTTTCTTGATCTAATTTTTGGGGATAGAATGTTAATTTTTTTGCCTTGATAAGATTTTAGTATAAGTTCTTTGATTTGTTCATCACTATAGCTTACCATTTTCTCGCCTGTTTCATAACTGTAGGCATCTGCAGCTCTGGCAAAAAGTAAACGTAAAAAGTCATAAATCTCTGTTATAGTCCCTACTGTTGATCGTGGAGACTTACTTGTGGTTTTTTGTTCTATAGCAATGACTGGAGAAAGCCCATCGATTTTATCCACATCAGGACGTTCTAAACTACCTAAAAATTGTCGCGCATAAGCGGAAAACGTTTCAATGTAACGCCTTTGACCTTCGGCATAAATTGTATCGAACGCCAATGAGGATTTACCACTTCCAGAAAGACCTGTTATAACAACAAGTTTCTCTCGAGGTATAGTAACATCAATGTTTTTTAGATTGTGGGCTCTTGCGCCTTTAACCTCAATAGCGTCGTCGGCTATGCTCATAGAAAATATCTTTTTTCAAAGTATTTAGGAAAACGGTAAAGGTACAATATTTACTTGTTAATTTAGTGTGAAGGTTTGCCCCTTAACTAGAAATTACTTAACAAAAAAAGGTAAAAGAAGCCCTTGATTATAAGCGCTTTTGTATGGTGAAAATTGGTTATAATTAACCTTTAGACATCTCACCAGACTCCAAAGCCTTTGCATAGTTTGCTTTCACTGTAGAATTAAGACCAAAGAATTTTGAACCATCTTTTTTCTTTAAAACCACATATGTAGTGTTGTTTTTATCAGTCATAACTTCATCGATAATTACAATATCACCATGAACGCTTTTATAATTGGCTATTTTTCCACGTTTGTTAAGCGTGTTAAGTTTAGGGAACTTAATGTAATTATAGGATTGCCCTTTTTGCGCATTTATAACTAATTCATCTCCAACTTTTGGCTCAGACTGTGCATTAATTGTAAAACAAAATCCGAAAAATAAGAGGATGAAAACTACTTTTTTCATAATTAAAAGCTTGTAAATTAAGAATAGTATAAAATTATCAAGAAAAATCAATTTAAGCAATCATATTCATGAATTTTTAAATTTAAGCTATAATATGGTTTTAATAGTTGTTTTGTTTGACCCTTTTAGTATCTTGTTTTCCAAGATGGATAGCGCATATGTTTAGACACTAATTATTGGTCAAAGCACGTTAAAAGTCAATTGAAGCTTAAACTTGTTGCTTTCGTGCATGTTTTAGCTAAAAAGCGTATTTTGTATAGGTGTGTGGGGCCATACGAAGACGGCTGGATATTACTAAAAGATGGAGGTAAGCCCATTATATCAAACCATCGAAAGCAGAGTGTAGTTATAGGACTTATAAAGGTTTCAGTGAAACGCTACAAGACAGATGTCATTATTGATGAAGAAAGCGGTGGTATAAGAGAATAAAATAAGTTATAAAGATTAAATAAATATATGAAACTATTAGGTATAGGATCAAGAATCCAACATTCGGAATATGGTAAAGGTGTAGTAACTAACGTTACATCAAAACACTATTGGGTCACATTTATAGACAATGGCTTAGAGACTTTGGAATTAGACTCAGATTTTGAAGTGATTGAAGCAGCAGAAGATGATGTTGATACGGTTAGTTTTTATGAAGTAGAGAAAAGTTTAAAAGACATCCTTAAAAAATGGTCTGATGTTTCTGAAGTAATAGCTATTGGCGAGAAGTGGAAAGGCGGAAAGCTAATTATGCAACCTGGTGATGAAAATTTAAAAGCAAGTGAATTACCAATAGACAAGTTTTTTCATAAAATAACGATGGTTAGGGATCGCCTTCGGGTTATGGAGCAAAAAATTAATTCGAGTAATCTGGATGAACAGGAAAAAGTAGATTTACAACAATATATAACGCGTTGCTATGGAAGTTTAACAAGTTTTAATGTCTTGTTTAAATTAAAAACGCAGCAATTTGTGGGCCAAAGATCTAAATAAGTCTAGTTGCTTTTATTGTATTTGCAAGCCTCTAACTGCACCCATATCCAAGTCCAAAAAGAATAACTTGTGAGTTGTTGGTAAAAGCGCACCGCTTTCAGTTTCGGTCCATTGATCCCAAGTTGCTTCTAATCCATTAATGGGTAATATATCTACCCACATTTGATAACTTTTAGGTTTACCACTTTCGTCGAAATGCCACAGGTAAGAATCACCAGGTGTCGTACCACCTTTAGTGTAAGTAATCAATAAGGCTTGTTGACCAGCCTCTGTCTGGACGATACTCCGCTCTGTGCCGTTATCAAAAACCTTGTATGGCGCAACTAACCAAAACGAATCGTTATTAAAGTAGGTAAGAGCTTTTTCTATATAGTCTTGCTTTTCTTTACCATTGTATTCTTGCTCGCCAGCAAATACCTTAGAATTTTTAGAGTCTTTCAGGTCTAGAATTACCGTCATGGCATCCCAAGAAACTTCACAGACATTATCAGTTTTATACCATTTGTAATGGTTTCTACTCTTAAAGGTCCATTCTAAGTAATCAGTATTGAGATAGGCTTCTTCATTTAGTGCCTTAAGCATAGACTTAGCCAAAAGATCAGCTTCAGGACCTTGTTTTCCGACTGGTAAGTCTTCATTATATCTTAAATACATAAAGGCAAAGAAGAGCAGTGTAGGTAAAGTGAAAAAAATAATGATTCCACCAACAATTTTTAGAATGCGCTTAGATTTCGATGTTTTTGCCAAAAGAAATAATTTATAACAAAGATAGCCTTTCTTTAATCGCATCAGCTAGAATTAGTGCAGAATCTGGATGATGTCTAAACCATAATTCTGGTTCTACAAGCTCTAACTCTGCCAATGCAATTTCACCATCATTATCATTAAATATATCAACTCGTGCATACAAGGGCAGTTCTGCACAGGCTCTTACTGTATTTTCTGCGAATTCAATTTCTTTCAAGGTTGGGGAATAGTCATGTACACTACCTCCAAAATCATCTTGAACTCTAAAATCACCTGCCTTAGCTTTCTTTAGAATGGCGTGTGTAAATTGACCATTAAATACCATCATTGAAATCTCACCTTCAGAAACTATGCGATGTTGAAAAGGTTGAAGCATCATAGCTTCAGTTTTAATTAAGGATTTAAATATGGATTCATGCTGTGCAACTGTCTCAGTATTTAATTTATAAGTATGGCGCGCAGCACCAGAAACACAAGGCTTTAAAACAGTTTCCTGCCAACTTGATTGTTCATGGAGAGCTTCTAAAGTATCTGTTGAACCGCGTTCAATAAAATGTGTTTCTGCGATATGAACACCGTTTTGTTCTAAATCCTTTAAGTAATGCTTATCTAAATTCCACCTAATTATCGCTTCGGAATTAATGAGCATGGTTTGCTTTGATACCTTATTTAACCAATTTGAAAATCTTGAGAAGTCATCAAAATAATCCCAAGTCGTTCGAAAGAGCACAGCTTTAGTCGTAGACCAATCGAAATGCGCATCGCTCCAAGCTAAACGAATTACTTTTAATCCAAGTTTTCCTAAGGCATTAGCGACAATGGCATCTTCTGTAATAACATTTTTAGTGTAATTATCAATGTTGCTAGGATAGGCATGTTTTTGATCTGTGAGAATTACAACGTCGTATTTCATATTAGATGTTTTAGAACTTCTCGTTTACCTAAAATTTTTTGTTCTATTGTATTATCGTAAGTATTAACCGCAAACATATCTATTTTTGCACAGATTCTCAATGCCTAGCTAATGGCTTTTCTAACAGGTAATTTAATGCCAACAAATGGAAACAGATGTTTCATGTTTGTCTCCATTTGTTGGATATTTGATTCATTTCTATGGGTCTCAAATTGAGATTTAAGCTCATTAAGAAACGCCAAACACTAATTAATTGTCCGCTTTGTAACCAGCTGGTCGTTTCCAACGCACAGGAGCTTTAGGTTCTGGCTTAAGCTCAAACTCGTTTCCTTTTAATAAGTTTAATGCCTCTTGAACAGCACGTTCTAATTGAGGGTCATTACCAGCGGATGTTTCTTTTGGATGCTGAATGACTTCTATGTCTGGCGCAACGCCTTCTCCTTCAACTGCCCATTCACCATTAACATCATAAAATCCTCCCCGTGGAGCAACCATTCGACCACCATCAATAAAACGTGGAGTATCCCAAGTACCAACTAATCCTCCCCAAGTTCGAGTACCAATTAAAGGTCCAAGGTTTTTCATCTTAAACATGTATGGTAATAAATCACCACCAGATCCTGCACGTTCGTTAATCAACATTACTTTTGGTCCCCATATTCCTGCGATTGGTGTTGTCCATGGTCGCTTATCACCAGCCTTACTGTTAAAGTACCCAAACAATTCACGTGACATTATATCGATCATATAGTCTGCAGCAGATCCACCGCCATTATTACGCTCGTCGATAACAACACCTTTTTTATCTTGTTGTGAGAAATAGTATCTATTAAATGATGTAAAACCACCTCCACCAGTATTAGGAACATAAACATAGGCTAATTTGCCGTTAGATAATTCATCCACTTTTCTACGGTTACTCTCGACCCAATCAATAGTTCTTAGTCCTCGCTCATTGCTTACTGGTTTAACTAAAACTGTACGAGAATTCGTCATATTAGGTTGTGAATTCACTACAATGTTTATTTCTCTTCCTGCAGTTTGCTCTAATAATTCATAAGGATTTGTATTTGCATCTAAGGTTTTACCATCAATAGCTAGAATGAAATCTCCTTCATTGACATTAATCCCAGGTTGCGCTAGTGGTGCTGTTATGTTAGGATTCCAACGTTCGCCATTGTAAATTTTTGAGATTTGATATTTGCCATTATTGAGCTTTAAATCGCAGCCTAGTAAGCCTACTGGAACACGATTGACATTTGGAAAATCACCACCAGAAACATATGAATGACCAACAGCAACCTCACCACTCATAATATCGACAACATAGTTGAGGTCTGTCCTATGTCTTACATGATCTATCCATGGTGAATACCATTTGTAAACCTCATCCCAAGGTGCTCCATGGACATTATCCACATATAAAAAGTCACGCATGTAACGCCATCCCTCTTTAAAAATTTGATGCGCTTCGGCTTTTGGATCCAGTTTAATCTTAATGGTTATCTTAAGATTGTCTTTTCCAGGCTTAGGGGGAGCAGAAGCTCCTGCAAGTACCCAGTTTCCATTTTGGAATAATAGTATCGATTTTCTGTCGTCTGAAGCTACCATTTGTGATACTCCATCGGCAAAATCTGTTGCTTTTTCTTTTTCTACATCATAGGAGTGTACTTTTAAGCCATTAGTATTCGGAATTAACTCTGCAATAAATACTTTATGTTTTGGACCTTTCAAAAGTGCCACATAATTTCTCGACGGAAGACTTAAAGCAACCGCTCGGTCAAATATTCCGGATTCATCAATGGTAATTGTAACACCTTCAGATTTATTATCTTCTTTTTTGTCCTTACCTTCAGACTTATTATCCTCTTTTTTAACATCCTCCATCTCATTTTTAGGAAGGTTAGGTGCTTTGTCATCTGCGCTTAAGACTACAGCGTATAAACTCCTAGTAAGATTAGCAGCAGGATCATAATTACTCATATCAAGCCAACCACTCTGTAATCCATAATTGGTACTAGCTAAAGTGTAGAGGTACTTTCCAGTAGCGTCCCATACTGGTGAAATAGCATCTGCGATAGGATCTGTTAGTTGTATTGTTTTTTTAGAATCGATATTGTACGCAAAAATGGCTTTAAAATGACTTTCCTGTTGTTTTGCAAATGCTATCCATTTACTATCAGGAGACCAAACAGGATTCATAGATCGGTTTGGGTGTGCATAACGATCAGTGGCTACTTTTTTTGTCTTTTTATTATCTAAATCTATGATCCAGATATTATAATGCGTGTCTGTATAGGCAATGTACTTTCCATCTGGTGACCAGTCTGGTTGAAAGTAAAACGTCGGATTAGGGAGGTTTATGGCCTCAGCATTTTGCCCATCCTGATCAGCTATCATTAATTGATATTCACCGCTCTTATCTGAGAACCATGCAATTTTATTTCCTTTTGGTGACCAAATAGGACTTCTATCTGCCACACCAGGTGAGTTGGTAATATTCATCCAAGTGCCGTCTTCTTTAGGTACCGTAAATATTTCACCACGATGCTCAAAAATGGCTCTTTTTCCTTTTGGTGATACATTTGGATTATTGAGCTGAAAAGCTGAAACATTATCCCACTTCGTACGGTAAAAATTCAAGTCTGCTTTAACGTTGATAATTAACTGATTGGTATTTCCTGAACTTGGATCGTATACATGTAAATAACCACCTTGTTCGTATACAATCTTACTATCACTAGCATCCAAACTTTTTACATCGAATTTCTTATGAAAGGTGATTTGTTTTTCTTCTTTCGTTTTTGGATCAAACGACCAAATATTCATAGTGTAATCGCGCTCAGACATAAAATATACTATTCCATCGAGCCAAACAGGATCTAAATGACGTTCTTGTGTTGGTTGTGGGGTTCTAATTAAAGCTTTTGTCTTCATGTCAACTACCCAAATAGGCATGGCCTGACCACCTCTATAATTACGCCATTCTGCGTCCCAACCTGTAATTGGAGTATAAGCTAAATACTTTCCGTCTTGAGACATTTCACCATAAGCAGCCCTTCGAATATCCAAAGCTTCTGGTAGACCTCCATTAGTTGAAACCGTAAAGAATTTATTGGTCATTGTTGGCTGTGCTTCGCGTCCTGAACGAAATAACACCTTGCCGTCTGGAGTCCAGCCTTGTACAAAATCACCTGCAGGGTGATACGTTAATCGTTTAGGTTCACCTCCTTCAAAAGGGACAACAAAAACATCAACATTGCCATCGTACTGAGCGGTAAATGCAATCATTTTTCCATCATTAGAAAAGTGAGGACTAGATTCATAACCTTCATCACTCGTTAACCGAATTGCTGTTCCTCCATTTACAGAAGATTTCCATAAATCGTTGGCATATACAAATACAAGGTCATCGCCATGAAGTGTAGGTTGTCTTAATAATTTTGTGCCTTGGGAAAAGCTTAATAATGAAAAGCAGAGTGCTGCTAAAGCAATAAACTGTCGCATTTTGATTGGTTTTTAAAAGTTATATTAAAAAAAAACGTAATTAAAGATACAATTCTGGAAGTGCTAATCTTTTAAAACAATGTTAAAAACCAACTGCTGTATCGTCACCTCTATTGTCAGCACCTCCTTCGAGTGTACCATCTTCTAAAATTAGGATACCATCAACTTTTCCAATCACCGGACTACGCTTAAAGTTCAAATGGTAACCAAGCGCTTCGAGTTTTTTAATTGTATTTTCATCAAAACCGTTTGGTTCCATTCTAATTTCATCTGGTAACCATTGATTATGAAATCTAGGGGCATTTACGGCTTCTTGCATCGTTAAGCCAAATTCATGGACATTAAGTATGGTTTGTAAGACTGATGTGATAATGGTTGAACCACCTGGAGTACCGACGGACATGTAAAAATCACCATCTTTTTCTACAATGGTTGGAGTCATTGAACTTAACATTCTTTTCTCAGGAGCAATACTATTTGCTTCAGCGCCTAAAAGACCATAGTAATTTGGCTCACCAGGTTTACTGCTAAAATCATCCATTTCATTGTTTAAAAAGAAACCTAATTCATCGACATAAAGTTTAGAACCATAACCACCATTAATTGTAGTTGTTACTGCAATGGCATTTCCAAACTGGTCCACAATGGAGTAGTGGGTTGTTTCCTCACTTTCGTATCCTACAATAGATCCATGAGAAATAGAATCTACAGGCGTTGGCTCAATAAAAGAAAAAGATTCCATGCGCTCATTGAGATATACGTCACTAATTAGTGTTTCGACTGGAATATCAACAAAATCAGGATCTCCCAAATAAAAACTACGATCTGCATAGGCTCGTTTTTCAGCTTCTGCTAAAACTTGAATGGTCTTTAGTGAATTATGTCCGTAATCGTTTAAATCAAAAGGCTCAATCATTTTCATAAGCTGAGCTAAACAAATACCACCGGAAGAGGGTGGTGGCATAGAAGTTATAGTTAAATCATCATAATCAAAAGAAATAGGATCGCGCCATTTAGCGTCATATTTATTGAGGTCTTCAAGAGTAATAATGCTGCCTTTAGATTGTAAATAATTAACTAAGATTTTAGCGGTTTCCCCTTTGTAAAACTCATCTTTTCCGTTAAGCGCTAAACGTTCTAAAGTTTCGGCTAGTTTTTGATTTTGTATTGTACTACCAGCATTTAAATTTTTATTATATAGAATTTCCTTTCCATTAACTGTTTTGAATATACTATCGTATGCTGCTAAGCGCTGCTCTTGTTTTTTAGTCACTACATAACCCTTACGCGCTAATTCTATGACAGGACTGAGAATAGTCTTTATATCGAGTTGTCCAAATCGTTCTTGAGCCTTAAATACTCCTGCTACAGTGCCAGGAATACCAACAGCCATAGAACCTACGGTGCTTAAATCTTTTATAACCTCTCCATTTTCATCCAAATACATATTCTTGGATGCAGCCAAAGGCGCTTTTTCTCTATAATCTAGAGCGCCTTTAGTGCCATCGGCTAGTCGGTATACTAAGAAGCCTCCACCTCCAAGATTTCCAGCATATGGGTAGCAAACAGCGAGAGCTAATTCTGTAGCCATCATAGCATCAAAAGCATTACCGCCTTTCTTTAATATTTCGATTCCAATTTTTGACGCTTCTTCTCTAGCACTAACAACCATGGCTTCTTTTGCAATTAAGCCTCTTGAATTTATTTGCCTTTTGTTTGCAACTGTATCGGTTTTACATGAGTAACATAAAAGGGCTATTAGGATAAAAACAATATGCTTCATATCTTAAATTGTTTTTCTAATTCGTGACGTTTTTTATTGCTAAAATTAATGAGTTCCTCAAAAAACTCCGTAAAATCAGATTCAAAATCGTTGTAATATTTTTTTAGTTCGGTTGTAGCCTTATTCATTTTGGATTTGCCATCTGTTCTTCGATTCATGCCGTTTAGTACTTGTTGAATTCCTTCAATTGACGCATAACTCAAAAGCCAATTATCCTCAATCATAGAAGGTGTAAGACGTTTGAATCGTGTGGGTAACAGTTCAAAGTTGGTTCGTAGACTTTTATAGAATTCGTTTACATATTTTGACAATGGTATCGTAGAATATTCACTCCAATTTTTAGCTAAAAAATGATCAAAGAAAATATCGATAATAACACCACTATAATGTCCGTAATTCTTATGAAGTCGTTTTGTGCTACGACGGAAAACTGGGTGCGCATCAGTAAAAGTGTCAATGTCTCTATGAAGTAAAATACCTAGTTGAATTTCCTCGGGATAATCTTTGTATTTTTTTCCTCGAACTCCATCCGCAACAAAATTACCGATGGTAACTAATTCATTATTGCCAGAAAGGTATATATGGGCCAAAAAATTCATTAGCCGAATTTACAAATTCATAATAACAAAATTGTAATTAGATATTATATTTGCGCAAAACGAAAGACTTATGACTTTAATAAAATCTATATCTGGAATTCGCGGAACAATTGGAGGTAAAGCAGAGGATAATCTTACACCAATTGACGCAGTTAAGTTTGCAGCTGCCTATGGTACATGGCTAAAACAGCAACGTCAAAAAGACAACTATCGAGTTGTTGTAGGAAGAGATGCAAGAATTTCAGGTGAAATGATTCAAAGTTTGGTAATGCAAACCCTAGTGGGTATGGGAATTCATGTTATTGATCTTGGTTTATCAACAACACCAACAGTTGAGGTTGCGGTGCCAATGGAACACGCTGATGGAGGTATTATCTTAACGGCAAGTCATAATCCAAAACAGTGGAATGCTTTAAAACTTTTAAATCATAAAGGTGAATTTCTTGATGGTGCTGAAGGGAAAAAGATTTTAGACATTGCTGAGTCTAATGATATGAGTTTTGCAGAAGTTGATGATTTAGGAAAAATCACTAAAAATGAGGCTTATATTGATTTGCATATTGATGAAGTTTTAGAATTGCCTTTAGTCAATAAGAAGGCAATACAAGATGCTAATTTTAAAGTTGTTGTAGATGGTGTAAATTCTACAGGAGGAATTGCCATTCCTTTACTTTTAGAAAGACTAGGAGTACATCCAGTTAAACTCTATTGCGATCCTACAGGTCATTTCCCTCATAATCCAGAACCATTAAAGGAACATTTAGGTGATTTGGCTGATGCGGTTGTAAAAGAGCGAGCAGATTTTGGAATTGTAGTTGATCCAGATGTAGATCGATTGGCGTTTATGGACGAGAAAGGTGAGATGTTTGGTGAAGAATATACATTGGTGGCTTGTGCGGATTATGTGCTTAGTAAAAATCCTGGGAATACCGTTAGTAATATGAGTTCTACACGAGCACTTCGAGACGTTACTGAAGAACATGGTGGAATGTATGAAGCTAGTGCTGTTGGTGAAGTAAATGTCGTTGAACTTATGAAAAAAAACAATGTAGTAATTGGTGGTGAAGGAAATGGAGGAATTATCTACCCAGAATTGCATTATGGACGCGATGCTTTAGTAGGTGTTGCCTTATTTTTAAGCCTATTAGCAGAAAAAAAAATGACAGTTAGCGAGCTTAGAGCAACCTATCCAAATTACTTTATGAGTAAGAAGAAAATTCAATTGACTCCTGATTTAGATGTTGATGGAATTTTAAAGATTATGGAAACCAATTACAGTCACGAACAATTGACCACAATCGATGGTGTTAAAATTGATTTTGCTGACAGTTGGGTGCATTTAAGAAAAAGCAATACGGAGCCTATTATCAGAATATATACAGAGGCTCATTCTCAAGATACTGCTGATACTTTAGCAGACCGATTTATATCAGAAATCAAAGCTGTCGCAAATATTTAGTAACTTTGAATATGATTACAGAGGTGAAAGAACATTTTGCAACAGCCCTTGAAGCGTACTTTGATCAGTATAGGAGGCATATTATTGGTCAGGATCAAACCTTTTATTCACCTTATGGCGAAAAAAAAATCATTTACACAGATTGGACAGCTTCAGGTAGATTATACAGGCCAATAGAAGATAAATTATGTAATGAATTTGGTCCTTTTGTTGCAAATACACATACTGAAACAACCGTTTCTGGTACTGCAATGACAAATGCTTACAGAAAAGCAAAGCAAATTATTAAGCAGCATGTTAATGCTAATGGAGAAGATGTTTTGATTGCATGTGGCAATGGAATGACAGGTGTTATTAATAAATTTCAGAGAATTCTAGGTCTTAAAATACCGGAGAATTTAAGAGAGTACACTCATATTCCAGATGAGATTCGTCCAGTTGTTTTTATTTCACATATGGAACATCATTCTAATCAAACTTCTTGGTTAGAAACCATGGCAAAAGTTGTGGTTGTACCACCTAATAAGGATGGTTTGTTCTGTCTTAAAAATCTAGAGTCGCTCTTAATTAAGCACAAGGACAGAGCATTAAAGGTTTGCTCTGTTGTCGGTGGTTCAAACGTAACAGGGATAGAGACTCCTTATCATGATATTGCAAAATTAATGCATAAATATGCTGGAGTATGTTTTGTAGATTTTGCATGTTCAGCACCTTATGTTGAAATTAATATGCATCCAGAAGATAAGGATGCGCAATTAGATGCTATTTTCTTTTCACCACACAAGTTTTTAGGTGGACCAGGCTCTTCAGGTGTTCTTGTTTTCAATAAACAACTGTATAATAATATGGTGCCAGATTGTCCTGGTGGTGGTACTGTAAGCTGGACTAACCCTTGGGGAGAACACAAGTATATTGATAATATTGAAGATAGGGAAGATGGTGGAACACCAGGTTTTCTTCAAACCATAAAAACTGCATTGTCTATTAAGCTCAAGGAGCAAATGGGTGTAGAAAATATATTGAAACGTGAACACGAATTAGTAGCTATTGTTTTTAAGAAACTTGAATCTATATCTAATATAAAGATACTCGCTAGCCAACATAGAAAGCGATTAGGCGTTATTTCATTTTATATTGATGACTTACATTATAACCTAGGCGTTAAACTGCTAAACGATCGTTTTGGGATTCAGACGCGTGGCGGTTGTAGTTGTGCAGGAACTTATGGGCATTTCTTACTGCACGTAGATCAGCAAATGTCTAGAGAATTAACGGATGAAATCTCATTAGGTGAATTGGTACGTAAACCTGGTTGGATTCGGATGTCTATTCATCCAACAACAACAAATGAAGAAGTAGAATTTGTTTGTGATAGTATTTTAGCGCTTGCTCAAAATCATAAAGATTGGGCTAAAGATTATGACTATTCAAGGTTTAATAATGAATTTGTTCATAAATCGCTGTTACATAAACCTTGTGACACATCTAGCATTGATGATTGGTTTGATCTAGATTAATTATGTTTATTGAAATTCTTTAGGGGCCTTATTTTTGTGTTTCCAACGTTTATGGGTCCATAAGTAGTATTGTGGTGCCTCATAAATTTGTTGTTCTACTAGTTTAAAAAAGGTGTCTGTTATGGTGTAATCTTCAAATTCTCTCGGGTTTTCAGTAATCGTTTCGAACGTTGTTTCGTAATATCCGCGTTTTAATCGTCTAACTCTAAAGAAAACAACTGCCATGTCCATTTTCTTTGCCATCATTTCTGCTCCGGTATACATCGGAACCTTGATACCCATAAATTCATTCCAATGAAAAGCTTTGTTAGCTTTAGGGGATTGATCAGATACAAAACCATTAATAGTTAATTCGCCCTTAGAATTACATTCCGTTAACACATTAAATGTTTCTTTCGTTGTTATTAAATGAGAATTGTATTTTGCTCTAATCCCTTTGACCAATTTATCAAAGTACTTATTTGCTAAACGTTTATAAACGGCATAACCTTTATACTTTATATAAGTCTGAAGGATAAATATCCATTCCCAACTTCCGTAATGTGCGCACATTAATATGATACTTCGCTCTTTCTTCTCTAAATCATGAATTAATTCGATATTACTAAACGAAAATCGTTTTTGCATTTCTTTTTTTGTTATTGTCAGAGATTTAATGGCTTCCACAATCATATCACATAGATGATGGTAAAATTGGCTAGTTATATCTTTAATTTCCTTTTCAGATTTATCAGGGAACACTAATTGCAAATTGTGCTTTACTGTTGATTTTCTGTAACCAAAAATCTTATATAAAAATATATATAAGAGATCTGAAAAGGCATATAACAGCCTGAATGGTAATATTGAGATTAACCAAAGAATTGGGTAAACAAGAATGTAAGCAATAAGTTGCATAAAAGCATGTTCTAACTGAAGCGCAAATATATTATATTTGAATCAATAGATTACTTTATGACGTTAGATCCAATAACAATTACAATAATAGCAGCTAATGCCATTATTTCTATAAAGGGCTTTGATGATCGCTCTTTTTTTGAAAGGTATAAGTTCAATGTAGGAAGCATCAGAAGAGGAGAGCAAATTCGGATGTTGAGCTCTGGATTTCTTCACGCGGATACTACACATCTTCTTTTTAACATGTTTACCCTTTTCTTTTTTGCGAGTTATGTGATTGACCGTTTGGGGAATCTAAACTTTGTTATTGTATATATAGGTAGTTTAATTTTCGGAAATCTATTATCTCTGTATTTTCATAAAGAAGAGTATTGGTATAGTGCAATTGGTGCCAGTGGAGCAGTTACGGGTGTCTTATATGCAGCGATTCTGTTAGATCCTGGTATGCGATTGTATATGTTTTTTATTCCTGTGCCTATACCTGGTTATGTATTTGGTATTGGTTATTTACTTTATTCTATTTACGGTATGAAAAACAGAATTGGTAATATTGGTCATGATGCGCATTTTGGTGGAGCGGTAGGAGGTTATGCCATTACACTAATCTTAGAACCAAGTTTATTTGAAACCAAACTTGGCTATGTAGCCTTACTGGCAGTGCCAATAATCATATTATATATTTTGTATAAGACTGGAAAACTGCAATAAAAAAAGCCTGCTTGAGCAGGCTTTTTACCTATTATACCTAAATTTAAGTTTAGGCTTTTTCTAATAACTCTTTAACTTTGTTCTCTAGTGCTTTTCCCCGTAAGTTCTTAGCAACTATTATTCCTTCGGCATCCAGAATGTAAGTTGCAGGAATGGCTTGAATATCATAAAGTTTAGCTATAGGATCATTAAAATACTTAAGATGGGATACTTGATTCCATTTTAAACCATCTTGTTTAATTGCTGCTAGCCAAGCTTGTTTTGGGTCTTTTTGTCTGCTCTGGCCATCAAGAGATACTCCAACTATCTCTAACCCTTGGTCATGGTATTTATCGTAAATACGTACAACATTTGGATTTTCTCTGCGACATGGCCCACACCATGCTGCCCAAAAATCTATAATGGTTACTTTACCTTTTAAATCATTAAGACTAACAATCTCACCATCTGGAGTTGGTGCTTCAAAATTTGGTGCTACTTTTCCAATTTCTAAGTAGGCTACTTTTTCATATGCTTTTAGAAGCTCTTCTAATTTTGCTTTAATTTTCTTCCCTTGCGCTGATGCTTTTAAATCAGAGTCAAGGTTATTAAACGCCTCCATAAACTCAACGACTTTAAATTTTGGTTTATTGGCTTCCAATCCAATAAGATTAAGACTGAAGTAAGTATCCTTATGGTTCCTTACAAAGTTTAATGGATGATCAATTAATCTAACACTTACCTTTTCAAGTTCTAATTGAAGAGAGTCGCGTTTATCAGATTCTTCAGGTAATTTTAGTTGACGGTAAGGAATCATAATTTGTCGTCCTTCTTCTCTTATCTGTGCCATTTCATCTTGAAAGTCTACAAATCCTATATGAGATTCAGAACCTGTAACTTTAGAATCTAATGGGTTTTCCTTGTTTATTTCAATGTCTATTTCACTATTTTCTAGCATTAAAATAGCATCACCTTTCGTCCCATCTAGAGAAATAAAGTATACACTTGGTTCTTCTACAGAACCTTTCATGGTGAACTTTCCATCCATTACAATGGCGGTGTCTTTTATGGCTTCTCGGCCTTGGTCATCAACATTTTTAAGATAGACTCTAATCCCATTATATATACCTTCTGCCTTCCCGTTAATAACAAAATCAGTCCTTGGGTCTTGCTTGCAACTAGCAAATAACAATACAACCAATACTAATATGAGTGTTTTTTTCATTTCTATATGATTTTCAATTTATAGCAGCACAAATATATAAACAATGCCGAATAAACATTATTAAAGGAATGTAAATTAAATTATAAATAGAATCCCTTTCGTTTTATCAATCTCTTAATTTGCGATACTTTTGTACTAAAGAGCTTTACTATGCATAGCGATACTATTGTGGCCTTGGCAACACCATCTGGGAGCGGTGCAATCGCTGTCATTCGCTTATCAGGTCCAGATGCTATTTCAATCGCATCAATAGCCTTTAAATCTGTATCTAATAAAGATTTAAAAGATCAACCGACTCACACTATTCATTTAGGGCATATCGTTGATGATAAAAAGACCTTAGATGAAGTATTATTAGCCATATTTAAGAATCCAAATTCTTATACCGGAGAAGATGTTATAGAGGTGTCTTGTCACGGTTCAACTTACATACAACAGGAGATCATTCAATTATTTTTAAGGCTGGGTTGTAGAATGGCAACTCCAGGTGAATTTACGCTCAGAGCCTTTTTAAATGGAAAGTTAGACTTAAGTCAGGCTGAGGCAGTGGCTGATTTAATTTCTAGTGATAACCAAGCGTCTCATCAAATTGCGATGCAACAAATGCGAGGTGGTTTTTCATCTGAAATTGCAAAATTACGAGAAGAACTTTTAAACTTTGCCTCATTGATAGAGTTAGAATTAGACTTTGCTGAAGAAGATGTAGAATTTGCAGATCGTGGGGAATTTAAAGCATTGATTACACGTATTAGTTTTATCTTAAAGCGACTTATAGACTCTTTTGCCGTTGGAAATGTTATAAAGAATGGAATACCTGTTGCTATAGTTGGAGAACCTAATGTAGGTAAATCTACCTTATTGAATGCATTATTAAATGAGGAAAGAGCAATCGTATCAGAAATTGCTGGAACAACAAGAGATACTATTGAGGACGAAATCTCTATAGGTGGTATTGGCTTTCGATTTATTGATACGGCTGGGATTAGAGAAACAAAAGATGTTGTAGAAAGTATTGGTATAAAAAAGACTTTTGAAAAAATTGAACAATCTCAAGTTACGATTTATCTATTTGATTCTAGTCAACAAAGTAATAATCTTGAAACGGTTAAATTAGAAATAGAGAAAATAAGAAATAAATACCCTCAAAAGCCACTACTCATTGTAGGAAATAAGACAGATAAATTAAAAACTGAAGAATTATCGTTTATAAAAACTGCTATTTCCAAACTTATTTTGCTGTCGGCAAAATCTGGTTCTGGGGTTGAAGAATTGACAGATGCCTTATTAAATCTCATTAATACAGGGGCCTTAAGAAATAATGAAACGATTATAACCAATACACGACATTATGACGCATTGTTAAAAGCCTTTGAAGAAGTCCAAAAGGTACAACATGGTTTAGATACAGGCCTATCTGGTGATTTATTAGCTATTGATATTAGGCAGGCCTTATATCATTTTGGTGAGATTACAGGCGAGATCACAAATGACGATTTACTAGGTAATATTTTCGCAAACTTTTGTATTGGGAAGTAATGGCCATTATTGTTAGTATAAAAAATGAGATATATTTCAATAATTTAAAGGAAAAATTTTTATAAAGTATAGTATCTAAATTGATTGTTAAGGTTATTTCAGTTGGTGTATGGCTAAAGGATACAACAACGGAGTTATTTTAAAAATCATAAGCGATTATGCCTTTTCTAGTGCTGTAGCGAAATTTTCATAAAAAAATAGACCTTATAAAAAGTGAGTAACTTATCTGAGTTTTCTCTATAAATCTGAAATATGAAAAAAAGTTACAAAAATTACCAAATGTCAATTTTTCCCTGTAATAATATTCTTATATTTGGTATGTGTCTAAATTGATTGCTATATAGGCGATTTAAGTTAGTATGGGACTAAAAGACACAAAAACTTAATTAGTTTTAAAGAGTACAAGAGATTGTGCTCTTTTTTTTGTTGGTCAAATTTAAGAAAATATTCAACAAAGTATTTGGGTGACTTTAACTTTTTCTTAAGATAGGACTTGTCGATATTTCATTTTTCTTACAATAAATGTCTAATAGCCGATTATAAATGTGTTATGTATATTTAATAGCATGATTTAAGGAACGTTCTAATAGTATTTAATTTAACTACATATTTTCAGTTATTCTGTAACATTACTTAAAAATGAGCGTCTCATAAATTAAATGTTATTATGGAATCGAATTATCATACACTTAAAAGAACAGATAATCAGTTATTAATGCTGACGCATCTGTCGCAACTTCTAACTTATATCACAGGATGTGGAGGACTTGTAGTGCCGTTAATTATTTGGGCGACTCAAAAAGATAAAGTGATTGGTATGAACGCTCATGGTAAGGCTATTTTGAATTTTCAATTAAGTATTATAGTGTATTGCATTTTGAGTATTCCATTAATGATAGTATTCGGTCTAGGAATATTACTATTAATACTTATTGGTATTTTGGCTTTTGTCATGCCAATTGTAAACGCTATAAAGGCTAGTAACGGAGAATTACCTAGCTATCCATTGTCTCTTAATTTTGTTAGTTAGTTATAAAAGAAACATGGAATAGAAAAGGCTCGCTATCTTGTGAGCCTTTTTTATAATAAAAACCAACTATAGTTTAATTATTGAGCATAACCGGCATTACCAACATAGTTACGTGTTCGCCTTCATCTAACCCATCAATTGGTGTTAATATTCCAGCACGATTTGGTAAACTCATTTCTAATTGTACGTCATCAGAGTTTAAATTATTGATCATCTCAGTTAAAAATCGAGAGTTAAAGCCAATTTGCATATCGTCACCTTGATAGTCACAAGTAAGACGCTCTTCGGCTTTATTGCTATAATCGATATCTTCTGCAGAAATATTAAGTTCTGCTCCAGCAATCTTTAATCTTATTTGGTGCGTGGTTTTATTAGAAAAAATACTAACACGGCGTACAGAATTTAAAAACTGTGTTCTAGCAATGACTAATTTGTTAGGATTCTCTTTTGGAATAACTGCTTCGTAATTTGGATACTTGCCATCAATTAAACGACAAATAAGTACTGAATTATCAAATGTAAACTTAGCATTTGATTCGTTATATTCTACTACGACATCGTCATCACTTCCAGCCAAAATACCTTTTAACAGCGTCAATGGCTTTTTAGGCATGATAAATTCGGCAGATTCCGAAGCACTAACATCGTTTCGTGTATACTTCACTAATTTGTGAGCATCTGTAGCAACAAAGGTTAAGTTGTCTTGTGAAAACTGGAAGAATACTCCACTCATTACAGGTCGTAAATCATCATTTCCAGCAGCGAAAATTGTTTTGCTAATCGCATTTGCTAAAATATCACCCATGATTGTTGTAGTACTTGCGTCCTCTACAGAAACTGCATTAGGGAATTCGGCACCATCAGCATAAGCTAAAGCATATTTACCATGATTAGAGCTTATCTCTACCGTATTGTTATCTTCTGCAACAAAGGTCAAAGGTTGCTCTGGAAATGTTTTTAGCGTGTCTAATAATAAACGCGCTGGTACTGCAATACGTCCTTCAGAATCACTTTCAACATCAATGGTTGAAGACATGGTAGTTTCTAAATCACTTGCTGAAACAGTTAATTTTGACTGGCTTAATTCAAATAAGAAATTATCTAAAATAGGAAGGGTATTACTATTATTAATAACACCACCAAGTACCTGGAGTTGTTTTAATAAATACGTACTCGAAACAATAAATTTCATGCTAAATATATCTAGTTATGTCGTTTTAATTTGTCTTACAAATATATTTCAATGCAAGGGTTTTCTAAAACAAACTTATTAACAAAATCTAGGTGTATTTTTTCTTTCTTAAGTAGTTAAATCCAAATCCAAAAACCGCAAGGATGACCAATGGTAATGCGATATTTATAAGCTGCCATTTTGCTTTTTGATCCTTGATTTTATCAGCATCAAGATAGGCAACACTAATTTCCTTGGCTCTTATGTTTATAAGTCCAGTGTCATCTAAAAGGTAGTTAATGGTATTTAAGAGAAATTCTTTATTTCCAAAGGCTTGCCCAGACAATTGATCGAACCCTAATTCTTGCGGTCTATTTCTAATAACTTCATTTTTTATAACATCTCCATCAGAAATAATAACAATTTTAGTCTCCGCACTTGAGGATTTAAAATTATTGACTTTAAAAGGTAGCACGCGCTGGTCATAAACAGAGATGAATTGTCCTTCTAGTAAGACTGCCAAATTCTGAGGGCCTGAATTAAAAGTCGCTTCGTCAACTTCTTGCGTTACGTCTGCCAAAGAAATTATGGACGGTGCACCTTCTAGCTTAGATTGTGGAGAACTTTGTAATAAGATGGTCTTATTTACAGCATTTTTTAAAGTGTCTATTGGACTACCAAAATCAAACTTCACCAGGTTTAAGTTTTTTGTAATAGGATGTCCTGGGTTGGACGCTGCTAAAGGAGAATATTGCCATTGTATAGGTTGCAACTGTGCTTGACTGCCTT
>NZ_JABSST010000035.1 GCF_013213975.1 Winogradskyella sp.
CTTAATTTCGGTTTAAGCAAGTAAAAATTAATGAGCTATACACGTTGTTGGCAGTAGTAATTTTAAAATCTTGTTGAAAACCCTATTCCTATTAAGTAAATTTCTGTCTGCTTTTGCTCGTAACCATTTTTATCAATACTACTTGTCTCGTTCATTACGTCAAATGTAAGTTCTACAGAAGTGTTTTCAGTTAAGTTGTAATCCATTCCCATCGAGATATTGTACCCAAAATTAAATCCTCCACTTTTTGTGTTTATTTCGTCGGATAACTCTAATATTCTTGAACGTATTAAAAAATTACCATAACCTCCAATACCAAATATTAAGTTTAGTTTTTCTTCATTATCTAAATTTACTCGGTGCGTTAATCTGAGAGGTATTTGTAAATATTCATTTTTAAGTCTACTTTGATCTGTTCCATTAAAGAAGCTTGAATTAAATTCGAGTATCTCAAACCCTGAGGTTAGTTTAGTTTTTGAATCATCCTTAAAATTGTAATCGACATTAAATCTTATTGCAAGTAAATTTCCGTCAAGAACTCCTATTTGATTGTTCTCAAGCGTAGAACTTCCAACTCCGAATTTCAGTCCATAGCTAAACTTACTTTTATCATCTTCTTGTGCAAAAGATAAAAAAGAGATACCTAAAAAGCATACTGAAAGAATAATTTTGTTTTTCATTAATTTGTTTTTGAGTGTTATTTATTACTGCCAACGGCTTTGGCTATGAGTAGTTGCGTGGTTTAGCACTTAACTTTGCAAGTACAAACCAAGCCGAAAATCCGCAACGATTTTCATTAGTAGGTGAGAACGAGCAATTAATTATAGCCATTGTTGTACAAAGTTTAATTAATCGTATCAAGTTTTTTTAATATTCTTTTTCCATATCCAGTTTCTCTAATTTCCGGTGTCAAATATTCATAAATCTCTTTCCAATCATTTTGATTTAGTTCATTTTCAATTGTACAGAAATTTGGAATTAATGCACCAATTTTTGAATTAGAGTTTTCTCTAACATATTTTTTAACAAGGTTAACTTTGTCAACTTGGACAATTTGATTTAATTGTTTTGCAATCTTTTTTCGGTTAATCGTGTCATTTTCTTCCACAAATTTATCATAATCAACTTTTAATTTATCCCATTTATCACTCAACAACTTGTCATCAGCAAAATATTTTTTTAAAGTTTTATCAGACTTTGAACCCTTTACTTTTACACTATCATACTCAATCGAATTTCCTGTAATTTCAATTTTTGAATTTTCTAACATAAATTCAGTGAGTTTACCTTTTGTTGATTTACCATCTTTAATCAATAATTGGACAAAATATGGTTCATCAACATTTCCTTTATATTCAAACTTGTCATTTGAAACTGAAATTGAATCAAGTTCCATATTATCTCCAATAAATTTTAAAACTAAAAGAGTTGAATTATTTAGTCCTTTAACATCACCTTTTAGTAGAAATCCTTCTAAATTATTTTTCTGACAAGAGAAAATAAATAGTAAAACAAATAGCATTGTGATTTTTTTCATATCAAACTTAATTTTGTACAACAATAGGATATACGTATTACGTATATTTATCTTATATATAGCCCTAAGATAATAAATCTTTTATCCTGCCAAAGGAATTATTGGCTACATGTGTGTAAATTTCAGTAGTCTTTGTAGAACTGTGGCCCAATAAGAGCTGTATATGCCTTAAATCAGTACCATCTTCCAAAAGATGTGTGGCAAAACTATGCCTTAGTATATGGGGTGTAACCTTTCTGTGAACACCAGCCTTTGATGCAGCCATCTTCACCACTTTAAGAACGCTAGAACCGCTGTACTTGCTACCATTAGGACTCTCAAACAAGTAATTGCTTGGGCGGTATTCCTTGTAATACAGTCTAAGATCCTGCAATAATCTAGCGCTTAACACGGTCATCCTGTCCTTGTTTCCCTTGGCATCACAAACACGTACCAACATACGGTTGCTATCAATGTCCGTAGGCATCAGTTCCAGCAGTTCACTCCGTCTAAGACCAGAGGAATACAAAAGCCCTATGATGCATTTGTGCTTAGTGTTTTCGACACAGTCAATCATCCGTATGATTTCCTGTTTTGACAATACCTTTGGGAGTGATTTCTTTTTTCGCGGCCTTTCAATGGAATAGAAGCGGTTGGGCATACCAAGTACGGTCTCATAGTAGAATTTGATACTGTTTATGGCAAGATTAATCTGTGAGTTGGATTGGCCCACCTTTATCATTTTCTGAAGATATTCTCTAATGTCCTTTTCATTGATTTCATGGAGTTCCTTATGCTTGAAATGGTTGATAAAGGTCTCGAAGCTAGAAATATAGTTCTTAACAGTGTTTGCAGAATACCTTTTTAGCTCTAGTTTCAGCAAAAACGTTTCAGGACAGAGCCTTTGACCATTTTTGGACTTACGTTTTCTGTAACGATCTAGCCTGATTATAGGATTGTCCTCATCAACAATTGTATCGGAAAAAAAATAATTACCGTTAATCCATGCAACGCCAAGAAAAGTATCAAATAAAAGATCGAGGTTTTCCTTGACATTAGGTAGGTAGTACATAGCATAGTCGCTACTCCATGTGATGTTGGGCAGGTTTTCTACCAAGGCCTGTAGTACCTTGTCCGAATTGAATTGCAGCCCAATACATTTCAGTCCGTCCACTAACAAATGCTTTAATGTTACACTTCGTTTTAGTTCCATGGTTGTTTTTGACCAAAATAAAGAGTACAAATGACTTAACTGATATTTATTCGAATAACTAACGTATATTATACTAATAAAAGTGTTTAATATGAGACTTCAGAAAGAATGTATGTATTGTGGCAAGCCACTAACCGGTCGGATAGATAAGAAATACTGCGACCCGCAATGCAAGAGCGCCTATCAGTACAAGACCGCACAGGAACAACCTGAAAGGTTTTATAATAAGGTAGACAACCAACTTAAGCTGAACCGTAGAATACTTAAAGCATACAACAAAGCAGGGAAAGCGACGGTGAGGACATCTATATTAAGGGATGAAGGTTTTGATCCAAAGTTTTTTACACATTACTGGAAGAATAAAAAAGGAGATGTTTACCTTTTTGTCTATGAATATGGGTTTTTGAAAAAGAGAGAAAATGATAACCGTAAGTATGTGCTAATTCAGTGGCAAGATTACATGATATCGTCGTAAAGACAACTTAATCATTATATGTTGTTTATAATTAAACTTTAATGTATTACATAGTTTAACTACAAATTTTAACACGATTTAATGCACAGGTTACAACTCAAAACATGAGATTTTTCTACATAAAAAGAATTTGCTACCCCTTATACATCCTCAAGTTAATGTGCTTATTTTAAACACAATAACATGTGTATAGTCTACCTTAAATTTTGTAGTAGACAAGCTAAGGTCTAACAGAAGTTGAAAACTCTTGATGAATAGATTAGATTAGTTTTTAAAGAATAAATGTCATCCGTTTTAATTTCTAAAAAGCTTCGCCAATTCTAAAGTATATTCCCCAATCACCGCTTCCTGCGGCAACATCAAGACCTACATTCATTTTATTTTCTGGAAATGCCGTGTACCTGTATCCAGCGCCAATACTAGGAAGTATCTTTCCATTATTAGATTCAATATTAGAACCATAGATAGTTCCAAAGCCCGCAAAGCCTACTAATCCCATATTCCCTTTAAAATTATATCTGTATTCTCCTTGTAGAGCGATGAGTTGTTTTCCTCTATATTCGCCCATTGAGTAACCTCGTAGATCTGTACCTTCTACGACAAGTAAATTATTAAATGGTACCTCGCCTAGTCCAAATCCACCATAAGCTCTTAGAGCGATTACATCATTTGCTCTATTAGTTTTGAAAAACGTATTATACTTTAATTCTATCTTACTTGATTCGTCATCATTACCCATAAAGCTCAGATAACCTGTATAATTTAAATTTAGTTCAGAACCTTTTCTAGGGTAGTAAACATTATCTCTTTTATCTCTTAAAAATACAAATCCTAAACCGTTAAGTGTGACCTCTTCATTTACGGGTGTGTCAAAATCAAATTCATTATTAAATTTAGTATACATGTAGTTAGCTCCAAAATATAAATTTTTACCTATTTTTCGTTGTACTTCTAATTTTAAGAAATCAGCGCCTGTTTGATAATCGATAAAATTGGATGTCGTACCACCACTCATAAATTGTGAATTAGCCGTACCAAGACCAGCTCCGATTGTGATTCTCCAATGATCTTCTTGTAAGTATAATTTTGAAAAAGCTAAAGCAAACCAAGTCTTGTTAGTCGTGTAAATTCCCATAAGACCCGAAATAGATTCTGGCGAGACCGTATCCTTTTTGTTAGCTTTATACATAACCATTGGAACCGCTCCGAACATAAATTCGTAAGTTCTATTATAGCTTAAATAAGGTACAATTTTTACTTTTATGTCTTTATTTGCTCCTTTTTCAGAGTGTTTTTGTTGTGAGTGTGTAATGTTAAATGAAAGTAGAATAATTATAAAAACTAGAAAACTTCTCATATTAGTCATATTTAGTTAATACTATATCCCTTTGATTTAATACACGCTGAGAAGGCTTTCACAAAATTCGATTTTAATTCGTTTTCAATCGTTTTGGCATCTTTTGAATTTTTTGTATTCTGCATAATTTGGGCTCTCCTAGAAGCTCTCCTTCCGCCAATTGCCCCTGTTACAGCCCCTATTGCAGCCCCATCACCAGTGTCTCCAGCGACTGCGCCAATAGCAGCACCAGTAATCGCCCCTTTAGCAGCTCCTCTAACTGCTCCTCCTTTGACTTTTTCAGCTTCTTTAACTTCAACTTTTGTGGGATTTAAAGGGTCAAATTTTGTCTGTTCGTATGCCCATTTGTAACACTCTTTATAATCTTTATCTTGTTGCAAGCTATCTTGATTTTCCGCAGGAAAAATATATAAACCAAGTGTTTTTGTATAATCTTTTGGTAGGGTAAGCGTTGTTTTTTTTTCTTCCGTTATTGTTAGCGTTTCTTGGGAAGTAATGTTAAAGGTTATAAATAATAATAGTAGTGTTGCGTAAATTTTGATTGTAGTTTTCATAATGTCTCGTTTTAATTTTTTTGTTGAATAAGTTCGGGAACTTTCCAAGAGCCATCAAAATACTCTTCAGTGGGTTGATACATGCGTAATATAAAATTCCATCCTTCAAACGTATCAAGATAATTATCAGCACTTTTGTCACCTCCAAAATGTATAATGTATTCTCCGTTGTCATTTACTTTTGCAAATGAACTATTGATATTGAACTTTTCTCCATTAATCCATCCTCCTTGGTCATAAACAGTAATAGACCAAAAAGCATCAACTGGTACATCTTTTAAAGTTAACGTTGCAGGATTTGAATTTTTAGGTTGAAAATTTGGATATACAGCTTGTTTAGAGGTCATACCACCCCAACCCGTAGAAACTCCAACATTATGATTCTCTAAAGTTACTTCTCCTTTTTTACCAAACATCATACTAGAGGTTATATTCTTCTCTCTAACTATTTTTTGATACTTTTCTCGCATTTTTAAAACTTCAGGCCTGTCCCAGTTATTTGTAATTACATAAGATCCTCTATCATTTTGAGTCAATTTTAATTGGTCTTGTAATGCGGATACTTTAGCAAGATCTTCAGGGTCTGTCATGTTTACTTGAGTTCTAATTACTAACATCACATACCTAGAACCCATATTTTCTTGGTTAATTTTATACGTTCCTGGATTGTTTATTGCCATCGGGTTGTAATGTTCTTCGGTAACAAACCAAGCTGTTTGATAACGACCATTCGTTTCAGGCATGGTTAACGTAGCTTCTTCTTTTAAATCTAAGATGGCAACAGAGTATTGTGTGTCAAAATTAATTCTTACTACTGTTTTGTCTTTAGGGTCTGGTGCCTTTTTTTTATGCATAAAAACACCTACGCCATTTGTTTTAGTTATGGCAGCAATATCTTTTACATATTTTGCGAAAATCATTTGGGATTCTGCTAGACCAAAATTCTCCTCTGTAAGAATAGTTTTTGGTTTTTTAGAAGCTTCTTCCTTTACTGTTTTATTAACTTCATTAGAAATTGTTTCGGGTGTTTTATCATTTTTACAAGATAAAATGACTAATGCTGCAGCAGTAATACTTAAATACAGTTTTTTCATAATAATTAAGTTTAGTTTACTTTTTGTACTCCAGGCATCTTGTAAGACCTGTTTAAAACACTTTCTTTTGGGTAATACATTCTAAAGGTTAATTCAAATTCTTCTCCAGCTTGTGGACTCGGTAACCAGTTTGTTTTTAAATGTTCAGGTTCTTCCGCTTGTATAAATATATCTAAGGAACCATCTTCATTGTAGGTCAACGCTTTCATACCACCTAGATTATAGCGATCAATAGCATTGTCTACCAAAAAGCCTTTTTTATCATACATGGTTAAAGACCAAAATCCATTTACAGGTGGCATATGGTCAGCATCAAAATGTAATACATATTTATTTGATCCATTATAAGTATTACCATCAGAATCAACCGCAGAATTAGGGTAAATAGCATCTACAGACTGATTTGCACCGTAACCGATTTTAGTAACATAAGCTCTTAAAAAATATTCTGTACCATATTCTCCTAAACCAGATGTAATTACATTCCATCCATTTTGAAGGTTTTCAGATGGTGGATTTGCAGTCATTTTTGAAAATAATCCTTGAACGATTGCAGGAACTTTTTTCACCATTTCTTGTGTTTCCGAACTAAATTGATCCAATTTAAAATCTCCTCCAGGTTCAAATCCAATAGTTTTTAATTGATCTAATAGAGGTTTATCAGTTTCATAACCAGGGTTATCTAGCATTAATTGCATGACTTCATTTAAATAAGTAGTAATATCTTTGTTATCTACTTCATCCATAGGTACTTTATTTGAGTACTCAGGGTTAATTATACCTTCAGGAGTAACGTAATTATCGTTATTTCGTTCAGATAGAGGACGAGCAATTAATTTCGATTGAAAATTTGCAATTTCAACTTTTCCATCGTTATTATTTTTTACAGCAACCCTTCCTAACATCCAATTAAGATTTGTCGTAGATCTAATAATGGTTAAATCATCATCAATTTCACCATCAAATTTAGGACCTACTAAAGCTATGTTTACCTCACCTTGCCCTGTTGTTCTCGATCCTACAGACTTAATGACATCACCATGAGCATTCAATATTGGCATTAGATAATAACGTTCTGTAGCTGGTATATGCAAGAACAAAGGACTTTTACCTAAATCTGCGTATATAACACTGTAATAGGTGTCTAGATTAGGGCGCACCACTTCTGTAAAACCTGCTTTAGGGAATTTGTGCATATTCCCCCATTGATTTATAGGGCCTTTACCCATACCGTTATCTGACGCTACATTTGAAGATATTTTATGGGTATAATCCATAGTCATCATTGGGTATCCATATATATAGGCCTGGGTAACTAGAGCAACTTTTGTTGAATCAGCAACTTTTGATTTTGAAACTTGATCTGTATTTGAAGTGCTACTAGTTTCATTTTTACATGAGATTGTAACTATTAATAGCGAAATGGTTATAAGTTTTAGCTTGTTCATGACTATTTATTTTTTTTAATTTTTAAATAATTTAATTGTAAGTTAAATCTAAACATATTAGATTCTGCTTCACCTCCACCAAATAAAATACCACCATAATCTGCATGTAAGTAAATAAGTGGATGTAATTGATAACCTAATCCTATGGACGCTCCATAATTATTGAAAGCATTTCCATCTTTACTGCCATCGGTTGTGGTTTGTCCACCAACTTGGTATCGTCCATTTAAAGTGGCTCGTAGCTTTTTATTAAAGTTGTGTATGATATGATTTTCAAAAACAAATAAAGGAGCTTGCGTTCTTTCTGCAGTGGCATTGGATATAGGATTAATTAACACATCTTTGTTTTTTGTAAAAAATCGTATACTAGGGAATAGTTCGAGGTTGGTTGAAGCATTGCCTTTAGACCAAAGGGGCATTGTTGTGGGTATTCCATATTCAAAAGTAGTCCTATTTGTTCCTATGTTTACCAATTCATCCTTGTCGTAAGATCCAGAATACCATATTCTAAAATAACTCATCATAGTAAAACTAATATCACCTTTCATGTAGTCTTCTAGACTAATTGCTTTGCCGTTAACCATAGCTACTTTTAACCCAATAAATCCATCCGAGAAAGCTGATTTATCAAAAAATCGATCTTCAAGTGGGTTAGGTAAGTTTAAGGTAGACGATATAGAAGTAGGATTCATCATAGCAACAATTTCGGCATGTTGCCCTTTAATTGAAAAGACATGAAAAAGTGTTATTGGAAAAGAATTAATTTCTAGATTTAGATTCGGTGTTAGTAAATCCCCGTTTACAGACATATTCTGATTTAGGTTTAGATATTTTATATTTAAACCCCACATTTTTTGTGGTTTTAGAAAATGACTCTCTGGCCCATCTCCTTGTGCTTGCATGTGCAAGCTTAAAGAGCAAAAGACCACGAAAGCTAAAAATGGATAATTTAATTTCATAGAGTTTATAGTATTAACTTTAACACTTAGTCCTTCATAGTAGGTGCTATAAATTTTGTGTTAAAAATCCGTTTAGTTTTTTGTTGTATTAAATTTAAAAGCTCTTATAAAGAGCTTGAATTAGAATTCGATGGTATGCCTTATAGTGTAGTTGAAATATCAAAAAACATAGACTATCGGTCTCTCGGTGTAATATGCACAAATAAAATAATTGAAAAAGAAATCTTTAAAGTTGTTCTCATAATAAATAAAATTAGTTTAACCTATAGTTTAGAAACAACTTTTAAATTTTTAGCGAATAAATTTATCTGTTAAAAACGTAAAAAATTGTTTAATTTATTGTAGTAATACATTTGGTTTTTGTTAGTATAGCTTCAAGTTAGCTTTATTAATTTAATAAATTTTTAACACATGTTAAAAAAAATTAATAAATATTTCCCAAAAGTTTAGTTGAAAGACCAACCGATTCCGGTGGTAAATAGATAATCAGAGTTACTTCCTATCGTTGCTGATTGATTGTCGTAATTTAATTTAAATCCACATTTAATGTAAAGATCTAAAGGTAGATCGTATTTCAAATCTAAATTATAATCTGCTCGAGATCTTTTTAATTCGCCTCTACTTAAAAATAAGTTTACGGTACTTATTAACTTAAAATCATCAAAATCAAACATATCAAATTCAGAACCTAAATAAAGTTCTGATGAGGTTTTTTTGCCTTCTAGGTTTATAAACTCTTCTAAGTTTAAGTTTATTCCAAAGTTTAATCCAAGCGATAGTTTATTTGAAAATAACAAGTATCTGCCAATACCTGTGCTTATCGTGTATCTAGATTCTAACGCCTGTTCTGTATTTGATAAAAAACCAAAATTACTCAATAAGTACCATCGTTTTGGTAATATTTTTTTTAAATCTACTTTTACATCTGTTCTTTTTATACTTTCCGCACTGTCTTGTTTTGAATTTAAAATACTGAAGCTTGAATTAGAAATCCATTTTGGGTCTCTATAACTCAGAGCACCCTCAATTACAAACTGACTTGAATTATTGGCCTTTGTTAGATTAAAACTAAAATCAATATTAAATTTTACCCTATCCCAAAATTTGTCAGAGATTTCATCGAGTAAAACTAAATCGGATAATTTATAAGTTTCTTCTGTATTTTCTTCTGATGTTATGGTAAAGTAACCTGGTGTTTTAGAGTTTACATAACCTGTTTTTTGCCGTCCTTTAGTGAGTAATATGAAACATAATCTCTGGATTTTAATGGTATTAATTTTTTCAAATTTTATTTTAAAATCACTGTCGCTGTAAGATGTCTTTAGTGTTACGACCTTGGATTCAATTTTTTTGATTTCACCAAATACTTTTCTGCCATTTTTTAAAGAAATTGTATCGTTTTGAGAAAACGAAATAAGAGGATTAAGAAAAAAAATAAGTATTAATAAAATGCGCATAATAGCATATACCTATAAAAAAACTGAAAGTAATAAAAATAATATTTTATACTGTTTAAAAAGAGTATTATTTGTTTTTAGACCTTATTCTGCTCAGACTTTGTTGGGTAATACCAAGGAATGACGAAATTTGTCCTAAACTAGCTCTTGTGCTGATGTTAGGGTGTGTTTCTTTTAATTTTTCATACCTTTCTTCTGCTGTTTTAGTTTGTAAATCTATGACTTTTTGATCCAAAGAAATCATTGTTTGAGTAACCATTACTCTACAAAATGTTTCAATTATTCTATGTTTTTCAAATGCGTTGTCTAGCATTTCTCTAGAGAATGCTCTTACGGTGGTTTGTTCAATAGCCTCAAGACTAAATTGACTTACTTCTCTATTAAAAAATCCTGGGGGTATGGTCATTAACATATTTTCTAAGGCAAACCAATGAGTGATGTCATTTCCTTTGTTATCAAAGTACAAACTTCTCAGAAGACCTGATTTAATCAAGTATAAATAATTGCAAATTTTTCCGGGCTGAACTATAATTTCTTTTTTCTTAAACGTAAGTTTTTCTGATTGTTCTATGAGTTCAGAAAACTCTTTTGTTTCTAGAATAATGGGGTTGAATTTTATCATTATTGATTTTATCTAAATTTAAATCGTGGTCTTAACAAATTTGTTTGAAAGTTCCGTGAGTACATGGTCATTGTTATAAATTTACATTTTTTCGGTAAGATTTATGTATAATTAAATAAGTCAACACAAAACTAAACAGGTTTTGTAACAGGATTTATAATAGAATGAAATAATAATAGCTGTAGTTGAGATAAGTAGACAACTCATAAGCTTTAGAGTACTGGTTTGTCCAGTTTTGGTTGTGAAGAAAAGACTTTTATCTCTTGAAACGCTTTTTTTTATGTTTACACGATGACTAATAACTTTCACAACGAATTCTTCGGAATCGGGATACAAAATGGGAAAACTCCTCAAAATTTAGGTGTGCTTTGGCGATCCGCTCAAAATCTGGGGGCTAGTTTTATTTTTACTGTAGGAAACCGTTATGCCAAGCAGGCTTGCGATACTCATAATGCTGTAAAATCAATGCCTTATTTCCATTATGATACATTCGATGATTTTTATAATAATCTGCCTAAGGGTGCCCGATTGGTGGGTGTAGAACTTTCGGAAGATGCAGAGGATTTGGAAACATTTCATCATCCTAGACGCTGCGTATACTTATTGGGTGCTGAAGATCATGGTCTGTCAAAACAAGCCATTAAAAAGAGTCATTTCTTGGTAAAATTTAAATCGCAATTAAGCCTTAATGTTTCTGTTGCAGGAAGTATTGTTATGTATGATCGTGGGATTAATAAACCAAGGTCGTAACTTTGCCTCAAATTATAAGTTATGCATAAAGCTGGTTTTGTTAATATTATAGGAAATCCTAACGTAGGTAAGTCAACGTTGATGAATGCTTTCATTGGTGAGAAACTATCTATAATTACCTCTAAAGCTCAAACAACACGACATCGTATTCTTGGAATAGTTAATGGTGATGATTTTCAGGTTGTACTTAGCGATACTCCTGGGATTATTAAACCCGCCTACGAACTTCAGCAGTCTATGATGGATTTTGTAAAGTCTGCTTTTGAAGATGCCGATCTGCTAATCTATATGGTCGAAATTGGAGAAACGGCACTCAAGGATGAGGCATTTTTTAATAAGATAACCAATTCTAAAATTCCTGTTTTACTGTTATTAAATAAAATTGATAATTCTGATCAAGAGGAATTGGAGACTCAAGCAGAATTTTGGCAATCAAAGGTGCCGAATGCTGAGTTTTATCCGATTTCTGCTCTGAATGGCTTTAACGTAAAAAATGTATTTGAGCGCATTATAGAGTTGTTGCCAGAATCACCACCATTTTATCCAAAAGATCAACTTACCGATAAGCCAGAACGATTCTTCGTAAACGAAGCGATAAGAGAAAAGATACTACTGCACTATAAGAAGGAAATACCTTATGCTGTTGAGGTAAATACCGAAGAGTTTTTTGAAGAAGATAAAATTATACGAATGCGTTCTGTGATTATGGTAGAACGTGAGACTCAAAAAGGGATTATTATTGGTCATAAAGGATCCGCTTTAAAACGCGTGGGTGTCGAAGCTAGAAAAGATTTAGAAAAGTTCTTCGGAAAACAGGTTCATCTCGAGTTGTACGTAAAAGTAAATAAGAATTGGCGAAGTAATCAAAATCAGCTGAAACGATTTGGGTACAACCAAAAATAACTAGCACATGGCATTAAGATGATGATCATCTAGCACATCTCTTATAAAATGATGTGGTTCATTTATTTTACCTGCGCCAGTGCTTTTCTAAAGTATAATACAAAACAAATTACAAGTATTAAATGGATTAAAAATGAGGGCATTCGAAAGTTATATGGTTTATAGGTATTTGAACTTATTTTACATATTTTCTTTTAATCGAATTCTAAGATTAAATACTACCTTTGCAGTCGCTTGCAGGATATGCAATGCAGATTAAATCTTCAGTTATGGGAAATATTGTTGCAGTAGTAGGACGACCAAATGTTGGTAAATCTACATTTTTTAACCGCCTCATTAAAAGGCGAGAAGCCATTGTAGACGCTGTAAGTGGTGTTACAAGAGATCGTCATTACGGTAAAACCGATTGGAATGGCAAAGAATTTTCAATTATAGATACAGGGGGTTATGTGGTTGGTAGTGATGATGTTTTTGAGGCAGAAATTGATAAACAGGTAGAATTAGCTATTGACGAAGCCGATGCAATTATTTTCATGGTTGATGTTGAGACGGGTGTTACTGGTATGGATGAAGATGTTGCCAAATTACTTCGTAAGGTAGATAAGCCAGTATTCCTAGTAGTAAATAAGGTCGATAACAATAGGCGCGCAGAAGATGCTGTTGAATTTTATTCGCTAGGACTGGGAAATTATTATACCATTGCAAGTATCAATGGAAGTGGTACGGGTGATTTATTAGATGCTGTTGTTAAGGCCTTGCCAGATAAAGAAGAGGAAGACGAAGAGCAGTTGCCGAGGTTTGCAGTTGTTGGTAGGCCAAATGCAGGCAAATCATCTTTTATAAATGCTTTAATTGGCGAAGATCGCTATATCGTAACTGATATTGCCGGTACTACACGTGATTCAATTGACACAAAATATAATCGTTTTGGTTTTGAATTTAATTTAGTAGATACGGCTGGTATTCGACGTAAATCAAAGGTAAAAGAGGATCTTGAATTTTATGCTGTAATGCGCAGTGTAAGAGCAATTGAGCACAGTGATGTATGTTTGCTAGTATTAGACGCAACCCGTGGTTTTGATGGGCAAGTACAAAATATCTTTTGGCTTGCAGAACGCAATAGAAAGGGTATTGTAATTTTGGTAAATAAGTGGGATCTCATTGAAAAGGATACTAAAACTGCCAAAGAATTTGAACAATCCATAAGAAAAGAAATTGCTCCATTTACGGATGTTCCGTTAGTTTTCATTTCAGTATTAAACAAGCAGCGTATATTCAAGGCTATTGAAACAGCAGTTGAAGTATATAAAAACCGGGCAAAACGCATTAAAACCAGTGTGCTAAATGACACGTTATTACCAATTATTGAGCAGAATCCTCCTCCTGCTTACAAAGGTAAATACGTTAAGATTAAATACATTATGCAATTACCAACGCCACAACCTCAATTTGCATTTTTCTGTAATCTACCGCAATATGTAAAAGATCCCTATAAACGTTTTTTAGAAAATCAATTACGCAATCATTTTGACTTTACAGGCGTTCCAGTAAGTGTGTATATGAGAAAAAAATAGTACTTTCAACACGGCTATGAAGTTCTACAGGCTACATTTTTTTTATTTGGTCTTACTACTATGTAATCAATTATGTTGGACACAGAATCCACCTAACATCTCTGTTACAGGTAATCAATTCTATTGCGGTGATGCGCCAATGCCAGTCGTTACAGACGTTAGTATTTCTGGGGGAGCTGGAGATCAAATGCTAGATGCAGTTTTTGTTCAGATAGCCACAGGGTATACTTTAGGCGATGATGTTTTAGTCTTGAGTGGGAGTCATCCAAATATATCAGCATCTTGGTCTATTGGTGAAGGATTACTTACTTTAACTGGTCCAGCTAGTTTTACAGAATTTGAATTGGCTATTAGTGCTGTTCGTTTTCAAACTACAGGAAGTAACTTCACGCAAGATAAATTTTTTGCTATAAACCTAGGCCAGGCCAATTTTTTGCCTGCTACTGGACATTATTATTTCTATGTAGAGGATGTTGGTATAACATGGCAGCAAGCGAAGGACGCAGCTCAGGAACAAACCTTTTTTGGATTACAAGGCTACTTGGCAACGATAACTACTGAAGAAGAGGTGCAATTAACTGGTGAACAAGCCCAAGGTACAGGCTGGATTGGTGCATCAGATCAAGATTCTGAAGGTGTTTGGAGATGGGAGACAGGCCCAGAGGCTGGTCAGGTTTTTTGGAATGGGGCTGTTAATGGCAGTTCACCTAACGGCATGTTTGCTTTTTGGAATAATGGTGAACCAAATAATTGTTGTGGAGGAGAAAACTATGCACATGTAACAGATCCAGATATAGGTATTTTAGGCTCATGGAATGATTTACCAATAACCGGCGACACCAGTCCAAGTAGTCCATATCATCCTCAAGGTTACGTGGTAGAATTTGGCGGTATGGATGGCGATCCTGATATTAATGTTTCAGGAAGTTCAATTATTGTTATGCCTAAGACAACGGTTGTTACCAATAATATCTGTGGTGAAGGTGTTGTTGATATAAGTCTTTCATCCAATACAGATACTGTATTTTGGTATGAAACACCAACATCGACAGAGGTTATTAATACAGGATTTTCCTATGAAGTTGTTATAGATTCAACAACAACTTTTTATATTTTAACTCTGTTTGATGGCTGTACTAATGGCAGTAGAATTCCGATTACGGTAAATGCGTTCTTACCTCCAATTGCAAATGATATTACCATTATTCAATGTGATGATGAGGTTGCAGATGGTATTTCAAATTTTAATCTTAATGCGTACACGGATGATATTGTAATAAATGAGCAGGGTCAAGTGGTGCCTATTTGGGATATTACCTTTTATGAAGATGAAGCATTAACCATACCAATTGATGGTGTAAATTATACAAATACCAGTAATTTTCAAGTGGTTTACGCTAAAGTCTCAGACGACTTATCAGGATGTTTTAATAGTTCAGAAGTAACCTTACAAGTAAATTTGTCTAATCCCACAACAGCCAGTCTCGAGGTCTGTGATGATTTCGTTGTTGATGGATTTACGTTTTTTGATTTAAATGAAGCTGATAGTCAGATTTTGGCTAATTCACCAATAAATGCTGAGCTTGCTTACTATGCAACATATAATGATGCTCTATTAGAAGTTAATGAAATAACAACGCCCTATTTTAATGAAGTGGCGTTTAGTCAAACCGTTTACGCAAGGGTTAATATTGCAGAAACATGTTATGCGATTAATTCAGTGCAACTCACGGTAAAAGATATACCAAACATTTTACAGTATGAAGAAGTATATTATTGCTTAAATACGTTTCCTGAATCTATTACCCTTTCAGGTGGGATAGTAGATGATATTCCCAATAATTATGCTTACGAATGGTCAACTGCAGAAACAACAATTAATATTGATGTGAATCAGACTGGTGACTATGAGGTTTTGGTAACACGACCAGCAGGCTGTACCAATCGTAGATTGATTCGTGTGCTTCCATCAAGTACAGCTATTGTTGAAACCATTGAAATTATTGATGTTTCTGAAAACAATACAATTACAGTATTAGTTTCTGGAGATGGTGACTATGTTTATGCCTTAGATAATGAAAATGGGGCCTATCAAGAATCCAATACATTTGAGAATATAACGCCTGGTATTCATACGGTTTACGTTAAGGATATTAAGGCTTATTGTGGTATAAGCTCCACAGCTGTTTCAATTTTAGGTTTTCCAAAATTCTTTACGCCAAATGGAGATGGTAACAATGATACCTGGCAGATCCTAGGGGTTTCAACACAGTTTCCGATTACCACAAGCATAAAAATCTTTAATCGCTTTGGAAAGTTGATTACAATACTTGATGACGATAACCCAAAATGGGATGGTTCTTACAATGGAGCACTATTGCCAACCGATGATTATTGGTTTGAAGCCGTTTTGATTGATGGACGTACATTTAGAAATCACTTCACTTTAAAGCGTTAGAAGAAAACTTTAAGGTTCTTTTAAGAAAATTCATACCATTTCTTGCTTTCTTGCATTATAATAAATGCTATTATTAAACCCATCAATCAATCAACTGCAATGAAAAAACTAATTTTAGTTTTTTTTGTTTTATCCTCGGTATTTACGTTTTCTCAAGAAAAGCGTTTTGAAATCACAGGACAGTTAATAGCCGAAGACACGCAACAACCTTTAGAATCTGCAACAATTTATTTAGAACGCATCAAAGACAGTGCTGTTGTTAGCTATACAATTTCTGATAAGCTGGGTAAATTTAAACTCGAAGAAACCACATATGCCGATAGCCTAAATTTTTATGTCTCCTTTGTAGGCTATGCTACTTACCTAAAAAAGCTAGAAATTGATAAAGAAAAGATAGATCTAGAAACTATTACAATGCAGCTCGATAATAAATTGGACGAGGTTTATATTGAGTCTACGGCACCAATTACAATTAAAAAAGACACCTTAGAGTTTAACGTCAAATCCTTTAAAACCAAAAAGGATGCATCGGTTGAAGATTTATTAAAACAATTGCCTGGGGTTGAGGTTGATGATGAAGGTAATATTACTGTTAATGGAAAAAGTGTTAATCAAATACTGGTTAATGGAAAACCATTTTTTGGAAATGATCCTACTATAACGACTAAGAACTTAACCAAAGATATTATTGATAAAATTCAGGTTGTCGATACTAAAACTAAGGCAGAAGCTTTCACTGGTGAAGAGGGTGATAAAGAAAATAAGACGATTAATCTCACCATCAAAGAAGAAAATAACAAAGGGATTTTTGGGCGTGTTGCGGCTGGTGGTGGTACGGACGATCGGTATGAGTTTGCTGGGATGCTTAATTATTTTAACAATGATCGGCGCATAAGTGTGCTTGCTGGTGGTAATAATACCAATTCTCCAGGGTTTAGTTTTGGTGAAATTTCAAAAATGTTTGGTCGAGGAGGTGGAATTAGCTTTAATAGTAATGGCTCGTTTTCAGTTGGTGGCCGATCTTTTGGTGGAGGTGCAGGGATCACTACGTCAAAAAATGCAGGGGTAAATTATGCCGATCAGATTGGTAACAATACTGAAATATCTAGCGATTATTTTTACGCATCCAGTAGTTCTGAGAATGAAACATCCTCACAAAAAGAAACCATATTAGTTGATTCTCGATTTTTTAGTAATTCAATATCAAGATCAGAGAATGATACTGAAAGTCATAGTTACAATTTAGATTTTGAAATTGAAACCGACTCAACCTTTCTAATTAACATTGAACCATCATTTCGTTATTCCCAAAATAGAACGCTGTTTAACAGCGACGATGAGACCCTTGATCAAGATTTGGTGCTTACCAATGCGTCTGAAGTAAACTCTAACGTAGAAAGTTATGCTAGAGAATTCAATAATCAGCTTACAGCAACAAAACGTTTTGGAAATAGAGGAGCCTTTGTTAGATTTCAGTTAGATAATAGCGTAAGCCAACAAGAACGTGATGATTTTGTGAGATCAACTACTGAGATATTTGGAGATAATCCAGAAACTATAATTAGAGATCAGTTTACAGATGGTGAAAATAATAGTTATGGAGTTTCCACTCAGTTTAGATACCGATATCCAATTATTGCAAAGAAGCTTTTTACGGATATCAGATATAGATACGATATTGATAAATCTAAGAATAAGCAAAGCACCTTTGATTTTAACGAGTTAGCTCAGGATTTTACGGATTTTAATCTCGATTTAAGTACAGATTTTGAATACAAAGACACCCAGTCTATTCCTGAGATTGGAGTGACATACCGTGGAGAAAAATGGTCGACGTGGTTTAGACTTGGTTATAATATTAGGACTTTAGAAAATCAAGATTTGTTACGCCCAGAATTTAATGTCGAACGTACTTTTAAAAATTTTCAAGCACGCTATAATTTTAATTACCGCTTTAGCGCTAAAGCTAATGTTTATTTAGGCTATCGTTTAACAAATACCCCTCCAGGAATTAGGCAATTACAGGCGTTTGAGGATGTTTCAAACCCTTTAAATGTCGTTATTGGTAATCCTAATTTATCACCATCAAATAGACATAGGTTTTATGGTGGTTATAGTGGGTTTGACTGGCAAAAGCGCACGGGATTTTATACCAACTTTAATGCTAGTGTAGAGAATAACCAAGTGATAGCTAAGACAACGGTAGATCCTGAAACTTTAAGACGAACCACGACTTATGAAAATGTCGACGGTAATTATAACTATGGAGTGTCAGCAAACTATAGTAAGGATATTAAAATTGATACCCTTAAGACTTTTAAATTTAGATTTGGAGCACGTTATAATTTTGGAAATAGAATCAACTTTAATAACGACGTTAAGTATTCCAGTAAAGTAACTACAATTTCACCATCTGTAGGAGTTGAGTTTTTATGGGATAAGGTTCTTGAGTTTAAACCTTATTATAGACTTAGTTTAACAGATAATTCATTCGATATTGATGCCTTTGAGGATATAGAGTTTACAACACATTCTGCAGGATTACGAACAGCAACATTTCTCCCTAAGAAACTGGAGTGGAGGAACGATATTAGTTTTAATTATAACCCAAATGTTGCTGACGGATTTCAAAAGAGTTCTTGGTTTTGGAATTCCACCATTACCTATACTATTATGAAAGACAAAGGGCTCCTGAGCTTAAAAGTTTATGATTTACTAAACCAGAATACCAATGCACGACGTGTTGCCACTCAAGACTTTATTCAAGATTCTCAAAGTACTGTACTGAGACAGTACTTTATGCTGAGTTTTAGCTTTAAGTTTAACAGTTTAGGAAGTAAAGGAAAAACGGATGATCTGAATGTTATATATTTTGATTAGTAACATAATTACCAGCCTCCAGAAGCACCACCACCTCCAAAGCTTCCGCCACCAAAGCCTCCGCTGAAGCCTCCTCCACCAAAGCTTCCTCCACTTGAAGAACCACCTCCCCAACCACCAAAACCACCAGAGGAAGAACCTCTGGAATAACTTCCGCGTCCCATATTACTTAAAATTATGGCTTCAAGGATACTACGTGCATCGTCATCCTTTCGGTTGCCTCTATTACCACCTCGTCCACCACCTCGGCTTTTTGAAATGGCAATGATAAAGATGATAAATACAATGAACAGAATTATAAAGATTTCAAAAGGGAATGCCACGGTATTAGTACCTTCTGTATTTCGATATTCACCTTTTAATACTTCGAAAATGGCATCTGTAGCACGATTAAGTCCTCCATAATAATCGTTGCGTTTAAAATATGGAATAATGTCTCTATTTATAATGCGCTTACTCATGGCATCTGTAAGTAAATGCTCGACACCTTTACCTGTATTAATTCCAATTTTACGATCATCTTTAGCCAAGAGAATTAAAATTCCATTATCTTCATTTTCTTGTCCAATTCCCCATTCTTCTCCCCATTGTGCACCTAAATAATTTATGTATTCTCCTTGAGTAGAACTAATTATTACAATAACAATTTGAGTCGATGTCGTGTCTGAGTAACGAATAAGTTTTTGTTTAAGTCCTTGTTTTTCAGTGGTACTTAATAATCCTACATCATCATAAACACTAGTCTCTATCTCGGGCTTGGGTGGAATCTTATACTGTGCAAAGCTTAATGAAGCACTGAGTAGGACTATGAACAAAATAATATAATGAAGTCGCTTAATCATCCTTTGGAAATGGTATTGTCTAGTTCGTTCTGGTCTCCGTGATGCCAAGGGAAATGTTTAGAAAGTACCTTTCCAGATTCAATGATACCATCAATAATACCTGTTTTAAAATGCCCTTTTTTAAATTGTGATGCAATCTTATCTCGTGTTGAATTCCAGAAGTTAGCATCCACAACATTGTTAATACCTTGGTCACCGAAAATAACAAAAGCTTTATTATCTACAGCCACGTATAAGAGCACCCCATTCTTCTGAATGGTGTTATCCATTTTTAAATAATGAAAAACTTCCAAGGCACGCTCATATACATCCACATTGCACTGTCGTTCTATGTGGACACGAATCTCTCCTGACGTTTCACCTTCAGCTGAGCGAATTGCTTCTATGATTTCCTGCTCTTCATCATAGGAAAGGAAATCTTCAATATATGGCATAGTAAATTCTAATTAAAATCGAAATCTACATCAACAGGTTGGTCTGAACCTTCTTCTGACTCATAGTAGCCCATTTCATCAAAGCCAATAATTCCAGCAATGAGTTTTGCAGGGAATTTTCTAACATAAGAATTATATGGCCTCACAGCATCATTAAATCGGTCTCTTGCAATATTAATTCTGTTTTCGGTCCCCTCTAATTGACTTTGGAGTTCAACAAAATTTTGATTGGCCTTCAACTCAGGATAGCGCTCAACGGATACTAAGAGTTTAGACAATGCACCACTCAGACCGGATTGTGCTTGTTGGAATTGTGCAATATTTTCAGCTGTTAAATTGCTGGCATCGATGGTGGTCGACGTCGCTTTTGCTCTGGCTTCAATAACTTCCCTTAAGGTTGTTCTTTCAAAATCTGCTGCTCCTTGAACAGTTTTTACAAGATTACCTATAAGATCATTTCGTCTTTGGTAAGAGCTTTCTACATCTGCCCAGGCTTCTTTTGTACCTTCTTGAAGTTCAACAGCATTATTATTTACGCCAAAACCCCAAAAAAGGAGTAAAATAATAATAACTATGGGTAAAATCCACTTTTTCATGATTGATAAGTTTTAAAGTTGTGATTTAATTTTAATGAGTTGCGCTTTAATACGTTCTAATTTTTCTACAATTTCAAATTTTTCAAGCGCTTGTTTCTTTTCTTCTTTTAAATGAATTTTTGCACCTTCTAATGTAAAGCCTCTTTCTTTAACCAGATGGTATATAAATTTTAAGTTTTTAATATCTTCAGGTGTAAACTTCCGATTACCCTTAGCATTCTTCTTCGGTTTTATAACATCAAATTCTTTTTCCCAAAAGCGTATTAAAGATGCGTTAACCCCAAAAGCTTTGGCAACTTCTCCGATTCCGTAGTATCTTTTTTCTGGTAAATCAATATGCATTTTAGTCGAGCGATTGGTTTTCTAAGGATGCTTTTTTGAGTAATACATCAAACTCTTCAGCAGATAGATTACCATAGTAGAAATTAATGGGATTAATGCGTTCACCGTCTTTAAAGACTTCATAATGTAAATGCGGTGCTTCAGACCGTCCTGTGCTTCCTACAAAGCCAATTAAATCTCCGCGCTTAACACGCTGATTTACGCGAACATTGTACTTGTATAGGTGAGCATACAGTGACATGTAACCATAACCGTGATCTATTCTAATATGTTTGCCATACCCAGAAGAACTATTATCTGCGCGTTTTATAATACCGTCTCCCGTGGCGTAGACTGGTGTGCCTCTTGGTGCTGTAAAGTCCATTCCAAAATGAAATTTACGAACCTTGGTAAATGGATCGATTCTGTAACCATAACCAGAGGCCATCCTTGTTAAATTAATATTATTAACCGGTTGAATAGCAGGAATGGCCTCTAAAAACTTTTCTTTTTCTTCTGCCAATTTTGCAATCTCATCTAAAGATTTGGACTGTACTACAATGGCCTTTTCCAAAATATCTAAACGTTTGTTGGTTTCTGAGATTAATTGCGAATTGTCGTAACCTTCAAATTTTTTATAGCGATTGATACCCCCAAATCCAGCACGTCGTTGTTCTTCTGGAATTGGGTTGGCTTCAAAATAGAGCCTGTAAATGGCATTGTCACGTTCTTCAACATTTTCTAACGCAGCAATGGCATCATCCATACGTTTATTGAGTAACTCATACTGCAATTCCATATTTTGTAATTCACGTGTTAACTGACGTTCTTTAGGAGATTGAATGTATTGACTTGCGATAAATACAAAGAGAAAACTAAAAATTGCCGCTGCAAACAAAAAAACAACGACATACTTAAATGTTGTCCTTTTCTTCCGCTTTATTTTGCGGTAAGAGAGCGTGTCAGCATCATAATAATATTTTACCTTAGCCATGTTTTAATTTATGCTATTTTTGCAGCTGTAAAACTCTGTTAGAGTCCTAATTTTATAAGCAAAGCAATCAAAGATAAAAAATAGTTTTGCATTTGCGATAATTAAAACGAATCAAGCCTTAAATTCAGTATATGACGTCTCAAGATATTAGAGCAAAGTTTTTAAATTTCTTTAAAGCGAAAGAACATCTTATTGTGCCTTCGGCACCAATGGTAACTAAGGACGATCCAACTTTAATGTTTGTAAACTCTGGTATGGCCCCATTTAAGGAGTATTTTCTCGGTAATGCTGAACCAAAGAAAAATAGAATTGCAGACACTCAAAAATGTCTAAGAGTATCCGGAAAACATAACGATTTAGAAGAAGTGGGTTATGATACCTATCACCATACCCTTTTTGAAATGCTTGGTAATTGGAGTTTTGGTGATTACTTTAAGAAAGAGGCTATTATTTGGGCTTGGGAATTATTAACGGAGGTTTACAGTATTGATAAAGACATGTTATACGTCACTATTTTTGAAGGTAGCGATGATGCAGATAATCTTAAGATGGATCAGGAAGCCTATGATTTATGGAAAGCATTTATTCCAGAAGATCGTATTCTTATGGGTAATAAAAAAGACAACTTCTGGGAAATGGGTGACCAAGGTCCATGTGGACCATGCAGTGAGATTCATGTCGATATTCGTTCGGCTGAAGAAAAAGCAAAGGTCGATGGTAAGTCTTTAGTAAACAAGGATCATCCTCAGGTTGTTGAGATTTGGAATTTGGTGTTTATGCAATACAACCGAAAGGCGTCTGGTGCTTTAGAGGTTTTGCCGAGTAAGCATATCGATACAGGAATGGGTTTTGAACGCTTATGTATGGTTTTACAAGGGGTTCAATCTAATTATGATACCGATGTGTTTACACCAATTATTCGTGAAATTGAAGCCATTTCTAATAAGGATTATGGAAAAGATGACAAGGTGGATGTAGCGATTAGAGTGATTTCAGACCATGTAAGAGCAGTGGCATTTTCTATTGCAGATGGCCAGTTGCCAAGTAATACTGGTGCAGGCTACGTGATACGACGAATATTAAGACGAGCGGTTCGCTATGGTTTTACATTTCTAGATAAAAAAGAACCTTTTATGTATCGCTTAGTTGATATTTTGAGTAAGAAAATGGGGAATGCATTTCCTGAAATTAAAGCTCAAAAACAACTGATTGAAAATGTTATTAAAGAAGAGGAATCTTCGTTTTTAAGAACCTTAGAACAAGGGTTGATATTATTGAATCGTATCGTCGAAGAAACAAAAGGCGATACAGTATCTGGTGAAAAGGCTTTTGAACTTTATGATACTTATGGATTTCCTATTGACCTTACTGCCTTAATTCTCTCTGAAAAGAATTTGAAGCTGGATGAAAAAGGTTTTGATGAGCATTTACAGATTCAGAAAGAGCGTTCACGTCAAGCCAGTGAAATGTCTACCGATGATTGGACGGTCTTGCTAGAAGATTCTGAACAAGAATTTATTGGTTATGATACACTTGAAGCTAAGGTTAAAATTACACGATACAGAAAGGTTACTTCTAAAAAAGACGGTGATATGTATCAACTGGTCTTTAATCTAACACCGTTTTATGCAGAAGGTGGTGGACAAGTTGGTGATAAAGGCTATCTTGAGGATATTCATGGTGATGTGATTTACATTCTTGACACCAAAAAGGAAAACAATGTGATTATTCACTTTACCAAAAACTTACCAGAGCATCTTACAGAGACATTTATGGCTTCCGTAGATGCTAAACAACGTTACAGAACAGAATGTAATCATACGGCAACCCATTTATTGCATCAGGCACTCCGAGAGGTCTTAGGTGATCATGTAGAGCAGAAAGGCTCAGCCGTACATTCAAAACACTTACGTTTTGACTTTTCTCACTTTTCAAAATTAACGGTTGAAGAATTGCGTGATGTCGAGAATTTTGTCAATGGACGTATCAATGATAAGCTACTTTTAGAAGAAAGACGAAATGTACCTAAAGATCAAGCTATCGAAGAAGGTGCAATGTCTTTATTTGGTGAAAAGTACGGAGATACTGTGCGTACGATACGATTTGGTCAGTCCATTGAACTTTGCGGTGGGACTCACGTTAAAAACACTTCTGATATATGGCATTTTAAAATTACATCTGAGAGTGCAGTGGCTTCAGGTATTAGACGTATAGAGGCTATAACTCATGATGCTGTTAAGGACTTTTATTTTGAAAATAACAGAGCTTATTTTGAAATGAAGGATTTGCTTAATAATTCAAAAGAACCTGTAAAAGCTCTTCAAAGTTTACAGGCTGAAAATGCAAACCTAAAAAAGCAAATAGACCAGCTATTAAAAGATAAGGCCAAGAATGTAAAGGGAGAACTTAAAAACGAAATTGAAGCACTAAATGGTGTCAATTTTATTGCGAAAAAAGTTGATCTTGATGCTGCGGGAATAAAAAATCTCTGCTTTGAACTCGGTGGTGAAGTAGATAACCTTTTTGCCTTGTTTGGAGCCAATAATAACGGTAAAGCCTTGCTGTCTTGTTATGTATCTAAGAATCTTGTTGCTGATAAGAATCTAAATGCTGGTCAAATAGTAAGGGAATTGGGTAAATTTATTCAAGGAGGCGGTGGTGGACAGCCGTTTTTTGCAACTGCTGGAGGTAAGAATCCCGAAGGGATACAAGAGGCTTTACAGAAGGCTAAAGATTATTTGTAATTGAAACTTCAAACACAAATACCATTATCTAGTCAGCCTCATAATCACATCGATTATAGTTCTAAATTAGTATTATTTGGATCGTGCTTTTCTGAAAATATTGGTGCTAAATTAGCCTACTTTAAATTCCAATCTCTGGTTAATCCTGTAGGTATATTGTTTCATCCTTTAGCCATAGAAACCTTAATTTCTAGAGTAATAAACAAGGATTACTATACTGAAGATGAATTGGTATTTCAAAACGGGCAATGGTCTTGCCTAGATGCACATTCAAAATTGAATGATACGTCCAAGACCCAATTGCTTCAAAATCTTAATACTGCATTAGATCAATCTTATGATGTATTATGTGAAAGTAGCCACGTTATTATTACACTGGGTACCGCTTGGGTGTACCGATTTTTAGAAAGGGATAAGTTGGTGGCTAACTGCCATAAGTTACCGCAAAAACAATTCCTAAAAGAATTACTATCGGTAGATGAGATTAATGAATCTCTTACCGCAATAGTGGCATTGGTAAGGGGTATTAATCCTAAGGTAAGTTTCATTTTTACAGTGTCTCCTGTTAGGCATATAAAGGATGGCTTCGTTGAGAATACACAGAGTAAGGCTCATTTGATTGCTGCAATTCATCAAGTGGTTGATGCTCGAAAACAACTCTATTACTTTCCGTCTTATGAGCTTATGATGGATGATCTTAGGGATTATCGCTTTTATAATGATGATATGCTTCATCCTAGCTCCTTAGCAATTAATTACATATGGGAAAAATTTCAACAGGTTTGGATGACAGAAACTACAATTAATACATCAAAAAGAATTGGACAAATCCAAGCGAAAAAAGCCCATAGGCCTTTCAATCCAAATTCTAAAGCTCATCAAATATTTCTAGAAAAACTAGCTCGTGAAATTAGAGAATTTCAAGGAGAATTCCCGAGTATTCAATTGGATTAGTCAGTTTATCTAATAGGTCGCTTTAGCCGTTCTTTTATCATTTCAAATGATTTTTTGCTAGAACGTTTCCACTTGTAAATGTTATATTTCTGTTGTTTTTTTTCTTTTAATTGCTCTTCCTTACGTTGTATGGTTTTAAACCATTTAAATCGTTTCTGTGTAATTGAAATAATAAGTTGATCACTGTAACCAATAGCTTCTAGCGCGTTTAATGCTGCTATAGATACTTTATGAATTCGATCGTTACTAGCCTTAATTAATAATGGAATTGAAGATGCTTCTCCAATAATTTCTAAGGCTTCTGCAGCAAGCTGTCTTGTTTTGTAATTTCCATTGATAAGCGCATACTCCAATTTATTTATTGCAAATGTATCCTTCCAAAGATCTATCATACGCTCAGAAGGTTCTATAACCTTTAATTTAAAAAGCAAGAATGTAAATGGTAAGATCATAATTTGATGTTGCTACTAATTATTGGTAATTCTGGGTCTTCTTTTGTTACAATAGTAATCATATATCTTCAAGAGACTCTTAGTTAAAATATTGCAAAAGAATGAATTATAATGAAATTTGCAATTCCAAGGATGACTGCAATGTAATTAATTATTGAGATTAGTTATGATTAGGAGTAACACAGATTTTACTACGCTTAATCTTCTTAAATAGTTCTTAATCGAATAAATCTTTATCTCTCAAAAATTAATTTTATATTACTAATGCTATTAATCAATTTTTTAAAAAAGCATTAGTTATAAATCATGCAAGCAATTGCACATTGTATCTGATGCTTTTTTTTACGCTGTATTATTTAGAGCCTACAACTACACTACCAGGTACTAATACCGTGTAATCTCCATTATTTCTAATCACATCGCGCACAATTGATGACGATATAAATGATGTCTTTGCTGCTGTAAGTAGAAAAACAGTTTCAATTTTTGATAACTTTCTATTGGTATGAGCGATCGCTTTTTCAAACTCAAAATCTGCAGGATTTCGCAGGCCTCGAAGTATAAAGTCAACATCATTTTCTTTACAGAAATCTACAGTGAGGCCTTTGTAAGTCACAACTTTAATTTTAGGTTCCTCCTTAAATGCCTCTTCAATAAATGTCTTGCGCTCTTCAAGAGAGAACATGTATTTTTTATCAGCATTAATTCCTATGGCCACAATTACTTCATCAAACAATTTTATGCCACGTTTAATGATATCGTAATGGCCATTTGTAATTGGATCAAAGGATCCTGGAAATAATGCTCTTTTCATCTTGGTTTAGTTGTTGGTCCTATTTGAAAAACTGTGGTAATCCATGTGTCAAAGATAGAAATTAATGTTTTTTTAATGCTTGCTCAATAGCATTATCAAATAAATCTGCCATACTTATTCCAGCTTCGACAGCCTGTTGCGGTAAAATGCTCTCATTAGTTAAGCCAGGAACAGTATTTATTTCAAGAAAATAAGGCTCATCATTTTTGAAAATAAATTCGCTTCTTGAAAATCCAGTCATGCCTAAAACTTCGAAAATCTGCTTTGCCACTTTTCTCGTTTTTTCTTCAAAATCTTTCGATATTCTAGCAGGTGTTATCTCTTGAGATTTTCCTTCATACTTGGCTTCGTAATCGAAGAAATCATTTTCAGAAACAATTTCAGTGATAGGTAAAACCCTTACTTCATCACGATACAACATTACACCAACAGAGACTTCAACACCATCTAAATACTCTTCTATAATAATTTCATTATCCTCGTTAAAAGAGTTGTTTATGGCTGCTTTTAAGTCTTCCTTTTTATAAACCTTCGAAACGCCAAAACTACTGCCTGCTTTGTTTGCTTTTACAAAACACGGCATACCAACTTTGGCTTCAATAGCGTCTTCATCTATGTGGTCTCCAAGATTAAGATAATAACTTTCAGCTGTCTTAATGCCATAGGGCTTGAGTGTCGCTAACAAATCACGCTTATTAAATGTCAACGCAGCTTGATACATGCTACAGCTGGTATGAGGAATAGCTAATAATTCAAAATAGGCCTGCATATAACCATCTTCACCTGGTGAACCATGTATGGCATTAAATACACAATCAAATGCGATAGTTTCACCATTTAATACAACTGAAAAGTCGTTTTTATCTATTGGATGCTCATTATCATTGGCATCTACATAAACCCACTTATGCTTAAAAATATGGATGCGGTAAGCATTATACTTTTCTTTATTAAGAGTGTGGTAAACAACATTACCGCTCTTTAAAGAAATTTGATATTCGCTAGAATATCCTCCCATGATGATTGCAATATTTTTTTTCATGTTTTAGTTATAGTGCGTTAGGTAAAAGTATCATTTATTTTTTATAAACTAAATGCGCCTGGCATACGTATATTAATTTTAATACGTTAGATTATTTATTAGTTTTGTCTACCAATCCTTCATATATGAGTTTCGTTAAGTTTTTAAGCAGTAAGGTATTTTTTAAGCAATTGGCCTTGGCTATTGTCGCCATCATTGTATTAAGTTTTTTTGTGCTTAAATGGTTAAATGTAACTACTAATCATGGCGAATTTGTTGTTGTTCCTAACTTAAAAGGAAAGTCCATTGAAACTGTAAAAATTGAGCTCGATGATTTAGATTTAACTATGAAGATTCAAGATTCGGCTAATTTTAATCCGAATTACCCAAAATATTCTGTTATTGAACAAAACCCTTTGGCTGGTGCTCAGGTCAAGGAGAACAGAAAAATATATCTCATTCTTAACCCTTCAGGTTACAGAAAGGTTGAAGTGCCAGATATTTTAAAACGTACCTTTAGACAGGCAAAACCACAATTGCAAGCCCTAGAATTTAAGATAGGTGAAATTTCTTATATCGATAACATCGGTAAAGATGTAGTATTAGAAATGAAGCATAACGGAAAAACTCTAAAGCCAGGAACCCTGTTACCTTTGACATCCACTATCGATTTGGTCTTAGGAAACGGAAACCGATAAGTATATGTCTGATATTGTCGATATTTCCCAAGATGATGAACTTTACGAGCACTACGCTTTTAGAGTAGAAAAAGGACAGCAGCCGCTTCGCATCGATAAGTACTTAATGAATTTTGTGGAAAATGCAACGCGTAATAAGATTCAACAAGCCGCTAAAGATGGTTGTATTTTTGTGAATGGTACACCTGTAAAGTCTAATTACAAGGTTAAGCCAAATGATCATATCACGGTAAAATTTGAGTATCCGCCACATGAATATTTATTGGTTGCAGAAGATATTCCTATAGATATAGTTTATGAAGATGATGATGTTCTAGTGGTTAATAAACCTGCCGGAATGGTTGTACATCCAGGTCATGGTAATTACTCAGGAACCTTAATTAATGGACTGATTTATCATTTTGAAAACTTACCAAACAATTCAAGCGATAGACCTGGTTTGGTACATCGCATCGATAAAGATACGAGTGGCCTTTTAGTGGTTGCAAAAACTGAAAATGCCATGGCACATTTGTCTAATCAGTTTGCTGAAAAAACGAGTGAACGTCAATATGTAGCTTTAGTTTGGGGTCATATCGAAGAAGATGAAGGTACTGTAGAAGGCCATATAGGGCGGCATCCAAAAAACCGTTTGCAAAATACTGTTTATGAAGGTGATGAATCCTATAAAGGTAAACCAGCTGTAACCCATTATAAGGTGATTGAGCGCTTGGGTTATGTAACACTAGTGAGTTGCAAGCTGGAAACGGGACGAACACATCAAATCCGCGTTCATATGAAGCATATTGGACATACCTTATTTAATGATGAGCGTTACGGTGGTGATAAGATTTTAAAAGGGACCACATTTACAAAATATAAACAGTTTGTAGAGAATTGTTTTAAGGTTTTACCACGACAAGCATTGCATGCAAAAACCCTGGGATTTGAGCATCCTTCAACTGGTGAATGGATGAGTTTTACTTCAGAAATTCCGGAGGATATTCAACGCTGTATCGAAAAATGGCGAGGATACGCTAAGCATCAAGATAATTAATAGTACTATTAGTATTATTTGTTAATTCTGGTTTTAGGTCTTAACTCAAGTTTGTAAATTTGTTAGGAATAAAAATTGGACTATGAAACTTGTTTTATCACCAGCGAAATCCCTAGATTTCGAGAGTAAATTACCAACTTCTAAAACCACAGAGGGTTATTTTTTAGCTGAGGCAGAACGCATTAATAAACTACTTAAGAAAAAGTCTGCTCGAAGTTTGTCTAAACTCATGAAGATATCCGATAGTTTAGGGCAACTCAATTATGAGCGTAATCAAGACTGGCAATTACCTTTTAATAAAGATAACGCAAGACAAGCTTTATACGCCTTTAGTGGTGATGTTTATAAAGGTCTTGATGCCTATACTATTGATGCAAAAAAGTTAGATAAAGTCCAAGATACGGTAAGAATCATTTCAGGTTTATACGGTATTTTAAAGCCACTGGATTTAATTCAACCTTACCGTTTAGAAATGGGGACTAAGATGCCTGTTGGCAAAAACAAAAATCTTTATGAGTTCTGGACGAAGAAAGTTACTCAAACCTTAAATGACGAGCTGGAAAATGATGAGGTATTTTTAAACCTAGCGAGTAACGAATATTTTAAAGCCATAGACAAAAAGACCTTGAAAGTTCCGGTGATTACGGTGACCTTCAAAGACTTTAAAAATGGTGAGTACAAAATGATAGGATTTTTTGCCAAAGTGGCTCGTGGATTAATGACCAGATACATTATTGATACCGGTGCTAAGACTTTGGATGATGTAAAAGGATTTAATTCTGAAGGCTATGGTTACAGTGATGACTTATCTTCTGAAACCGAGTTGGTTTTTGTGAGATAATGTTTTTTCGTGAGCAACCTCGTGACTCATTTATCCAACACAGTACGAAAAAACTTATTGCAGGGACCTTAACACTACCACAATATACAACAGGCAATTTCTAGAGAAAGATGTAAATGTCTGCTATGGTAATGCCGATGCCTGCTCCTAAGAATAAACTACCAAAAATGGCGATAAGTAATTTATCATCGGTAACCGTTTCAAAATTTTCAAAGTAAATAAATACCGATAAGCTTAAAATACTGCTTATGGATTTAACTACAATCTATTTGGAAACGGTGAAGTATTCTAAGCGTAAGAATGGGATACTGAATAGAATGAGAAAAAATGATATATTAATTTATACTTGAATTCTAAGGAATAATGCAATACCTGTAACTCCATCATCTAGGAAGCCATTGAGAATTAAACGCCTTAAGACCAATACTGGTAAGAACAATCTAAAAGCAATCTGAAGGTACCAGGAAATGAGTCTTAAGGTTTTTGTGTTTTTCAATCTGTGGTATATTTGTTATGAGGTTACAAAACCAAGAAGTATGTTTGGTATTAAGTGTAAAAAAAACCCTAATTTATCAGGGGTTGATATGCTAGACTAATTTAATGTCTTCGACGCATACGTTTTTTTCCTTTCTTTTCAACATTTTCTAAGAAGACTTTATACTCATTAATATCTACTTGGCCATCACCATTACCATCCATTTCTGCAAAGCGTTGTTGCATACGTTCTTCCTTAGATACTTCTCTTCGAGATGCGAATTCTTCCATTGATACACTTCCATTCATATCATTATCTAAAGATTTAAAACGATCGTTGATTGCCTCAGCTTTTATGTCTTCGCGCCGACGTTTTGATGTAAATTCCTCTAGAGATAATTCTCCATCCGCATTTGTATCTAAAGATTTAAATAATTCTTCTGGATTACGCTTTTTTTCGCGCTGTCTTTCTTGCGCATTAACAAACGATATTGAGCATAACAATATCATGACTAGACTCACTTTTAATGTTTTTGAAATCATAATTTTATGTTTTTTAATTAACGAACACAACTATGACTCAAAATTTTCCATTGGGTTTAAATGTTAAAATAATTTTGGGATAAATTTAACGGAGCTGACGTAAACCTTCATACACTATAATGCTTACTGCATTAGCTAAATTTAGACTTCTAATATGAGAACTGAACATAGGAATTTTAAACAGCTGAGATTTATTTTGTGCTATGAGGTCTTTTGATAAGCCAACAGATTCTTTTCCAAAAACTAAAAATATATTGTCTCGAAATGATATGTCCCAATGCGATTTTATGCCATGACTCGATAGAAATACCATACTTGCTCCTTCATTAATTGTAAAAAAGTCTTCGATTGAATCGTAGTATATGACTTCGAGGTGCTGCCAATAGTCAAGCCCAGCACGTTTAAGACGCTTGTCATTAATTTCAAATCCAAAGGGTTTTACCAAATGCAGTTTAGATCCAGTAGCTAAGGCAAGCCGTCCAATATTCCCTGTGTTATTGGGTATCTCTGGTTCTATTAATACAATATTCAGTGGCATAATGTTCTATAGGTTATTCTAATGTAAAACACGATCTATAAATGATTTAATATCATCTATGCCTTTTTGTGTTACATGTTTAATGAAAGCACTACCAATAATAGCCCCTTTGGCATACGTTGTTGCTTGTCTGAAGGTGTCATTATTAGAAATACCAAAGCCAACAATCTGCGGATTATTGAGTTTCATAGTATCGATTCTTTTAAAATACTCAGATTGAATAGCACCAAATCCAGTTTTTGCTCCCGTTGTGCTTGCCGAACTCACCATATAAATAAAACCATCAGAAATGGAATCTATATATCGAATGCGTTCGTCTGAAGTCTGAGGTGTTATTAAAAACACATTAATTAAACCATATTTTTCAAAAGTAGATCTGTACTGCTCATCATAAACATCGGCAGGTAAATCTGGAAGGATTAATCCGTCTATACCAATCTCTTGACACTTTTTACAAAAGGCTTCAACTCCATACTGCAAAACAGGATTGAAATAACCCATGATAATCAAAGGAATCGATACCGATTGCCTGATATCTGTTAATTGATCAAATAATCGATCAGTAGTCATTCCGTTTTTTAAAGCGGCTGTAGAACTCTCTTGTATGGTTGGTCCATCTGCTAAAGGGTCACTAAATGGCAGCCCTATTTCTATCATGTCTACACCCGATTTTTCCAAATCTTCAATGATTTTAAAGGTATCATTAATATTAGGATAACCTGCGGTAAAGTATATGGAAAGAAGCTTCTTATCTTCTTGTAATTTCTGATTAATTCTATTCATATTTATAACTTGAAGTAGTCAATATAATTTTGTAAATCTTTATCTCCGCGACCAGAAAGGCTAATCACAACAAAATCTTCGGGTTTAAATGTTTTATGCTCAAAAATTGCTAAGGCGTGACTTGTTTCAATGGCTGGAATAATGCCTTCTAATTGCGCTAGTTCTAAGCCAGCAGTCATGGCTTCGTCATCAGTTGCTGAGTAAAATTCACCACGTCCAGATTTATATAAATGAGAGTGTAAAGGACCAACACCTGGATAATCTAACCCCGCAGAAATGGAATATGGTTCAGTAATCTGTCCGTCGTTAGTTTGCATCAATAGGGTCTTGCATCCATGAATTATACCTTCTTTGCCAAGGACTGAAGTTGCTGCGCTTTCACCTGAATGAATGCCTTTGCCCGCAGCTTCAACAGCAATGATTCCAACATTTTCATCATTTAAATAATGATAATAGGTTCCGGCAGCATTACTTCCTCCTCCAATACATGCCACAACATAATCTGGATTTTCTCTACCTTCCTTTACTTTGAGTTGCCACTTAATTTCTTCAGAAATCACGGATTGAAAACGTGTTACCATATCCGGATAAGGATGAGGTCCTATAGCTGATCCTATTATGTAATGTGTGTCCACAGGATTGTTAATCCAATCCCTAATGGCCTCATTAGTGGCATCTTTTAGCGTACGGCTTCCTGACAGTGCAGGCCTGACTTCTGCACCTAACATTTTCATTCTTGCAACATTAGGCGCCTGTCTAGCAATGTCAATTTCACCCATGTAAACAATACAGTCAATACCCATTAAAGCACAAACGGTTGCTGTAGCAACACCATGCTGTCCTGCCCCAGTTTCTGCAATAATTCTGTTCTTACCAAG
>NZ_JABSST010000036.1 GCF_013213975.1 Winogradskyella sp.
ATCCAACTCATGGTCTTGGTCCAGTATCGCAATACATGAATTTAGCAAGACAAGATGACACATTTAATAGTATTGTTTCTTATTCTACCCAAGCTCTAGGAAGACAATTATATGCTAAAAAAAATTACCCGATTGATCATAAATGGAATCAATTAGATTTTAAAGGTGGAGATTTAAATACATCGATTATAAAAACGAATATGGGAAGAACCATTATGGTACAATGGGACGAAACAAGTCCGAGACCCTATTCGCGTCATAATTTAGTCCAAGGGACTAAAGGAATTTTAGCAGGCTTTCCAACAAGAGCAGCTTTTGATGGAGGTTTCGCAGGTATAACGGAGGATCATCATCGATGGATTCAAGGCGAACAACTACAAGCATTATACGAAACATATGATCATCCGCTTTATAAACGTTTAAATCAAGCAGCCAAGGGTAGTGGTCATGGTGGTATGGATGGTATTATGGTCTACCGTATTGTGGAGTGTTTGCAAAAAGGGTTACCATTAGATCAGAATGTATATGAAGGTTGTTTTTGGAGTGCAGTGTCGCCTTTGAGTGAACAATCTGTGGCTAATGGAGGAGCGCCTCAGGAGTTTCCAGATTTTACTAGAGGTAATTGGAAGACCACCAAACCACTGAAGATTATTTCCTAATGTTATGATTGTTTTTATTGATAGAATACTCAAAATTTCGTATCTTATGTATAGAAATAAGAATCTTAATATTTAGAAACTATGACAGTAAATTTTCAGTATGTAAACACCGATGTAAGTGAAACACTTTCAGCTTACATTGAAGAGCGATTAGAAAAACTAAGTAACAAGAACGAATTTCTGATCTCTGCCCAAGTGTATGTGAAGCATGATGATAAAGACCATAATGCTGGAAAGATGTGTAATATTGAATTGAGTTTACCAGGACCACGTATTTATGCGATGTCTAATGAAAGCACCTATGAGGCAGCAGTGAATGAGGCCATTCGCGATTTAAAGAAACAACTCGAGAAACGAAGAGATACCTATAAAGTCTATTAATAAGACTTTACCGATATAAAAGAAACGGATCTTATCTGTGATGATAGGGTTCGTTTTTTAGTATAGTAAAGCCACGGTAAAGCTGTTCTATAAAAAATAAACGAACCATTTGATGCGAAAAAGTCATTTGGGATAAGCCTAATTTACCATTAGCACGTTGATATATAGCATCTGAAAATCCATAAGGACCACCAATCACAAAAATTAAGGTTTTAATACCAGAATTCATATGTTTTTGTAAATAGCCTGAAAAGGTGACAGAATCCATTTGCTTACCATTTTCATCGAGTAAAATGAGCACATCCGATTTTTGAGTCTTAGCAAGTATCAGCTCACCTTCCTTCGCTTTTTGTTGGGCTTCGGTGAGATGTTTTACGTTTTTAATATCTGGAATTAACTCAAATTCAAACTTAATATAATGGCCAAGACGTTTTTGATAATCTTGAATAAGCGTCTTAAGATTTTTGTTATCTGTCTTACCAATAGCAATTAGTTTTATATTCATAATTTCAAAGTTATACTTTTTTAGAAATAGGTATTTAGTTTTTGAAGTTTTATTCTATCAATTCCTATTTTTACGTTAAATAAGATAGTTGATGATTTCAAAAGAACAATTCGAGATAGAAATAGATGGTATCATAGCCAATGCCATAAGAGAAGATGTTGGTGATGGTGATCATAGTTCTCTGGCTTGTATACCTGTAACAGCCAGAGGTAAGGCCAAGCTTTTAGTTAAGGATGAAGGTATAATTGCTGGTGTGGAATTTGCAAAACAGGTATTTCAATATGTAGATCCAGATATGATGGTTGAAACATTTATTGCTGATGGCTCAGCTGTAAAACATGGTGATATAGCGTTTTATGTTGAGGGTGCTTCTCAGTCGATTTTAAAGGCAGAGCGTTTGGTGTTAAATGCTATGCAACGTATGAGTGCTATTGCCACCAAAACAAAAACTTTCGTAGATTTATTAGAAGGCACAGGAACTAAAATTTTAGATACTAGAAAAACTACTCCAGGAATTAGAGCCCTCGAGAAATGGGCTGTAAAAATTGGCGGAGGCGAAAATCACAGATTCGCCTTATACGATATGATTATGCTTAAGGATAACCATATTGATTTTGCTGGTGGGATAGCTAAAGCAATTAACCTTACCAAGCAATACCTAACGGATACCAGCAGAGATCTTAAAATTATTGTTGAAGCGCGTAATCTTGACGAAATTCAAGAAATTCTTGGTTGCGGTGGAGTATACCGAATTTTAATTGATAACTTTAATTATGAGGATACAAGAAAAGCTGTAAAACTTATAGGGGATCAATGTTTAACAGAATCGTCAGGTGGGATTAATGAACATACTGTAAGACATTATGCAGAGTGCGGTGTGGACTACATTTCTTCAGGGGCATTAACACATTCTGTTTGTAATATGGATTTAAGCCTAAAGGCCGTGTAATATGACAAAGCCTATAGAAGATAAGCTTGATAAGATTCCGGTTATCAGCCTCATTGTGCGCTTTTTTAAACAAATTAGGTTGCCTGGATTTGAGGGTTTGTCCATCTATGATTTATTAGAATTATATGTTTTAGGGATTGTAAAAGGAACATTAACAACGAGAGCAAGTGCTATTGCATTTAGCTTTTTCACAGCAATCTTTCCATTTTTACTTTTTGTAATTATCCTCATTCCAATTATTCCAATAGAAGGCTTTCAAGAGGAATTTCTAGATTTTCTTCAATCTTTTTTACCCCCACAGACCTCTGAATTTTTTATATCTAATATCTTCGATAACATCAGTGGCGGTGGCGGGGCAGGTTTGCTGTCTTCTGTTTTTATCTTATCTATGCTATTAATGGCTAATGGTGTTAATGCTGTGTTTTCTGGTTTTGAGAATTCCTATCACGAACAACTCACGCGTAACGTTTTTCAACAGTATTTGTATGCCTTAGGCGTTGCCTTAATTTTGGTAGTCTTGGTTTTACTTACTGTTGCTTTTTTTGGGTATACACAGATCTACATCATCACTCCATTAAATAATGCACTAGAAACTGAAAAAGCTACGTCAGAGCAATGGATTGCAGTAGTGAAATATTTGTTTTTTGTTCTGATGGTGTATCTAGCTACAGCCACCTTGTACTATTTTGGCACAAAAGAGGGACGGTACACGCGGTTTTTCTCAGTTGGCGCTTTACTTACGACACTACTAATAATCTTGACGTCTTACCTATTCGGTGTTTATATTGATAATTTTTCTCAGTATAATAAATTATATGGTTCTATTGGCGCCTTATTAATCTTGCTCATATACCTTTGGTTAAACTCTAATATTTTACTTTTAGGGTATGAGCTTAATGCCTCCTTAAGACGTTTACATAAATTAAAATCTAAAAATGACTAAGTACCTATTTACAGTTTTGTTTTTGTTTGGTTTAAACCTATCCTTTTCGCAAAGTATTTTGGGCAAGTGGAAAACCATTGATGATGAATCAGGAAAAGAAAAATCGATCGTAGAGATTTATGAAAATGATGGTAAAATCTATGGTAAAATAATTAAGCTAATACATCCAAAACAAAATAATCCTTTATGCACTAGATGCAAAGGTTCTAAAAAAGACAAACCTATTATTGGAATGGTAATTATTGATGGTTTAGAAAAGAATAATGATCTTTATGAAGGTGGTACGATTTTAAACCCAAATAATGGTAAAGAATACAAATGTCGTTTAAAGTTAGAAGATGGTAATGAAACCATACAAGTAAGGGGTTATGTTGGCTTATTTTATAAAACACAATACTGGAAACGTGTTAGATAGTGACCTATTTTTTAGACGTCATATTACCCATTCCACTCCAAAAAGCCTTTACTTATCATATTACTAAAGCCGAAGCCCAGTTTTTAAAAACTGGCATGCGAGTGTCTGTACCATTTGGAAAGAGTAAAATTTATACAGCCTTAGCTTACAAGGTTCACAACTCACCGCCAATGGCTTATGAGCCTAAAACCATTCATCAAATTTTAGATGAGATTCCTGTGGTTACCCAAAAGCAATTAAACCATTGGGAATGGATTGCTAAGTATTACATGTGTAGTTTGGGCGAGGTAATGCGCGCAGCAATGCCTAATGCCTTTATTCTAGAAAGCGAAACTATTATTTTAAAAAATGAAGCCGCTGAGGTAAAAGATACAAGTCTTAAGGATGATGAGTTTTTAATCTATGAGGCTCTACAATACCAAAGCGCTTTAAAAATTCAGGATGTCGTTTCTATTTTGGATAAAAAGCGGGTGCTTCCTGTAATTAAAGGCATGGTTGAGAAGGGCATATTGCATTTGCATGAAGAACTATACGAAAAGTATCAACCTAAATTGGTGCGTTATGTAAAGTTACATTCAGATTATACAAATGAATCTGATCTTCAAGTCTTATTAGATTCCTTAAGTCGCGCTCCAAAGCAGCGCCAAGTCCTTTTGAGCTTATTTACACTCGAAGCTTCAGAAAATAAACCTATTAAAGTCACAGATCTTACCAAGCGCAGTCAAACCTCTACAGCTGTGATCAAAGCACTCATAGATAAAGGCATTCTAGATGAATACTATGTGCAAACGGACCGTGTGCAGTTTGAGGGCGAAGGTGTTTCAGCATCGAAACAGCTCTCTGATGCTCAAGAAACTGCTTATGAAGAGATTACAACAGCATTTAAGACAAAAGCTGTCACTTTATTACATGGCGTGACCTCTTCTGGGAAAACAGAGATATATGTAAAACTCATTGAGGAGCAGTTAGATACAAACAAACAAGTATTGTACTTATTACCAGAAATTGCCTTAACAACACAACTTGTCCAACGTTTACAAGACTATTTTGGTGAGAAAGTTGCTGTGTTTCATAGTCGCTATTCTGGCAATGAGCGAGTTGAGGTTTGGCATAATTTATTGCAAGATTCTGAGAAAGCTCAGGTGATTATTGGAGCGCGATCGTCCTTGTTATTGCCATTTTCTAATCTTGGGTTAATTATCGTCGATGAAGAACATGAGCAATCCTATAAGCAATTTGATCCTGCTCCGCGATATCACGCGCGTGATGCAGCCATTGTTTTAGGTGCTATGCATGAAGCTAAAACACTTTTAGGCTCTGCGACACCAAGTTTAGAAAGCTATTTTAATGCCAGTCAAGGTAAATATGGGTTGGTAGAGCTTACCACGCGTTATAACAATGTGTTGATGCCAGACATTGAATTGGTGGATCTGGCAGACAAATACAAGCGTAAACGCATGAAAGGTCATTTTTCGGACCGACTGATTGAAGAAATGACCGAAACTTTAGAGGAAGGCTTTCAAATTATTCTATTTCAGAATAGACGTGGTTTTTCACCAATTGTTGAGTGTACCACTTGTGGGCATTCGCCACAATGTCCAAATTGTGATGTGAGTTTAACCTACCATCAGTACAGAGATCAGCTACGATGCCATTACTGTGGGTTTAGCACCATTATGCCTAAATCGTGCGAAGCTTGTGGCAATGCTACTTTAGACACCAAAGGATTTGGTACCGAACAAATAGAAGAAGAAGTAAAGGTACTATTTCCAGATCATAAAGTCGCTCGTATGGATTTGGATACAACGCGTGGTAAATATGGTTTTGAAAAGATTATTACGAGTTTTGAGCAACGCGATATTGACATTTTGGTTGGGACACAGATGCTCACCAAAGGTCTTGATTTTAGATATGTAAAGTTGGTTGGTATTATGAATGCAGATAACCTTCTAAACTTTCCTGATTTTAGAGCGCATGAACGTAGTTACCAACTTATGGCACAAGTATCTGGCCGCGCTGGACGTACCGATGTAAGAGGGAAGGTGCTTATTCAGACCTATAATCCGCACCATAATATTTTACAACAAGTATCTGTTAATGCGTTTAAAGACATGTATACTGAGCAAATGAACGATCGCTACAATTATAAATATCCACCCATATACCGTTTGATTAAGATCACTTTAAAGCATAAAGATTACAATCGCGTTAATCTTGCGGCAGATTGGTATGCAAAATCGCTGCGACAAGTCTTTAAAGCCAATGTCCTAGGTCCTGAATTCCCTCCAATATCAAGAATACGAAACCTTTTCAATAAAAACATTCTGGTTAAAATACCACAGCAGCAGTCATTGGCTAAAACCAAAGCCGCTATATTGAAGATTGATAATAGCTTTAATGCAGTAAAAGATTTTAGGTCTGTTCGTGTGATTTTGAATGTAGATAACTATTAAAACAAAAAAAATCCCGACATTTCTATCAGGATTTATTTATATCAATGTGCTCTAAGCCATTTTGCGATGCGTAATATTGTTACATATTATTTAGAGCATCAACTAATTGGGTCTTTTTATTTCGACTCAATGGAATTTCATAAGCACCTACTTCAACGTTTTTACTGTTAAAGCGGTCAATTTTGTCTAAATTCACAATGTAGGATTTGTGAATTCTTAAAAACTTTCCTTCAGGTAATTCTTTCTCAAAAGCTTTCATTGTAGATAACACTACAAGGCTGTTTTCTTCTGTTACGACTTTTACATAATCGCCTAAAGCTTCAATCCATTTGATATCCTTAATATAAACTTTACGTTTTTTAAGGTTACTCTTTACAAAGATGTGTTCACCGTCAGTTTCATTAAAATCTAATTTTAATTTGTGCTGCTCAATAGCTTTTTCAACAGCTGTATTAAAACGTTCTTTAGTGATTGGTTTTTGAAGATAATCGGTAGCGTCGTAATTAAATGCTTTAAAAGCATATTCTGTTTTACCGGTAACAAAAATAATTTGGGGTTTGTTGTTGAGTACATCTAGAAGTTCAAAACCGTTTAACACTGGCATCTCTATGTCTAAGAAGATAAGATCTACTTTATGTGTATTAAGACCGTTTTTTGTTTCTAACGCACTACTGTACTCTGCAATAAGATTAAGCGAGGAATGATTCTCAATTAACTTTACTATAGAGAGACGTTGAATCGCAGAATCATCAACAACTACACAGTTTAAAGTCATAACATTAATATTTATTAGGTTAAGATATCGACAATACTACAATAATTTCGGTTAAAAAACAAATTTTACCGACAAAGTGTAAAATTTAACATAATCCTTTAGAGATTAATTGTTTGTAAGTTTACATTCAAAAACATTGCCAGAATTAGAATTAATCCTTATTTTTGCAGCCGTTTTAACAATAAACAAAAGAAATATTATGAATCGTTATGAAACTGTTTTCATCTTAAATCCCGTTTTATCTGAAGATCAGATAAAGGAAACAGTAAAGAAGTACGAAGATTTTTTGACTTCTAAAGGTGCTAAGATGATTGCCAAAGAAGATTGGGGCTTAAAAAAATTAGCGTATCCAATTCAAAACAAAAAAAGTGGTTTTTATCACTTATTTGATTACAATGTTGCTGGTGAAACTATCGAGCAATTAGAAGTAGAGTTTAGACGTGATGAGCGTTTTATGCGTTACTTAACTGTGAAATTAGACAAGCACGCTGCGGCTTGGGCTGATAAGAGAAGAGATAGAAACAAACAAAAAGCGTAATTATGTCATCTATAGAACAACAAGCAAAAGGAAAAAAAGACGGAGAAATTAGATATTTAACTCCGCTTAACATAGAAACTTCTAAAGCAAAGAAGTACTGTCGTTTTAAAAAGTCTGGCATTAAGTACGTAGACTATAAGGATGCAGATTTTTTATTAAGTTTTGTAAATGAACAAGGTAAATTATTACCAAGACGTTTAACAGGAACGTCTTTAAAGTATCAAAGAAAAGTATCAGTGGCTGTAAAGAGAGCTAGACATTTAGCTTTAATGCCATATGTTGCTGATTTATTAAAATAAAATATCATAACAATGGAACTTATATTAAAACAAGACGTTGAAAATTTAGGATTTAAAGACGATATTGTAACAGTTAAGAACGGTTATGGTAGAAACTTTTTAATTCCTCAAGGTCACGCTGTAATGGCTACGGCTTCTGCAAAGAAAATGTTAGCTGAGACTTTAAAGCAACGTGCCTTTAAAGAAAAGTCAATCATTGAAGCAGCGCAAAAAACTGCTGATGCATTGGCACAATTAGAAGTGAAAATTGCTTCTAAAGTGGGAACTGGTGATAAGTTATTTGGTTCTGTAAACAATATTGATGTTGCAGATGCATTACAAAAAGCTGGTCACGAAGTAGATAAAAAATACATAAATGTAATCGGTGGTAACGTTAAGCGTTTAGGAAAATATAATGCGGTTATCAGATTGCATAGAGAAGTAACTGTAGATTTACCATTTGAGGTAGTTGCAGAGAAAAAATAATTTATATCTAAAGATTATTTAAAACCGTTTAGTTTTCTAAGCGGTTTTTTTATTCAATTCTGTTATGAAAAAACACTTTCTCTTATTGTTTGTGATTGTTTTTTTTGGGTGTAAAGATGCCAAAGAAGAAACACCATCATCATCCACTGCAAAATCAAAGCTAGTCGAAGTTTTCAGAGTTTCAAAAGATTCCTATCCTAATATTAGTGTACATCGTGGTGGGAAAGGATTAAAGGATTATCCTGAGAATGCACTAGAAACCATACAGTATGTAAGTGACAGTATTTCTGCTATTTTTGAAATTGATGTCGCGCAAACTAAAGATGGGCAATTGGTGCTTATGCATGATAGCGCCATAGATAGAACTACTGACGGTAATGGTTTAGTAAAGAATTTATCTTATTCAGAATTGCAACGGTATCATCTTGTGGATGACTTTGGTAATGTAACAGATTTCCAAATTCCGCTGTTTTCTGATGTTTTAAAATGGTGTAAGTCTAATAATGTTGTATTAACAGTAGATATTAAGCGTGGAACACCACAAAAACACGTCATAGATGCCATAAAATCACAACAAGCAGAAGATATAAGTATTATTATAACATACGATGTAGAACAAGCAACATCAGCTTACGCTTTGGCACCTGAGTTATTATTATCTGTTTCTACCAGAAATCACACAGAAATTGATAGGCTCTTAGAAACTGATATACCTACAGAAAACATGCTGGCCTTTACCGGAACCCGATTATCTAATCCTTCTTTATATAAAAGACTGCATGAAGAAGATATTGTTTGTATTCTGGGAACTTTAGGAAACTTAGATAAACAGGCAGAAGTTAGAGGTCATGATATGTACCAAAGATGGCATAAATTTGGTGCTGATATCATAGCAACAGACAGACCATTTGAAGCCCATGAAGCTATTAATTAAGTATTGAAATAATGAAGTACACAAGATTAACAAAAGAACAATTTGAAGAATTGCACCAAGAATTCATCAATTTTTTGGCAACTCAGTCTATAACAGCAGACGAGTGGGAGGGTATTAAAAAGAATAAACCAGAAGCGGCAGAACAAGAATTGGATGTATTCAGTGATTTGGTTTGGTATGGTGTATTGAAGAAAGTTGATTATTTAGAACATATATCATCAAATCAAATACATCTATTTAAATGCAGAGATAAAGATATGCATCTTATTGCCTTAAAGCTAAAAGAGGACAAGGTTGATCTCACTACAAAAGAAGGTTTTCAATGGTTACGTGATAATTTATTGTCTGATGATATTGAATTTTTTAATGCTAAGAAGGACTATTCTGAAGATAAACACCAAGATATTTTTAAATTAATCCAGCAAGGAGCCAATATCACAAAAGGTGAATTATTTCAGTACTTTGAGTCGTTAATGCGTCAGTAATTCAAGGTGTTTTATTAAAACCCTGGTATTTTTGACGATGTTCTTTAATGCGTATAACAGGGTCTCTTTTTTTCTAAACTTTTTTCGAAAGCTATCTGATTAGTCATAGGACTTGTCTACCTCATCCGCGTACAAGTTTTTCAAAACTGTATTATTCCTAAGAGTAAATTACTCATACCTTAAGGACTCGATAGGATCGAGACGTGCTGCTTTAGTTGCAGGATATAATCCTGAAATTACAGCTACTATAAAAGCAATACTAGTAGCCCAAATCATCGCGACCCATGGAGTAGAGAATGCTAAGTCAAAGTTGTAAGATACAACCCAACCAATCAAAATCCCGAGGGCAATTCCTAAAATTCCCCCAAATTGACCTATAAGCACTGTTTCGATAAAAAACTGAAATGCTATTGTTCGACGCTTTGCACCTAATGCTTTACGAACTCCGATTTCTCGGGTACGTTCACTAACCGAAACTAACATAATATTCATTAGGGCAATGGTAGAGCCAAAAATAGTAATGATGCTAATAATCCAAGCAGCCCAATATAAGGTTTCTGTATTCTCAGCAACACGATTAATAAGATCTTCACTGCGTTCAATCCCAAAATTATTGTCTTCTACTGGGCTAAGACCTCTAATATTTCTAAAGGTTATTATTCCTTCTTCCTGAGCACCTTCTAGCAAATCATTCTTTTCAACTTTTACACTGAGGGTGTAATTAATATTTGGACTGGTAAAAATTGATCTGGCCTTTTGAATTGGCACTATAACACGTAAATCTTGATTATTACCAAAGGTAGACCCTTTCTCCTTTAAAGTTCCTATCACTTTAAATTTAGAACCCCTAACACTAATGGTTTTATCAATAGGATTCACATCCTCAAACAAGGCCTTTACTAAATCACTTCCAATAACACAGACTGAGTTACTGTTTTCGATATCAAAATAATTAAGTCCACGACCACTTTCTAACTCTAATCCAGAATTACCGATAAAATGCTCATTGGCCCCCAAGACACGTACTTCGGGATCCGTTTTTTCATTTTCATATTTTACTTCAGCAATAAAAGTCCCGTAGAATGAAATGGCCACTTTAGTGAAAGGGTAGTCGTAATTGTCTACAAAATTTTTAACGTTTCTATAGCTAATAACGGGGTTGATTTTTTGACGTTCTCTACGACTTTGACGTTGCGATTTAAATTCGTAACGTTGAAAGTTAAACGTATTGGCTCCCATGGATGAAAAACTACCAGAGATTGTATTTTCAAGAGCAGACACACCGCTTAAAATGCCAACAAGCGCCATAATACCAATAGCAATAATTAATACAGTTAAAATAGTACGTAGGGATTGGCCTTTAATTGAGCCAAAAGCAATTTTAAAATTCTCTCTAGCTAGTGAAAACATGGTTTTTTATACCGTTAGTTTATTAGTTTACATGGATAAGACGCTACAAACAGCATAAAGTTACTATAAAAATGAAATTACTTAGGTTTGCCTATAAAAATTATAATATTTTTGTGAAAATTTAACTGGTAAATGGCTCAAAAACCAAGTATTCCTAAAGGTACTCGAGATTTTAATTCAGAACAAGTTGCAAAACGTTCTTATGTTACAGAAACTATAAAAGAACAATTTCAACTCTTTGGTTTTCAGCCTATAGAGACACCAAGTTTTGAAAACTCTGATACCTTAATGGGAAAGTACGGTGATGAAGGTGATCGCTTAATTTTTAAGATATTAAATAGTGGAGAATACCTTCGCAAAGTTGCTGATGAGGATTACAATTCACGTTCTGAGTCAAAGATAACCCCAAGAATATCTGAGAAAGCACTTCGCTATGATCTAACAGTACCTTTTGCGCGATATGTGGTTCAGCACCAAAATGACATTGAGTTTCCGTTTAAACGCTACCAAATACAGCCTGTTTGGCGTGCAGACCGACCACAAAAAGGACGTTTTAGAGAATTTTATCAATGTGATGCAGATGTTGTAGGCTCAAAGTCTCTTTTTCAGGAGGTAGAATTTATTCAATTGTATGATGCTGTTTTTACGGCTTTAAACCTTAAAGGCGTAACTATAAAAATTAACAACCGAAAGATATTATATGGGATTGCTGAGGTTATTGGCGCTCAAGATAAACTCATTGATTTTACTGTTTCTTTGGATAAACTTGATAAAATTGGAGAGGATAAGGTAAAAGCAGAAATGCTTGGAAAAGGCATTTCTGAAGATGGTATTAGAAAACTTCAGCCTCTATTTTCTCTGCATGGTGATTTTAGTAATCAGATTAAGAGCTTAAAATCGATATTAGCATCTTCAAGTGATGGATTAAAAGGTATAGAAGAGTTAGCGTTTATTGATAACGCTATTAAAGAACTTCAGTTAAGTACAGCGCAATTAAAATTAGATGTGACCCTTGCACGTGGTCTTAATTATTATACAGGTGCTATTTTTGAAGTTTCTGCACCAGAAGGTGTGGACATGGGTTCTATTGGTGGTGGTGGTCGCTATGACGACTTAACCAGCATTTTTGGAAAGCCTGACACAAGTGGGGTAGGTATTAGTTTTGGTTTGGACCGAATTTATCTTGTCCTAGAAGAATTGAACTTATTCCCTAAAACAATAACAGAGGCAACCAAGGTCATGTTCATTAATTTTGGGGAAAAAGAAGGATTGGCGTGTTTTAAAGCTATTAAACAACTCAGAAGTCAGGGAATTAAAGCGGAGTTGTATCCGGATCCGGCCAAAATGAAGAAACAGATGGCACATGCTAATAAACGTAATATTCCATATGTGGTTATTGTTGGAGAGCAGGAATTAGAAAATGGTTTATTTGTTTTAAAAAATATGGAGTCTGGGAGCCAAGATAAATGCGATTTTGAAACTTTAGTTGAAGCTTTAAAATGAGAAAAGTCTAACCGAAGAGATGGTCGAGACTTTTCTCCTTACTAACTAATCGAAAAAAACTATCTTTAATTAAATCTAATTTTTTGTGAGTGCTGAGCATTCGCTGATTCTGCTCTTACCATATAGATAGCTGCGCTGAATGCCATTTTCTTGTATTTGTTAAAAGATCCAAGCCATAATTTTGGTATATCAAATGCGTTATTTAAAGATGAAATAGGCACGAAACGAGTATAAGCACTGCTAGAATTGCCAGTAGCGTTTTGCATATATTACACATTAAAGTCCTTTGAAAATAGCGAGGTTGCAATTATAAAAGTGAGTGTTATTAAGACATGCTTTTATGAGGTTAAGATTAAGGTTTTTATTTAAAATTTAAGTTTATTATTAGTTTTTTTGTCAATATTGAACCGCTTAAAGTATTTAACTTTACGATATAGGCTCCAGTACTAAGTTGATTCACTTTATATTCAGAGTAACCTCTCTCCGAAATATCATTTATTTTATTAACAGATTGTCCTAGTAAATTATAAAATTCAATTGATTCTAATTCAATCTGATTAGGGTTTAATAAAATTAGTTTTTGTTTATGATTAGAGTATAATATGTCAATAGATTTTTCGTTTTTATCATCAATACTTAGTGATTCGCTGAAGTCAAATGTAATTTCAAATCGATTCAGGTATTCGCCAGCTAACAAGAAAATATCATAATCACTATCTCTTAAATTATGGTATGAATTTAATTCAATATCATGGACGTAGATATTGATGTTATCTTCAATATTTTCTAATTGATCTATAGTTATAGAATTAATTCCATCTTCATTTACTTTAATTCCTATTGGATAAGCATCATTTAATTCATTATCATTACTTGCTTGAATTATGTACTTTTCATTATTTAGTACCCAAAACATATCATCGGTTTGATTATCGTTGAGCCTACCATCATAGCCCCAATCTACATTAGGGGTGGCATTTTCATCTATAGTCAATAGAATTTGACGATGAAGTTGCATATTGTAACCCGCATTAAATCCTAGTCTAAACTTCATTCTATTGTCATTAGATGCCGTATTTAGTGTACTATTTGGATTTACATATGTTCTTAAAAAAACTGAATTAGAATTACCTTCCTTTTGAAAAGCACGTTGATCATTTTGAAAGTTTATGGTACCTGTACTAGTCCCAGTAACAAAAAAGCCTTGACTAATAGGTACGTATGGTCCTGGAGTTTTAGTGCCAACTCCAACTTGTGCTACATCAGGGTCTGGTGCTGGTGCAGGCACACCTCCTGACAGATTGTACAATGAGTATCCACCTTGATATTCTTGAAGAATGTGAGAGCCTCCTCCCCAATGTTCCCAAAAATATAGTGTTCCTGATAAATTAGGATTATCATTTATAAATTCATTGGCGTCTAATGCAGAGGCATAAGGATTACCTACCAAATATTCATTTCCTGAAGTAATAGTTAAAGTTATGTCACCATTATTTGGTTTACCATTGAATACATAATTTTGCTCTGATACAATGGATCCAGTTCCTGGTCCTTTCATTGTGAACCCTTCTCCTGCGTGTATGGTTCCGCTTGCTCTTATGTGTTGCCAAGCTGAATAGTCATCATTAGTTAAATCTGCAAATTTCCATATCCAGTAATCTGAAATTTGAATAGGACTCGATGCTGCACCGTTGTAACCTGATCCTAAAAAGTTAACAGGTATGTCTCCATCTTGCATAATGTCTTGAACAGAATAGCTATAGTCGTTTAAACCTGTATTTGTTTCACCAACTGGTGAAGACCAATAATTATATGTAAAGGTATCTGCAGTACCTTGTTGGTCTCTTTCTAATTTCCCGTTTAAACCTACAATGAGATCACTGTTTTCAGTCTGAATTAATTGTGATTCGCCTTCTAGATCTAATTTTCCATTAAGACTTAAGTAATGAGAAATGGTAATGCCGTTTCCAGACTTGTCACTGTTGTTACCGGTCAATATGAGTTCATTCGAGTCAATATATAAAGCTAATAATTCTCTGTTATTGTTTTTGTTAAAAGGTAAAGTTGAATTATCTAATGTTACATCATGTGATATTTTAACTATGTTCCAGTCTACTGTAATATTTGAATCTACAATCGATGTACTTCCTGGTATTGACTGCATATTACCGTTAACCCAAGTAGCGCTGGTATTCCAATCTCCATTTTGGTTGGACGCGTAAGGCAGTGGGGCAGTTTGTTTATCTACGGTATCTAAATTACGAAGCACGCCATCAATACCATTACCAGAAGCATCTACAGTGTTAGTGTAAGTAAATGTTGACATCGGATAGTATCCTTCCAAGTTAACCCAAGGAATAGCATTGATGTCATTTTTTGTGATGGATGAAGGAAGCTCATTACCTAAAACTTGACCAGCATTATTTTGGATTTCTTGATTCATGATAAATCGTAATTGATCATTTGTTAATGCGGCACTCCAAACTCTAACTTCGTCTATATTTCCTTTAAAATGCTGGATAGTGGATCCGTTTCCAGCTGCAGCTATCAAGAATGGATTATGACTACTAACGGGTTCAGTTTTATTTTCTGAATTATCAAGAACACCATCAATATAAATATATGCTGTTGTTCCATCATAAACTACTGCTATATGATGCCATTGGTCGTCTGGTATTGAGGTAACTGTTGATAAATTTTGATCTGTTCCATTTTTCCAACGCATTTGAATTTTATTACTGTCCAAAATGCATAAGTCATATCCTTCTGAAAAGGACGTAGGTCTTTTTGATAGTATTGACTTCGTTCCAGAATCAGTGGCATCTCTTTTAACCCATGTAGAAATGGTAAATCCCCCTGGATTCAAATCTAAATTATCTTCCATATCAGCATAGTCAGTTGATCCATCAAAGTATACAGATCGTTCTACATTAACCTCTGGCGCATATCCAAATGTGATATAAGTCGTACCATTAAAGTCATAATCTGTTTGTAAATTTCCATTACCATCACTTTTTAATAATCGATAATCTGAATTAGTATCAAATACCTCGGTTCCGGAAATAAACATGTAATAGGATCCTGGTGGAGAAATATTCCTTATGGCTTGTTCTTCTATTCTAATTTTCACAGTTGGAATATCTCCACCGTTTTCAACGACCTTCCAAATGCGTTGCATACTGATAAAACTTACTTGGGTGTTTAAATTAATAACTCCAGAGCTCATATCAACACTTATTGGTGTCGCTGAAAGGTCCAGGTCGACACCATTATTACCCCACATAAGAAATTCTTTATCATCAAATACTGCACTATTCGAATTCTTATTCTCGCTATTAGTGTCATAAATATCTGAGATACCAATAGTAACTACACCTTGTGTTCTACCAGTTATATCTGACGCGTTATTAGAACTTCTAGATTGTTTCTGATTTAGTTCTGAAACATCATCGCGACCGATTCCAGCGATATCATAATTATATCCTGAATTTGCAGATTGATCCCAAATAACAGTACCATCGCTGTCAACATAGTCTTGAGACATTCCATTACTACCGAGAGTAACACCATATTTTATAGCTAAGTAGGATTGAATTCTATTTCTTGCTTGGGTTAAATCATTATCGTTATTGGTTGACGAGTAAGTTATTATTTCAGCTATTCTTCCATCAAAGCTTCCATTCCAGTACTGACTTCTTCCCAACCAAAATTTTGTATTATCATTATTGGCCCAAGAGCCTGAATTTGCAGTAGTGGTTCCGAATTGATTATTGTTTATATAAAGATTGGCACCTGTATTGGAATTATTATGGCGTGTATTAATAATATGAATTTGGTTAAAATTAACATTAGCGTCCTTGGTAGCTCTTCCATAACTGGCGGAAGTTCCAATACAATATGCAAATCGTTCATTTGAAAATCTTGCAGAATAATTACCATATCCGAAACCTGTAACATCTGGGTTTTGTGAGTTGTTAGAGGTTTGATCAATACTAGTGAAGGTATCTAATGGCGTCATTGAAGTAGTTATGCTGGGATCTGGAATTAAAACAACAAAAATGTCATCACTGTTAAAACCTCCAGTACCTGTGAGTTCATGACGACTACCATTACTTATTATATAAGTCATATCTGAACTTGCTGTAGTATTATCATTTTCAAATTCAATCACTGGATTAAAGTTAAAATTTGATGTACTGTTATTGCGATAAACGGGTTCTTGACCAGAAACCATGGTCTCGGCATTATTTCCTTTCCCATTATCAACCCATTTGCTTACTGGATTTCCGTCGGTTGTTTCATTAATACCATTAATCATATCAGCCTTAAGCCATAGGTCTAAGGAACTTGTTACTCCACCTGGTGCCTGAGATGGGTTACAGTAAGTTACTCCTGTAATTGTAATATCGTCAATAAAAACTTGATCATCGTTATTATTGGCATTGCAGCGAATTCTGAATTTAGATTTTGTTGATGAAGGGAATGTGTAATCCGTACTTTTTATCGTAACTATTTTACCATAAAAAATGACTGATGAAGTTGTTTCAAAATCTGCGGATTGGTCATCGATATTACCACCTTCAAAAACCTTTACAGTGGTCCAAGTGGAGCCGTTATCATGGCTGTATTCTATCATAAATTCTTCAGTGTTTTCAACACTCTTCGGTGCAAAGAAAAATTTAAAATCAACTTTGTCGTAAGATGACAAATTAAAAGCAGGCGAATCGAAGGATGAAGCAGAACCTAAAGCATCATCATCTCTAATTCTTAAACTATAATTACCACCGTAAGACCAAGTCGTGTTATTTTCTCGTGAGGCATCAGAACCTCCTGATGTCCAACCATCAAGACCCGATTCAAAGTCTGCACTATGAATAATTGTACTACCGCAAGAATATACAACGGCAAGTCTTTCGAAATCGTTTGCAGAATTTGAAATAGTAGAATTGTTACTCCGCGAAAAAACGAAGTTTACACTCAGAAGATAGCCTAATACTATTAGCCACCCTTTTTTTGGTATGAGGGTAGTCTTTTTCATAAGCGGTTAAATTTAGATTTGGGGCTAAATCGATGCTAATAGTTGGGACTATCGAGTGCTAACTTATAAATAACACCTATAAGACGCAAAAAAAATCGATGAAATACATCTATCCTGTGAATTTAATTGTATCTGCCAAAAGAAAAGCCCTGAAATACTTAGGGCTTTTCGAGGTTAAGATTTAAGACTTGGGGCAACATTACTTTACTAAAACTTTCTTAGTTGATACTGAACCGCTTACAGTATATAACTTAATTACATAAGTTCCAGTACTTAAATTCTTAACTGCATATTCAGAGTAACCGCTCTCTGAAATATCATTTATGGTTTCAACTGTTTGGCCTAACATATTAATTAGTTCAATTGATTTTATTTCTATCAAGTTAGGATTTACCAGTACAATTTTTTCTTTATCGTTAGAATAAAGTATATCTAATACTTGATTGGTTTCATCATCTACATTTAGAATATCAGAGGTCGAACTGAAAGTAATTTCGAATCTATTATGGTATTCTCCAGAGTTGAGGAAGATTTCATAATCACTCTCTCTTAAATCGTGATATATATTTAGTGCCATGTCATGTACAAAGATATTTACATCATCAGGCACATTCTCTAATGCGTCTATAGTTATAGCGTTTAAACCATCTTCGTTTACTTTAACTCCTATTGGGTATATGGCGGATTCCTCCGCATCATTACTGCCTTGAATAATATATTTTTCATCATTTATCATCCAGTACATATCATCAGTTTGTTCTTCATTTAGTAAGGCATCATACGCCCAATCTACATCTGTTGTTGTATTATCATCTATAGTTAATAGTAGCTGTCTATGTAGTTTCATATCATAGCTTGCATTAAATCCAATTCTGAATTTCATACGTTCATCCGTATAAACAACCGGATTTTCAGATGGATTTACATTTCTTAAAAACACAGAGGATGTGGCACCTTCTTTCTGAAAAACGCGTTGATCGTTCTCGAAGGTTATGCTACCATTACTGGTTCCAGTAACAAAGAATCCTTGACTAACCGGAATGTATTGTCCAGGTGTTTTAGTACCAACACCAACTTGAGCTACATCAGGATCTGGTGCAGGAGCAGGAACACCACCAGATAAATTGTATAAGGCATAGCCACCTTCATATTCTTTTAAAATGTGCGAACCGCCACCCCAGTGTTCCCAGAAGTATAGTGTGCCCGAGGTATTAGGGTTGTCATTAATAAACTCATCTGCATTTATAGCTGATGCATAAGGATTACCAATTAAATAGTCATTGCCACTGTTGATAGTTAATGTAATATCACCGTTATTAGGTTTACCTAAGAACACATAGTTTTGATCATTTAGTATTGATCCAGACCCAGGTCCTTTCATTGTAAATCCTTCACCAGCATTAATAGTACCGTTACCTCTAACATGTTGCCAAGCTGAGTAATCATCGCTTGTTAGATTTGCAAATTTCCAAATCCAGTAATCTGCGATACGTATAGGATTAGTGTGGGCACCATCATATCCAGAAGCGGAGAAGTTAACGGGATTGGCACCATCTAACATAATATCTTGTACAGAATAACTGTAATTATTTATAGCTGTATCGGTTTCCCCAACAGGTGCTGACCAGTAGTTGTAAGTATATGTGTCTGCAGTACCTTGCTGATCTCTTTCTAATTGACCGTTTGTAGCAACTGTAAGATCACTGTCATTTTCTTGAATTAATTGAGATTCCCCTTCGAGATCAATTTTACCTGTAAGGCTCAAGTAATGTGATACTGTTAAACCGTTACCTGTATTAGACGCGTTGCTACCGTTTAGAGTGAGTTCATTGGCATCGACATATAAGGCTAAGAGGTCTCTATTAGCATTCTTAGCAGCAGGTAATGAAGAGTTATCCATAGTTACATTATGTGATGTTCTGACAATATTCCAATCTACAGTGCTATTGGTGTCAACGATAGAAGTAGATCCAGGGATATATTGTAAGCTCCCATTTTCCCAAGTAGTGCTGGTGCCCCAGTCACCATTTTGAGTGGATTGGTAAGGTAGGGGGGCTGTTTGTCTGTCGACGGTATTAAGGTTTCTAAGAGCACCTTGATTTCCATTACCGGAGGCATCATCAGTATTTGTATAGATATATACAGACATAGGATAATATCCGGCTAAATCATTCCAAGGTACAGCATCGATATTGTGTTTTGTTATAGATGTTGGTAATACTTTACCCATAACTTGTCCAGAGTTGTCTTCAATTTCTTGGTTCATAACAAATCGAAGTTGATCTAGAGTAAGTGCAGTATCCCAAACTCGTATTTCATCAATATTTCCCATAAAATGTTGCGTGGTTGTTCCTTTACCAGCAGCTGCAATTACAAAAGAATCTGAAGTTGCAGTTGGTGGTGTTTTGGCCTGAGACCTATCAAGAACACCATCGATGTAAATATATACATCACTACCATTATAAATTACGGCAATATGATGCCATTGATCATCAGGAATAGAAGTTGTAGTTACTAAATTCTGAAGGCTACCGTTTTGCCAAAGAATTTGTACTCTATTATCATCCCTAATTCTTAAGTCATATCCGGAAGTAAAGGCTAAATTACGTTTAGACAGGATTGATTTTATACCAGAATCAGCAGCGTCTCGTTTAACCCAAGCTGAGATCGTAAATCCAGAAGGGTTAAGATTAAGATTATTTTCCATATCGATATAGTCATCCGTCCCATCAAAATAAATAGAACGTTCTACAGTCACCTTTGGCGCATAACCAAAAGTAATGTATTTCGTACCATCAAAATCATATTCAGTTTCTAAATTACCATTGCCATCAGATGTCATAACTCTATAATCTGCAGTTGGGTCAAAAATACCAGTATTAGAGATAAACATGTAATAGCTTCCAGGAGGTGTTATATTTCTAATAGCATTTTGAGGAATTCTTACTTTAACATTAGGGATATCTCCACCGTTTTCTACGACTTTCCAAATACGTTGCATACTTGTAAATGTTACATCGGTATTGAGAGATGGGGTGATACCTGCACTCATATTAACAGAGATTACAGAAGCAGCTAAATCAAGGTCAGCACCATTATTTCCCCACATTAGGTATTCTTTATCATTGAAAGTGGTGGCATTGGTTGTTTTATTAATATTATTAGTATCATAGATATCGGTTAATCCAAAGGTTAAGATGCCTTCGGTACGACCAGTGCCATCAGATACATTATTAATACTTCTAGATTGTTTTTGATTTAACGCAGAGGCGTCATCACGACCGATACCTGCGATATCATAGTTGTAACCGGAATTAGCAGATTGATCCCAAATGACAGTACCATCGCTATCTACGTAGTCTTGAGAGGTGCCATTAACCCCTAGAGTAATACCATATTTGACACCGAGGTAGGATTGTATTCTGTTGCGTTCTTGCGTTAAATCCGTATCAACCTTTCTAGCTGAGTAGGTAATAACTTCAGCTACTCTAGCATTAAGAGAGGCTTCCCAACCTTCACTACGACCAAGCCACCATCTCGAGTCAGTTGTGTTAATGTATGATGCCAAATCGTTTTGTGTAGTTTCAATATTATTAGCGTTGTAGTACAGCTCATGTTGTGTACTACCTGTATTGGTTCTAGTATTAATTATACCCACATTGTCATAACTAGAGCCTGTACCAATTTCAGCAACGGCATACCCATCACCAGCTAAAGCTGAGGTATACGAGTCATGCGCATAGCAAATAATCTCACCATTTACTCGTCCTGTGTAGTAGCCAAACCCGATACCAGTGGCATCAGATGCAGCATCGCCTAATTGCGCATCACTACAAAATACATCCATAAACCCAAAAGAATTTGTGATTGGGGTATCATCAGGAATTAGGACAATAAAAATATCTTGGGTATGGTATCCGTACTCACCATATATAAATTCGCCTGATGCATAATCGTAGGAATAATCTAAATCTTCGATGTATGTAGAATAATTATTATCGAACTCAATTACCGGATTAAAATTGATATTTTGAGCAACATTATCTCTGAACGTTGGTGCTTGCGAACTCAAATGTGTTTTAGCATCATCACCTAATCCTTGATCTTCCCAAGCTGTAACATCTTGGCCGTTGGTATATGAATGGCCATCATCTGCTTTTAACCATAAGCCTATATCACTTGTTACCCCGCCAGGACCAACTGAGGGGCTAGTTCTTTCTGTTATGGTTACCATATCTACAGCTAAATCACTTCGTGCGTATCCAATGACCTCGCCTCTAATACGGATAGTAATGGTTTGACCAACATAGCTACTTAAGTCAATACTTACGGGTGTAAATTTAGAATTTGTTGAAAGATGGTTGTAACCAGATTGAGAATATATGGTTGTTGGGTATGATAAACCATTGTCTGTACTTAAATCTACAAATAAATTTCCTGCATAATTTGTAGAACCCCCATTTCGACCCATTAAATGATATGAAAATGTCAATCTTGGATTATCTGTGCCTGTTAAGTCAAAACATGGACTCACGAGTTGCGCAGTACTATTTAAATTTCCAGTAGCTTCAGTGAATATAAAGTAGCTTCCATCTTTAGCAGCATCAGGACCAGTATTGGTTGTTGGTGTTGAGGTGTTAGTTCTCGACCAATCAAAATCATCCGTAACACCATCAATATCTTGAGTCCATAATCCAAAACCAGATTCAAAACTTTCTTCATATGGGAAGGAAGACACTGTAGAGGTACATACTCCTGGTGTAATACCATAGCCTTGAATATTAAAATTATAAGGGTTTTCATCACTATCACCATTGACAATGCTCACACTTGCTGTTCTTAAACCTACAGCGCTTGGATCGAATGTAATATCAAAGGTAGTGCTGCCAGAAGCTGAAACCGATGAAGCCGGTGAAGCAGTCAAAGTAAAATCTGCAGCGTGGGCTCCACCAATGGTAATAGTACCAATAGATAAATTGGCTGTTCCAGTATTTTGAATGGTAAATGTATTGGTGTCAGTGGATCCTGTAACAGAGATCGCACCGAATTCTGTGTCATCTGCAATAGTTGGTGTGGTATCACCGTCTACTATTGTTGTTGCGTTTCCTCGGATATTAATTTCTGGAACTGGTGTAAATCCTGTACCTTCAATATTAAAATTATAAGGATTTTCATCGCTATCTCCATTGACGATACTTACTGTTGCTGATCTAAGGCCATTTGCACTTGGGTCGAACGTAATATCAAAACTTGTACTTCCTGATGCTGAAACTGAAGAAGCAGGAGCACTAGTAACCGTAAAGTCAGCGGCATTAGCACCTCCAATAGTTATTGTACTAATGGAGAGACTGGTTGTTCCTAAATTTTGTATGGTAAATGTATTAACCTGTGATCCTCCAGTGGTGGCAACACTACCAAAATCTGTGTCATCTGAGGCGTCTGGTGTGGTATCTCCGTCTACTATATTTGTGGCATTTCCTTGTATATTTATTTCAGGACCAGAAATAGCACTGGTTACTATTATACCATAGTCTTCCACCTCACCATCAAAACCAGTTTCGCATGAACTTGGGTCTGAATTGTATTTAGTACTTACTCTCATCCGTGTGGTGCCTAAAGTAGCACCAGCAGGCACTGTAATTGAAGTTGCTGGCGTAATTGCACCATCTAAATTAGTACTACCTAAATCATAAGTTTCACCTGGATCAGAGAAGTCATAATTTTGATTCCAATCTATCCAAACGATTGTATGAACAGTGTAACCACCGTCTGTATCAACACTAACTGTTAAATTATGTATGGAGTTTTGTGCAACTGATGTAGTTATAGCCGTAAAATCTTCATAGCCATTATCTTTAGGGTTATTGAGATCAGAGTTATTAATTGTATTGAATGTTACATTAGAAATACCTGTATCATATGCAGCGGTACCTGACGAAGCACAGTAGCTAGGGGTCGTTGTAAAACTTACATTATCAATCGCAAAATCACTTCTAAAACTTGTTCCTGTTGTTGCATTAAACCTAATCTTAATCGTTTGTCCAGCATAAGCGGAAAGATCAATTGTGTCAGTATACCAAGTATTTCCTTGATTTCCAGAGTAAGTTCGCAAGGTTGTCGGGTATGTACTACCGTTATCAGTACTTACATCTATATTTAAGGTTCCCATACTAGAACCACGCATGTGATAACTATAGGTGAAGAATGCAAAGGTTTCAGAAGTTAAATCAAAACATGGGCTTTCGAAGTTAGCAACCTTATTAGGATATCCATTTCCATTTCCAGAGGATTCGACATACATATACCAAGTATCACCATCCCCTGAAGAAGGTCCTGTATTACGTGTGGGTGTTCCACCTGAATCTCTCGTCCAATTAATATCGTCCCCAGTATCTTGGGTCCATGATCCAGTGCTTGACTCAAAATCTTCATCGTAAGGATAGGAGCTTATTGTAGTACCACAAGTCTGGGAGAAAGAAAAAATAGAAAGCATTACAGTGCATGCAACTATAACATGTACCCTTAAGGGTAAGGTATAAGTTTTCATAAGCGGTTAAGTTTAGTTTGGGACTAAAATTATGTAACAAACTTATGAGCATTATCTGTAAAATGCAAAAAAAATCGACGAAATGCACATTTGTATTGCAATATGCTGATAATAAGGTAAATAAAAAAGACTCTTTTTGCTGTAAAAAGAGCCTTTCTAAGTATTCGCTGTATGGTATTTACTGCCTAATGAGTTGTTTAGTGATAGATTGATTGGTGTCAATATTTACTATTTTAAGTATGTATGTACCACTTGTTAAGTTATTAGTTGAAATTAGCCTTGTGATTTCGTTACTCATCTGCTGAGTATTTAGTTGAATGGTTCTGCCTAAAACATCATATAACCTGAAGTCTAAACGACTAAAGGAAATAGTGCTTGGTAATTTTACTCTAATTTCATTATCGAATGGGTTTGGATACACCTTAATTTGAATAAAATCATTTTCCAGTTCACCCAAAGAGTTTTCAAATAAGTTAACTGTATAGTCTTCAACTTCGCCATACGAGAAAGTTTCACAAGGGTCAGTTTGTAACGAACCAACAGTATTATAGTATTTCATTATAACCCTCATCACTGTATTTCCTGTTTTAGATATAACAGGAACATTAAAACTAGTTGATACTGTTTGAGGATTAATAGAGGCACCTTCTTCTAAGATTTTTTCATCACTTGTGAATATGCCGTCTTGGTTATAATCTATCCAGGCAGATACTGCTTCATTATAATTGATGGAATCCCAAAATTTTGTTACTGAAATAGTATTTCCCGTACTTCCTATTTCGATAGGGCTAAATATAGCGGACCCACGATAATTAGAATAGCCTGATATTGTTGAATTCTCAGAATTATTTGAAACACCATTAAGTGTGACTTGCCCAATATATTCATCGCTTATATTGGTCCCTTGTGCATTACAGTAAGATAGAACCGCCGTTGTAAAATTATCTGTATTTGAAAATAAAGATGAGCTACTTCCACAGTTAGCACGAACTTCATATTCATAATCTGTTTCAGGGTTCAGACCTGTTAAGTTTAAGGTATTTGAAGAAATTCCATTCATTTCAATCCAATCTGAAGCTCCAACTTCACGATAGCGAACATCATAACTTGATCCTGATCCAGAAGACCAGTTTAATGTCGCTGAAGAGGAAACGATATCTGTTACGTTTAAGTTTTCAGGAATAGTTGGAGTGATAGGCGTCAATAATATATTTGCTAAATCTTCTACTGTATAGTCAGTAATAGTTTGACTATTTAAGGTAACTGATTGGTAACATGGTGCACTAATCATTAAGTCATATGTACCAGCTTTAATTGGTCTGTAAAAATCACCATTAGTGTCTGAAGAAACTTCAGAACCATAAGTATCATGACCTACAACGGTAATTGTAGCACCTTCAATAGGGCTATTAGTAACAGAGTCCTTTACTAGGCCTCTAAATCCATAAGTTCCTTGAGTTAAATAATCCAATAAAGCATCTCTATTATAATACCAGTAGTCTACTAAAGAACTCTCTGGTAAAATCTTCGTGTCTGATAACTCTATGGTTGTTTCTCTGCACTGTTTATAAACATTCATATAATCCTGTCTACCACCAAATACACGATACCATTCCGCACCATGAGTAACACCAGGACTTTGTCTATAATTATTATGCCAAGCTTGACCTCCTGCACTTTCATCCCAATCATTATCATCAGTCATATAAGAAGTCTTATTATTATAAGTTGGTGTTGAAAAAGCACCTGCATTAGCATCTGTTTGACAATGAGTAGCATATTCTACACCAACAAATTCATACCAATCCGTATCGGCATGAGTGTGTTGTGATGTAGCGTAAGCATTGTCAAAAGGATAGTTTACTAATTCTGTACCACCATGGAAATTGGCTGAAATTACAAAGTTATGTTCATCAGTAAAGTTCATAAAAGCAATAGTTTCTGTTTGATAAACCTCACCATCTGGATGATCACCAGCTACATTATCAGGATAGTTTCTATTTAAATCAATATTATTAGCATTTCCTCTTCTAGCGTTTGCAACAGAAGTGTTGGTGGCACTATTATGATAGGTGCCGTCTGGATTAGCACTGGGATTAATCCAAATCTCTGCATTCTCAACAAGATGCTTTACTCTAGCATGATCAGCATGACTTGTATTACTATATACGGTTAAGATATAATCTATAAGGGTTAACATCATTGGATAACCGGCAATCTCATCGCCATGCATTGAAGAGGTAAACATTAATTTTGGTTCCGCTTCGTCGATAGAAACATGATCAGAGATTTTTACAAATAGTAATTCTTTATCACCTTGCCCAGTTGTTCCTATACTAACTTTCTCAACTAACTCAGGATAGTCATCCTCAAAATTTTGCATCTGTTGCGCATACTCAGCATATGTTGGATAACTTGCTAGCGGAAAGGTTAAAGTAGACGTCATATTTCTGCTCTCAAGTGGCCTAATATCATAAATATGATTGGCCTTAACTTCATTCTCATCTTTTGGAACTTGGTAGGCAATATTTAAAGCTTCAAATACTCTAAATTGATTCTTATTGGCCCAAGCTGTAACTGTTTTTGTATGTGTATTGTAGTTTACTAATGATAGATTTTTGGTGAATTTAGCAACCTCTTCATTGTTTTCTACCAGGAATGTAAAAGTTAATTCTCCTTTGCTTTTGAGATACTTTTCAGCTCTTTCTTTATGTGAATTTTGAGCGAAAGAATAAAATACCCCTAATAGTAGGAGTATGCTTAATAGCATAATTTTTTTCATCAGATTTGGGGTTAAATGAAAATTTATAGAATGCTAATATATCATAATTTTTTATTATTTAATCCATGAAACGCATAAAAAATCGATAAAATACATAGCTACTTGTAGTTTTGAACTTAGGGAATTGATTTTAAGAAATATGAATTTTTATGTTACTTTAAATTTAGGGATTAGTTATTTTAAGAAACAATTCAAATATTTTTTTTCTAGGTAGTTTTCATTATATTATATAAGATATGTTCTATAATTTATTATTAGTGATTGTTAAATAAGTCAAAGATTATGTCCGACGAATATATTATTGAAGCAATGGTTTGAAGGTCGGTTTTTTGCTCTGATAAATAATGAATTAATATTATGAGTTTTCAATTTATGGTTAATATTATAAATCAGTTATTAATAAATAATAAATGTTTAATTATTATCTTTTGTTTTTTAGGTTTCTCAATACCTGCGCAAAATGAAGAAATAAGAGACGACCGTAAAAATGAAATCGGTTTTTCACTATCAGATTTGGTCAATGGAGCTTTTCAAGTGAATTATGAACGTATGGTTGGAAAGCGCATATCCGTTGGAATGGGGCTCGGCTACAAGGGAGATCAGGGTCTGATAAGATTGTCGGGTCTTGATGGAGATCAGTTAAAAACTAATGATATAACCTATTCTGGTTTTAAGTTAATTCCGGAAGTTAGATATTATATAAACAGTACTACCAGGTATAGTATGGACGGTTTTTATTTTGGGGCATTTGTCAAATATTCTAACTATTCTTCAGATCTAGATGGTACTTATATAGATAGTAACAATGATTCCTTTATTGTGGAATTTGACGCAGATTTTAATGTCACATCTATTGGGTTTATGATAGGCTATAAACTTTCAATTTCAAAACGTTTTTCGATTAATTTTCTTATCGCTGGCCCAGGTGTTGCATTTCATAACTATGAGTTAATCAATAGAAGAGATCTACCAGACGAATTCTACGAAGATTTAAATGAGGCTCTCGAAGAGTACAGTATTTTTGATTTTCTAAATGGAGATTTTAGATTCTCAAGTTTAAATGGTAAAACCAGTTTTACATTGGGCTCTTTAAGATACGGCATTACTTTAGGCTATTCATTTTAACGATTAAAAATCAATAATAACAGAAGAATCAGTACCGAAAGTTCAAAAGTGACTTCCACAGTAAGTTTTCTTAATGTATGAAGGCGATACCACAAGTAAAGAACTAGAAAAATAATGAGACTAAAATCAACCGCTTTGTATGTATAAACTAATTTTCGTTTTTATCTGCTTGTTAATAATGCCCTTTTATGCTTGTACTCAAAACGACACGTTAAGGTTAAAAAGTAAAAATGTTATAACAGGAGAGATCAAGAAGCTGTCCAAAGGCGTATTGACTATGGAAACATCTTACAGTGACAGTGATTTTAAAATCGATTTCGATCAGATTGAATTTATGATTATTCAAAGAAAGTGTTTATTGTTATTAACCCAGGGCAGGCGTCGTTTTGGGAATGTAACTACGTCCGAGGATGGATTGGTAGAAATTACTTTAGTGGATGGGACAAAAGAGGTTTATAAATTTGATGATATTATTGGTTTAGATGAAATTGAGGAGAATTTCTGGAAACGCATATCAGGTACTTTAGATTTTAGTTTAACCTTATCAAAAGCAAATTCATTATCACAATTTAATGTTGGGGGCGGGGTAGATTACATGGACGAAAAATGGGGAATTAGAGCTCGTGTAAATTTATTAAATTCAGATCAGGACAATTCTGAACAGACAGAAAGAACTGATGGGCAATTGGAGTTTTTTCGCTTTTTGCCAAGAAAGCGGTACTTGCTAGGTGAAATGTCATATTTATCCAATACTGAACAAGCATTAGAAGGGCGAATAAGACCTAGTTTAGGTATTGGAAAATTCTTGGTGAGTACCAAAAAAATGTACGTGGGAGTAGCTTTGGGATATGCTTATAGTATTGAGAACTATTTTGATTCTTCTTTTGATAAGACCTCTTCGGAAGCCTTTATAAATGCAACACTTAATATGTTTGATTTTGACGATATTAGCCTTGACTCTAGTCTTAACATTTCTCCAAGCCTTTCAGAAAGTGGTCGTTGGAGAACAGATTATGATATCAATGTAAAATATGATCTTCCTTTGGATTTTTATATAAAACTAGGGTTTACGCTAAATTATGATAACCAACCTGTTAGTAGCGGCAACGACTTAGATTATATTTTCATCACAGGCTTTGGTTGGGAATTTAACTGAATTTGACTAAATTTTATTTTTTATGAGAAAGAGCATTTATTTATTGATTTTATTCATTTCGACATTACATTCGATAACGGCACAGGATTTATCGGAAGTATATGAAAAGGTCAGTCCAGCAGTTGTGGCAATATATACCCAAGAGGGTGAATTTACCACTAACGTGGAAAATGAAACAGTTAAAGTTACTCAAAACAGTTTAGGTTCTGGGTTTATGATAACTGATAAGTTAGTTGTTACTGCAGCTCATGTTGTTAAAGTACCTGAAAAATTGATTGTAGCATTTTCAGATGGCCAGACTATTCCTGGTAAGGTCATAACTTCTTATGAAGCTGCAGATATTGCTTTAGTCGAATTATTTGTGCCGAAAATTAATGCAGCAACAGTTAATTTTGGTGACTCAGATGAAATGAAGATTGGTAATCAGGTTTTTGTAGTTGGAGTTCCTCTTGGTGTAGGATTTTCCATGTCCTCAGGGTATATTAGTGCATTTAAGAGGCAGTTTTTAGGTGAAAACCCCTTTACGACAACGGATTTTATACAAACCGATGCAGCTATAAATCAAGGTAATTCTGGTGGGCCAATGTTTAACATCAAAGGCGAAGTAATTGGCATAGTTAGTCATATTACTACACAATCTGGTGGTTCGGATGGTATAGGTTTTGCAACTAGCTCTAACCTTGCTTCAAAACTATTACTAAATGATAAAATTCCTTGGTTTGGAGCCGAATTTTATATATTGAAAGATAATGAGGCCAAAATATTTAATGTTACTCAAGCAAATGGTTTATTAGTTCAAAGAGTCGCTTCATCTTCGATTTTTGACCAAATGGGAGTAAGAGGTGGAAATACTGAAATAATAATTGGAAATCAGTCTATTATTGCCGGTGGAGATATCATAATTGCCTTTAACGATATAAAATTTGATCTGTCGGATGATACATTATTAAAGTTAGCTGATTTCGCTAAATCAACTTCGGAAAATCCAAAATTCAGTCTTACCATACTGAGGGCTGGCGAGGAAATAATATTAACTTTTGAATAATAATTATTTTAATTCTCATATCAGATTCAATTTGACCGTTTATATAAAGATTTAGAAGTCCTGTTAAAAGTGTTTAAATGAGATTCATGATTCCCTTCTGGCGGATCCACTTTTAAACCTTCTAAAAATTTGATTAATAAGTTTTTAGTCTTTAGGGGGCAGATAAAGAGACAATCATCACTTGACATATTTTTTTTTACGTTAAATAAAAGTTGATCTTAACAAATCCAATTTAAATATTAGATGTCAACTTTAATATTTAAACACAATTTGTATATTTCATCAAATAAATTATAGTGCCAACAAACACAATTGTGTTTATCCAATTGTTGTACACCATTTAAAAAAACCTATGAAAAAGCTTTTAATCCTACTAATTATAATTAACCTATTTGCTTGCCAGGAGGAATCTAAACAATCCGAATTAATTCATTTAAAACTTACAGAAATTGACAGTTATGGACCATTTGAAAAGCGATTTGGATTTTTAGACTGGACACCACTGACTGAAAAAGGAATTTGGGGAAATACCGAAGTTGAAACAACTGGAACACCAAAAAATTGGACTAAATCAAATGTAACCCAAGTATGGTTTGATGCACATCAATTTGCTTATCAAAACTACAAACAAGGAAATTTAAGTGATGAATTCTTCAATGACTTAAAAGTATCTTGGAAAATTGATTTAAATAAAAGAAAATTATCTGAAAAGCCTATTAATTGTTTTGTCCACGTAGCAATCGGAAAAAATCAAAATGATGAACTTGAATATATTATTGACACAAACTATGACAATGATTTTTCCGATGAACAAATACTAAAACCAACACCTAGAGCATTTGAATTAGATTATCAAAAGTTAATAGACAATTCTAAATCAGTAGTTGCACAAATAAGTACAAATAATGGAATCAAGGAAAAAGAAATAAAAATTTTAGTCCTTTCAACGAGCGATGGAGATTTAATTTACAATTTCCCCAAAATTGCAGAAACCTTTTATCAGGAAAATAGAATCTTAGTAAGCAATGGATTTTCAAATCTCACTTATGATGATAAAAGTTTAATTGCAATTGATAATGAGAGTGTAGAGTTTGTGGATTTTAATGAATTTATTGAGATAGATAATAAGCTTTATAAAAACCTTGGAGTTGATATAAACTCAAACGAACTTAGACTGCAAGAAATGCCAAAGGATACTATTTTATATTCTTCAAGAGTCGGATTTAATGCAAAACCATTTGCAGTTAAACAGCTTGTATCGAATGACTCTTTAAATCTAAATTTTTTCCAAGACAAACTTTTATACTTAGAGTTTTGGGGAACTTGGTGTGCACCTTGTATTAATGAAATTCCAAATTTAAAAAAGGCTTACGATGAAACAGATAGAAATGATGTTGAATTCTTAGGCGTTGCTGTATTCGATACAAAAGAAAAGCTCAAAAGTGCAATTGAGAAATACGAAATAAATTGGCCTCAGGTTTTGGATACAGATTCAGATAAATTCAAAGAAAATTATAATGTAACCGGCTACCCAACCTCCTTTTTGATTGATAAAAAAGGAAAAATAATTGCAAAGAATCTAAGAGGAGAAAAACTTTTAGATACTTTGAATTACTATTTAAAAGAAACGAAATAAAAACGGTGTACAACAATGGCTATAAGTAATTGCTTGTTCTCGCCTACTTCTGAAAATCCTCGCGGATTTTCAGTTTGGTGTGTACTTGCAAAGTTAAGTGCTAACCCACGCAACTACTCATAGCCGAGACCGTTACCCAACATTTGAACAAAAATTATGGATAAAAAAATATTAGGGAATTTTATAATCTACTTTCCACCAATTGCCTATATGGCATTCTCACTTGTTTTGAAAAAAGAAAATACTGGAATTGATTGGACTTCTGTTGTTATTACTGGTCTGATTGCAATGGTAAGCGGAGCCATAGGGAAAAGAATTAAAAATAAAGGCGAAGTTGAATAGAAATCGACACATAATTCTGACCATCTATCTGATTTTACTAATTCTGACTTCATTGGGAACTGGAATTGGTAGCTTACTATTTTATGATAAAACAGTCGAATTGGTTCCTAAATTTACAAAAGGACTATTGTATCTTCAATTGTTTTCTGTTTTTGTTGAGATATTTTCCATTTATTTAATTTTCAAATGGCAAAAGTTCGGATTTTACGGAGTAATACTCGCCTACTATTTGAATTTGTATATCGCAGATAAATCTGGAATTATAAATATAAATACGATTTTAGGAATTGGAATTAGAATAGGATTATTGTACGGAATTTTGCAAATTAAATCAAAAGGAATTTCAGGCTGGAAAAATTTAAACGAATAAAAAACGTTGGGTAACAATGTATAACCGCAATTACGGCGGATTCGACTACGTCCGAATCCACTCGGAATTGCGAGCGTCAGGACTTAACCGAAAATTAACGCATATTAACCCGTAACTGACGGTTATACGAGACCGTTAGCGACAATGTACTTCTCGCCTAGTTTTGTTTCT
>NZ_JABSST010000037.1 GCF_013213975.1 Winogradskyella sp.
TTAAATTTACATGTAATAGCTTGATAACTAAGAAAAGTAAACTTATTGTAAACAACTGTTGATAACTGATGTTAATAGAATTGACTCATATGTTTTTAATATAAAGCTGTTTATTTCCTCTACTTTCAATATGAATAACTTCCTTGAAAAAAGTGATTATTAAATTTTGATATTCTAATTAAATTCTGGTTTGAAATTATTTTAGAACATTCCTAATTTTTCTTTTTAAAACTTGTAAACAGTTATTAACATGTCATTAATACTGCTATTAACTACATCTTATTATTTGTAATTTTGTACTGTAATTAAAACACTATTTACAATGAAGATTTCTATTGGTAACGATCATGCAGGACCCGAATATAAGCAAGCTATTGTAGCACATCTAGAGACTCAAGGTTTTGCTATTACTAATTACGGGACAGATACCTTAGATAGTGTAGATTATCCAGATATTGTACATCCTGATGCTAAAGATGAAAATGATAATTTGGTAGATTTTGGTATTCTTATTTGTGGTAGTGCTAATGGTGTAGCTATGACGGCTAATAAGTATCAAAAAGTAAGAGCAGGAGTGTGTTGGACAAGTGAAATTACAGAACTTACACGTCAACACAACAATGCTAATATTATTTGTATTCCTGCTCGTTTTACATCAATTCCACAAGCTCTTAAGATGGTAGATGTGTTTTTAAATACTGACTTTGAAGGTGGTCGTCATCAAAATAGAGTAGATAAAATTTCATTATCATGTTAAATGGGTCATTCGCACTCGCATAATCACTCTCATCATCACGATCTTAACGGTCGTAACCTTTTTATCTCAATACTTCTTAATATAATTATAACCGCAGCACAGGTTATAGGTGGTTTAGTATCCGGTAGTTTAGCGCTTTTAAGTGATGCACTTCATAATTTTAGTGATGTAATGTCATTAATTATTAGCCTTGTTGCTAATAAATTAGTAAAACAAAAAGCATCTTTAAAACGCACCTTTGGCTATAAACGAGCAGAAATTTTAGCAGCTTTTATTAACGCAGCTTCATTAATCCTCGTAGCTATATTTTTAGTTTTTGAAGCAATAGAACGCTTTCAGAATCCACAAGAAATTGAATCTAATTTAGTGATTTGGTTGTCGGTTATCGCAATTCTAGGGAATGGTTTTAGTGTATTATTACTTAGAGGTAATGCCGATGATAATATGAATATGAAAAGTGCTTACCTTCATCTTCTTACTGATATGATGGCGAGTGTGGCAGTCTTGATAGGTGGTTTATTAATGAAGTTTTACCAGATCTGGTGGATAGATAGCGTCTTAACTTTTGCGATTGCGGTTTATTTAATCGTAATGGGATGGAATTTACTAAAAGATTCTTTTAAGGTTTTAATGTTGTTTACACCAGAATCGACTTCTGTTAATGCTATTGTTGGAGATATTCAATCTATAGAAATTGTAAAAAATGTGCATCATGTTCATATTTGGCAACTCAATGAAGATGAAATTCATTTAGAAGCTCATATTGATTTTAATAAAGATATTAGTTTATCAGAATTTGATTTAGTTTTAAACGCTATTGAAGAATTGGTTTATCATAAGTATGATATTAATCATATTAATATTCAACCAGAGTTTGGAAAATGTGATGCTAAAGATGTGATTGTTCAAGATTAAGAAATGTTAGAAATTAAAGAAAAATCTTTTAAAGCCTTAAATACAAAAGAATTGTATGATCTCTTACAATTACGAAGTGAAGTATTTGTAGTTGAGCAGGATTGTGTTTATCAAGATATCGATGGAAAAGATCAAAAAGCACTACATATCTTAGGTTATAAACATAATAATTTAGTTGCATATACGAGACTATTTAAACCTGGTGATTATTTTGAAGAAGCCAGTATTGGCAGGGTAATAGTAAAAGCTAATCAACGCCAACATAAATATGGTTATGATATTATGAAGGCTTCTATAAAAACTATTAAAGACTCTTATAATCAAACAGTGATTAGGATTTCTGCACAAACCTATTTAAAGCGCTTTTATAATAATTTAGAATTTAAAGAAGTAGGGGAGGAGTACCTTGAAGATGGTATTCCGCATATTAATATGATAAGAAGTTAATTTTTTTTCTTAATCACTCTTGTCACAACTATTTCAACACGCCTATCAAATTCTGGTTCGCCTCCTAATGGAAATTTACGACGTTGACCAACAAATTTCATGCGATAACGTTTTACACCTTTGTCTGCAAGATAATCGTAAACCGTTTTAGCACGAGCTAAAGAGAGGTTACGTTTTTTAGTTTTTCGATCTATTGCGTCTCTTGAGCCATGAGTACAACAAACATGTCCTTCAATATTAAAATAGATATCTGTGCGTTCTACCAGTATCTTAGCAATCTCATCTAATTTAGATTTAGATTCTTTTGTGAGGTAACTATACCCGGTTCTAAAAAGAATATTTTCTAATTGTATTTTATCACCTTCTTTTAAATCTCCTTTTAATAATTCTTCAGTAGTTTCTTTTTTAGGTTGTTCTACTTTCTCCCTTGGTGGATCATAAGGTTGAACGATAATTTCTACTTTACGATTTAATCCACGGATTTTGTACAAATCGTTATCATTAACAACATTGAGTAATATCTCACCCTTACCATCTACATTAGTGATAACAGATTCATCAAATTCATTATTTGAGAATACTTCTTTTATGGCATCTGCACGCTGCTGTGAAAGAATCATATTATAAGAATCGCTACCTCTATCATCGCAAAATCCATAAATTGAAATTTTTTGAATATCTAGGTTCTCTATTTCAGAGAGGAATAGTAAAAGACGGCTTTCTTCAGTCTCAGGAATTTCGTACTGATCAGTTAAAAAGTAGACCTGATGCTTTAACTCTTTTTGAGCAAAAGTTAGCTGAATAAATAAACATATAAAAACGACTAGGGCCTTCATTTTTTATAGAATTTTCTTACGTATCGAAAAATTCTCTACAGTTAAATATATAATTTTTTGTTAAATACCTGTATAAAATACCGTATAAACTATGCTATTTACCTTAAAATACTAGCATATTTTTTAGGATTATTTAGTATAGAAACGGCTTTTGTAATCTCTGTATTGTTTGCCGTGTAATATTCATATAATCCTTCACTGTAGAAATAACGTTTAATAATTTCGTCTGTGAGGAGGGATTTTAATTGTGCTCTATTTGCTTCAATGGTATTAGCCTTATAAGTTTGAAGTGCATTTTTAAGATCATTCATTTCTGAGTTAATAACACCATTAAGTTCTTCTTCCTCAGCAATTAAAATAGCATCTTCTAAGGCTTTTTCTGTTTTAGTTTCAAAATTAAAATTAGTTGACTTTAAAAACGACTTAAAATTATTAAAGTCAGAGTCAGATAGTTTAAAACTACTTAAATCATCAATATTATTTCTGTAGTAATAGTTAGTAGCAAAATTAAAAACTAAGTTTTCGTTAGAATAGCCTTAGTGATAGGAGTTTCTTTAGATAGTTCAATTTCAACGTCAGGTTGTACGCCACCACCATCAAAAACAGGTCTTCCATTTCGGGTTTTAAACTCGTTGTAATTTTCTTTTTTAACACGTTTAGCTTTTCCATTTTCATCGCGATTCCAATAGTCTAAGGCTTGTATGCAGCGACCAGAAGGAGTATAGTATCTAGAAATGGTAATTTTCATTTGTGTGCCATAAGTCAAAGGCTTAGGACGCTGAACCAATCCTTTACCGAAACTACGTGCACCAAGAACCACAGCTCTATCCATATCTTGTAAAGCACCAGAAACGATTTCACTTGCTGAAGCACTACGACCATCAATTAATACAACTAAAGGAATTTGTGTGTCAATGGCGTCACGCTTAGTGTAGTAAGTCTTATTGTATTTTTTAACCTTAGATTTTGTAGTTACTACCAATTGATTTTTTGGTACAAAAATATTGGTAACATTCACCGCTTCATTTAGCAATCCACCAGGATTTCCACGAAGATCTAAAATAAGTTGTGTTGCTCCTTGATTTTTTAAAGCCCTCAGTGCTCCAAGCGTCTCTGCTGAGGCCTTATCATTAAATTTCTTCAAAACGATATATCCTGTTTTATCATCTATCATTGAATAGTGAGGTACTGCTTTTATTTCGAGAGATTCTCTAATAATCTTAGCACTGTTGGTTTTACCTTGTCGCTTGTAAGTTATAGTCACTTCTGTACCTGCTGCTCCTTGAAGTAAATTAGCGACATCATCTTTAAAATCTGCTACAGTAACATTATCTACTTTTATAATTTCATCACCAGCCTTTAGCCCAGCTTTATCTGCCGCATAATTCTTATAAGGTTCAACGATGACTAATTTGTCTTTTAAAGTCAAAACTCTAGCGCCTATACCTGTGTAGTCTCCAGCATTATTAATTCGCGATGCCTCAACATCTTGTTCATTGTAAAATTGAGTATAAGGGTCCAGATCATCTAACATGCTTTTAATCGCAGTGTCCATTAAATCACCAGGATTAGTATCATCCACATAATTCATATTTAGTTCTTTGAATAATGTGGTGAAAATTTCTATTTGCTTAGCGATTTCAAAGAAATCGGTTTTGAAAGCCGTTGTGCTTATAAATAAAGTTAGCGCTATTACAGGTACTAATAGTTTTTTATGTAGGATCTTTTTCATGATTTGAAGTTTTATCTAAGAATCTCTCAAGCAATAATTTCATCTTAGTGTTGAGTTCTTCAAAAGTTGTTCCATCTTTGCTAAGGTATAAAATCATAAACGCATAAGATATTGTACTATTGTTAAAAAACAAAGGTTTATTTAACCTGTAAGCCTCTCTAAGTAAACGTTTTATACGATTTCTAGCCACGGCAGTTTTATGTAGACGCTTACTAACAGACACACTAGTTTTTATGATGCTATTATCTTCATATTTGGTTTTAAGATACACCAACTTCAGCGGATAAACAGAAACAGATTTACCTTCAGTAAAGAGTTGATCAATCACCTTTTTACTTTTTAGCTTGTCTTTTTTTGTGTATTTAAATCGCATTGCTCATAATAGCCTTAAAGCAAAAATAAAAAAGCCACAGAATAAACTGCGGCTTTTAACTTTTTTAAGAACCAATTATTCTGGTTTAGGATAGGTATTATTATCGCGATTTACATCCGCCATCAATTCAGAGCTATCTATCTTAATAGACGCAATGTCATTTTTAGTTTTAAACGTATACGTTGGAATTGCCCAAGCCCAATCGTTTAAAACTGTAGCTGAGGTTGGCTTTTCTCCGCGCATCATTTGAAGCGGAATATAAAAGTCTTCACTGCTACCATCTGTATAGGTTACACTTAAATCAATAGGCATTGGCATTAATCCAATACGTTCTAAAGTAATTGATTTTCCTTCGACAGATTTTACTCCGTAGTCTATTTTATTGGTGGTTTGACCAAAATCAATCATATACCAATCGAGTTCTAAATCCGTTATGCGTTCGGCTGTTCTAACAAAATCCATTGGTTTAGGATGCTTAAATGAAAAATCCTTAAAATACTTTTTAATAGTTTTATCAAGGTTGTCTTTACCAATAATGTACCCTAATTGCGCAATAAAAACAGCTCCTTTACTATAAGCAGAAATACTGTATGATTGATTATAGGCGTAACGATCTGCGTGGGTTGTTAGTGGTTGTTCGTATTGAGAATTGGCCAATGCTAAATAGCCTCTGTAGGAGCCATAGTGTGGATTATCACTTTTAGTTTCAGAAAGAGCACTAACAGCTAAGTTTGAAATATAGCTAGTAAATCCTTCGTCCATCCACTCATGTTTAGACTCATTAGTTGCCAACAAAAACTGAAACCACGTATGCGCCATTTCGTGAGCAGTAACACCGAGTAAGCTACCGTATTTTCTTTTTCCGGTTATAAGCGTACACATAGCATATTCCATTCCACCATCACCACCTTGTATAACTGAATATTGTTGGTAAGGATATTGTCCAACATTTTGACTAAAAAACGCCATCAGCTTTGCTGTGTCTAATTGTAATTTTTTCCAATTTTCAAGATATTCTGGATCTAGATCATTTTTGTAATAAAAATTCAGAGTTGGTCCATTTGGCATGTTTAATGTATCATGAATAAAATCTGGGTCTGCAGCCCACGTAAAATCATGAACATTTGGCGCTTTATAGTGTAATGTCTTTTTACCAGACTTAACTTTTGGCTTACCTTGCAGATAGCCAGTTCCTCCAACAACATAGTCCTTATCTATAGTGAGTTTAACATCAAAATCTCCCCAAACACCATGAAACTCTCTAGCGATATATGGGTCCGCATGCCAACCTTCATCATCATATTCTGCTAATTTTGGATACCACTGCGTCATAGAAAGCGCCACACCTTCTTTATTATTTCTTCCAGAACGGCGAATTTGAATAGGAACTTGAGCATCAAAGTCCATTTCAAATGTCACTTTTTCACCAGGTTGAATAGGTTTTTCTAATTGCACTTCTAAAACTGTTCCAACTGTTTCATGTTCAATAGGTTTACCATTTTGCTTTAGTGAATTAACCTTTATATAACCAATTTCGTTAGGCTTAAGTTTGCTAATACGGTCTCCCACTCTAGAGTCTGGATCTTGAATCGTTCGAGAACGCACATCCATTTCACTTCCTGGTTGAAAGGCATTGAAATATAGGTGGTAGTATACACGATTCAAAACATCAGGGGAATTATTAGTGTAAATAAGTTTTTGCTTTCCTTGATATTGGAAATTATCCACATCCATATCAATTTCCATTTGATAATTAACATGTTGTTGCCAATATCCATTTAAAGTTTGGATTTTTTCATTTTTATCAGCAACAGGTTTCTCTGTAGCATTACAAGACACAAACATTGCAACGTAAATGATGCTAAATAGAAGGTTTTTCATTATGTAAAGGTTTTACAGACTATTTATTTAATTTTTGATGCCATAATTAAGGCATTGTATGCATTTGCAATTTTACCAGATTTAGATAAATCAGCGAACGGTTTAACGTTTGAGGCGTCTCCACCAACAACAACTTTAGTGGTTAATGGAAGGCCAGAATCAATTATAACTTGCTTTACTTGTGCCGCGGAAAGATTAGGATATTGTGAGCGTAAAAGCGCAGCAATACCAGCAATACCAGGGGCTGCCATAGAAGTTCCTCCTTTGAAATCATATTCATTCTCAGGTAGAGTAGAATAAATTTCAGATCCTGGGGCAAAAATATCAACATTCTTTTTTCCATAATTTGAGAAGCCAGAAACCATTTTAGAACCATATTTCTGAGTCAGTGACCCAACTCTAATGTAAGAGTTAGAAATCTCTACAAAATTTACATTGTCATCCGGAAAATTAGGTTCAACATCAACATTGTTACTATCATTTCCAGCAGCATGTACAAAAACAACATCATTGTCTGAAGCATATTTAATAGCATCTCTTACCCACTGAGAATCAGGTGAAAATGATTTTCCGAAACTACCATTAATAACCTTGGCTCCGTTATCAACAGCATAACGTATAGCTAATGCCACATCTTTATCGTATTCATCACCATTTGGTACAACCCTAAGCGCCATTATTTCTGCATTATTAGCAATGCCATTTGCACCTTTACCATTATTACGTTCAGCAGCAATAATTCCTGCAACATGTGTACCGTGAGACTCAGACTTTTTAACATGCTTTACATTACCATTACCATATCCAATATCAGATAAATCATTGATATCATCATTGGTTGTTCGTCCCTTATAATCTATATTGAGATTATAATTGAGGCGCTCATTGACTTGTTCTTGAATATTTTTTAGTTCTTTTTTAGCTTTTTGCATAGACAAACCGTTGGACTTAATATTTTTAGAGATTTGTATAGCTTGTTGAATATCTTGTGCTTCAGAAGAAATATTATTAATGTCTTCCATTGTATAATCTTCTTTTTTAAGGTGTTTACTCAATAGTTCATGGGCATTATTGACTGCTTGCGCTATTTGATCATATTGCGTTTTGCGTGCACTCCAAGTCTGATATTCATCTTCATGTAATTTTTTAGCCTCAGCATATCTTGGGTTTAAAGTATCTTTCTTTGCTAGAATTCTTACATACTCAAGTTGCTCATTATAGGCGTCACCTAGGAAATTCCAACCATGAATATCATCAACATAGCCATTATTATCATCATCTTTCCCATTATTTGGGGTTTCGTTTTTGTTAGTCCAGATAACATCGTCTAAATCTTCATGATCAATATCTATCCCAGAATCAATAACGGCGACAATAACTTTTTGCCCCTTTTTATCTTTGATAATTTCATCATATGCTCTATCAACAGCCATACCAGGAATTGTGTCCCTTTCTAAATCTAAATGACCCCAATTTTTTTTCTCTACCTCTGTTAATTCTGTGACCTTTAAAGGAGAGGAGTCAATATTTTCAATGGGTGTTGTTAAAACACCAGCTGTTGATCCACAGCCAAAAAGAAGTATGGTGGATAAAGCGTAAAAACCGATTGCTTTGTTTTTTAATGTCATATTAATAAATTATAGTTTTAATTGAATATTTGTTTACAGGTGTATACTTCATTGAGTCTCACACCCTTTTCTGTATGTTTAACTGTGATAATTTCATTATGAGCATCGTGTTCTAAGAACAGGAAATAACTAAGATCTGCTGCCATGTTTAGAAATAATTCTTTTTCGTCTAAAGTTAATAGCGGCCTAGTGTCATAACCCATAACAAATGGTAGGGGTAGATGACCAGCTGTTGGCAATAAATCTGCCATAAAACATATGGTTTTCCCCTTGTATTTAATCATAGGAATCATCTGTTTGTCTGTGTGGCCATTAGCATAGAATATATCAAAACCAAGTTCTGAGTTCTTTAAGATATTATCTGTAGGTAATGCGGTGAATTTTAAACACCCGCTGTCTTTTATGGGAAGGATATTTTCTTTTAAAAATGATGCTTTTTCTCTTCTATTTGGTTCTGTAGCCCATTTCCAGTGATCTTTGTTACTCCAAAAATGTGCATTCTTAAAAGCGGGCTCATAACCCGTTCTATCCGCATTCCACTGAATACTACCTCCACAATGATCAAAATGCAAATGTGTCATAAACACATCAGTGATATCATCTCTATGAAAGCCATATTTCTTTAGAGACGAATCAAGCGTATCATTTCCCCACAGAAAATAATAACCATAAAATTTATCACTTTGTTTATTCCCCATTCCGGTGTCTACCAATATTAATCGATTACCATCTTCAATTAACAAACAACGTGCCGCAATATCAATCATGTTGTTTTGATCTGCTGGATTGGTCTTTTGCCATAAAGATTTAGGAACAACTCCAAACATGGCTCCGCCATCAAGTTTAAAATTTCCTGCGTTAATAGGATATAAATGCATAGATACGCAATTTACCAAAATACGCTGTAATTTGTAATAACCTTTACGTTTTATTAGGATTTTAAGGGTTGTAAAAAAAAAGCTATTTTCGAAAGGAATTAAAAAACACAATCATGGTAGAACTGGCCGGTATAATCATTCTAGGTATTTTAGCCCAATGGGTTGCTTGGAAATTTAAAATCCCAGCAATTTTACCTTTAATTTTAATTGGTCTATTGGTGGGACCAATCGCTGCAGAATTTATAAATGATGACGGCTCTAAATGGATTGAGCCAATTTGGAATGGTAAAAAAGGGTTGTTTCCAGGTGAAGGCTTATTTTATTTTGTGTCTCTAGCTATTAGTATCATTTTATTTGAAGGCGGGCTCACTTTAAAACGGAGCGAAATTAGAACGGTAGGCCCTGTAATTACCAAACTAATAACAGTTGGTGCGGCAGTTACCTTTTTTGGTGCAGCAGTTTTAGCGCATTATTTATTTGACTTAAGTTGGGATTTATGTTTTTTGTTTTCCGGTTTAATCATTGTAACAGGGCCAACGGTGATTACCCCAATATTGAGGAATATTCCCTTAAAACGCGATGTTTCAACAGTTTTAAAGTGGGAAGGTATTTTAATTGATCCCATAGGTGCTTTAGTTGCGGTATTGGTGTTTGAGTTTATTTTCGTTGGTGGTGAAGTTGGATTTACAAAAACCGCGTTAATCGAGTTTGGAAAAATCGTGTTATTTGGTACAACATTCGGTTTCACTTTTGCCCACGCACTGGTATTCGCAATTAATAAAAAATTTATCCCGCACTATTTACTTAATGTAGTATCCCTATCTGTAGTTCTTTTAGTATTTATTGAATCTGAAATATTTGCTCATGAATCTGGTTTATTGGCTGTGGTCGTTATGGGTATGGTTATTGGAAATAGCAAACTAGACAACATTAAGGAGCTATTATATTTTAAAGAGTCTTTAAGCGTATTACTTATCTCAATACTTTTCATTTTACTTTCTGCTAATATTAATTATGATGATTTAATGCTGCTTTATCGATGGGAAACTTTAGCTCTATTTTTAACAGTAGTATTTGTGATTAGACCTTTGGCTGTTTTTGTTAGTGCACACGGATCAAAACTTAAGACTAATGAAAAGATATTTATTAGTTGGGTAGGTCCTCGTGGTATTGTAGCTGCAGGTATTGCTTCACTCTTTGGTAGTAAGTTAAGCGCCGAACACGTAGTTGGAGCAGAGTACATCACGCCTTTGGTGTTTATGATTGTACTAGGGACAGTATTATTAAATGCAACGACAGCACGATTATTTGCTAAAGCTTCTGGCGTTTTCCTAACCAAATCAGAAGGCATATTAATCATAGGAGCTTCTAAAGTATCTCGACTTATTGCTCAATATTTGATTGATAATGGGAGGCATGTAGTACTTGTGGATAGCAATCAAAACAATGTTAATGAAGCTGAGAAATTAGGGATAGAGGCCCATACAGAAAACATATACTCTGACACATTAAAGGATAACGTAGAGTTTAATGATATAGGGTATTTACTAGCGCTTACAGGTAATGCCGATATTAATAAATATGCGGTTGAGAAATTTGGAGCTCAATTTGGAGAGCACGGCTCTTTTAGACTAGCCTCCAAGACAGAATTAGAGAATGGATCTATTTCTCCTGAAGATGGTGTTTTTACCTTATCTGACGACTTTAATAATCTTATTCAGGTGACAGAAAACTATCCAACAATACACGAGCTTCCTGTTAAAGATTTAGCCTCTTATCAAAACGCTTTAGATACTATTAAAACAGATAAAGATCAAATCCCATTGTTCTTAAAAACAAGCAAAGATTATATCCATGTAATTCCATCTTTAGATGAGGATTTGGAAAAGGAAATAGATGCTAAAAGTAAATTAGTTTATCTAGGGAAAAGAACAACTTAATCGTTTAGCTTTAGTACCGCCATAAACGCTTGCTGTGGAATTTCTACATTTCCAACTTGGCGCATACGTTTTTTACCTTTTTTCTGCTTTTCGAGAAGTTTTCGTTTACGTGATATATCACCACCATAACATTTGGCTGTTACATCCTTTCTAAGTGCTTTAATGGTCTCTCTGGCAATAATTTTTGCTCCAATTGCGGCCTGTACAGGAATATCAAATTGTTGTCTTGGTATAAGCTCTTTCAGTTTTTCAGTCATTTTTTTACCAATGGTATAAGCATTATCAGCGTGTACCAAAGCAGAAAGGGCATCAACGGTCTGAGCATTTAATAAGATATCTACACGTACCAATTTAGAAGCACGCATTCCTATTGGCGCATAATCAAAAGAAGCATAACCTTTAGAAACGGTTTTTAGGCGGTCATAAAAGTCAAACACAATCTCTGCCAAAGGCATATCAAAACTAAGCTCAACACGCTCAGTTGTAAGGTAGGTTTGGTTGGTAATTTGACCGCGTTTCTCAATACATAGGCTCATTACAGGGCCAACAAAATCTGACTTTGTAATTATTGTTGCTTTAATATATGGTTCTTCAACACGATTAAGTGTAGAAGGCTCAGGCATATCAGATGGATTGTTAACAATGACAATATCATCAGGGTTTTTATTGGTAAACGCATGGTAACTTACGTTTGGTACGGTAGTGATAACCGTCATATCAAACTCACGCTCTAAACGCTCCTGAATTATCTCCAAATGTAACATTCCTAAGAAACCACAACGAAAACCAAACCCTAAGGCTGCTGAGCTCTCGGGAGCAAAAACCAAAGACGCATCGTTAAGCTGCAGTTTTTCCATTGACGCTCTGAGTTCTTCATAATCTTCAGTATCAACGGGATAAATACCTGCAAATACCATAGGTTTTACATCCTCAAAGCCTTCAATAGCATTAGTTGTAGGAGTTTTAGCATCAGTAATAGTATCACCGACTTTTACTTCACGAGCGTCTTTAATACCAGTAATTAAATAGCCTACATCACCAGCTTTTATTTCATTTTTTTTAACCTGATTCAATTTTAACGTTCCAACTTCATCGGCGAAATAATCTTTATTTGTTGCAATAAATTTTATTTGCTGCCCTTTTCTTATTGAGCCATTAATAACTCTAAAGTAGGTTTCAACACCTCTAAAAGGATTGTAAACAGAATCGAAAATTAAAGCCTGTAATGGTTCACTTGGGTTACCTTCAGGCGCAGGAATACGTTCTATAATCGCAGATAAAATATCTTCTACTCCAAGCCCTGTCTTACCACTGGCAGGAATTACTTCTTCGGGATCACAGCCTAATAAATCAACAATATCATCTGTAACCTCCTCAGGATTAGCACTAGGTAAATCAATTTTATTTAGCACAGGAATAATCTCGAGATCATTTTCAAGAGCTAAATATAAATTGGATATTGTTTGCGCTTGAATACTCTGTGCAGCATCTACGATAAGGAGCGCTCCTTCACAAGCTGCAATAGAACGCGATACTTCATAAGAAAAATCAACATGACCAGGAGTATCAATAAGATTAAGAATATACTCTTCGCCCTTATAGGTATACTCCATTTGAATAGCGTGAGATTTTATGGTGATACCTCGTTCACGCTCTAAGTCCATATTATCCAAAAGCTGATCTTGTTTCTCTCTATCAGTCACTGATCCTGTAAAATCTAATAAGCGATCGGCAAGTGTACTTTTTCCGTGATCAATATGTGCAATAATGCAGAAATTGCGAATGTTCTTCATTTCTCTTTTTCTAAGGGCAACATTTAAGAGTGCAAATATAACTCATTTCTTAAGTTTTATAGTATCTAAACAGATTTTTAAACCTTCACAAACTGCGGAAAAACCATATTATAAAGTAAAAAACTATCTTTATATTGCGACTCAAACCTAATTAATGATTGCTCACTGTCGATCTTTTTTAAGTGCAATTTTTATTGCGCTAACGCTAACATTATTTGCACAAGACTATTCCATCTCTGGAAAAATTGTGGATTCAAATGGTGCACCTATTGAGTTAGTTAATATTATTATTGAGGAGGGCGCCCAACCCGAGAGTTCTTTTTTTACCTTTGTTAAAGGTACAGCAACCAACCAAGACGGAAGCTTTAGAGTTGACGGTTTGAAGGCCTCTACCTATAAATTAACAGCTAGTTTTATTGGTTATGAAGATTTTTCTCAGATTGTTAAATTACGAGGTGAAGTAGATTTAAAAACTATTGTCCTTCAGGCAACATCAGAGAATCTTGACGAAGTTACTATTGTTGCAGAAAAACCTACCATCGACAGAAAACCAGATCGTTTAATATTTAACGTCGAGAATACTGCTCTTATTGAAGGGTCTACTTTAGGTGTTTTAAAAAGTACACCAGGAGTAATAGTAAGCGAGGGCTCAATAAATATTAAAAGTGCTCCTGCTTCTATTTACATTAATAATCGTAAAGTGCAATTAACCTCAGAAGAGCTCATTCAATTATTAGAAAGTGCTCCTGCTAATAGTATTAAATCTGTTGAGGTTATAACTAATCCGCCAGCAAGTTATGATGCAGATAGTGGTTCGGTTATCAATATAATTATGAGTAAAAACCTAGTAACAGGATATCGAGGAAATATTGCCACTAATTTTACACAAGGAGTGTTTCCTAGGTATAATGCAGGAACGAGTCATTATTTTAAGAACAATAAAGTCAATTTAAATGTAAACTACAGTTATACTAACCAAAAGATTAATAGAGATCAGGATGATACGGTTAATTTTTTGGAAAACATAAACCCCAACCCTAATGAAGAGCCTATCTATGAAATAGATGAAATCTGGAAATCCAGAACTAATAGAAACACATGGTCCGAGACACACAACCTTAACCTCAATTTTGATTATTATATAAATGATAATAATACAATAAGCCTAACGAGTACTGGCTTGTATATGCCTTATTTTAAGTATCAAATAAAAAATATTACGAACGTTTTTGACGATGACAATGACTTTATTAGAAACTTTACAGCAGATAATCTATCAAGAGACAATAAGTTAAATATTGGTACAGATCTCATATACCGACATACCTTTCAAAATGATGCAAGTTTAGTTATTAATGGGCACTTTACCATTTATGATTATGAACGCGACCAACGCGTTTTTCAAGATGAACAGATTGGAGATGATTCGGAGTTTAACACTTTAGCCAATCAAGACACTCAAATTATTACTGGTAAAGCAGATTATAATCTTCCAATAGATGAAAGCTCAAGTTTTGACGCTGGCGTAAAGGTTTCTAACGTAAAAACAGATAGTGATATTTCTAGAGTTGATATTATAAATGGCCAGGAGTTTCCGAATACACAAAACAGTGATGCCTTTAAGTATAATGAAAATGTTTTTGCAGCTTACGTGAATTACGCTAAGTCTTGGAATAGATGGGATTTAAATATTGGTTTAAGAACAGAACAAACTAATATAGAGGGCAGGTCTTTATCTTTAACAGAATCTAACACTCAGAACTACCTTAATTGGTTTCCTAATACGAGCATATCTTACAATATAGCGGATGATATAAGTATTTATTCAAATTATAAGCGAAGTATAACAAGACCTAGTTATTCAGACCTCAACCCATTTACATTTTTCTTAAATGAGAATACTGTGGTTCTTGGAAATCCGGATTTGGTACCGATTTATAAGGATCATTTCGATGTTGGAATTAATTTTTTAAAACACTTTACTGTTTCTGCATATTATGATAATTTTGATGGGGACATTGTTGAACTCCCTAGGCAGAATAACCAGACTAATATCATTGCTTACACCCCAATTAATTTAGATAAGAAAGTGGAATATGGTTTTGATTTTGAATTTACCTATTCTCCTACAAATGATTGGTTCTTATATTTTGTGACCTCATTTTACAATATTGAAGAAGAATCCAATTTTGGTGAGGGATTCGTAAAACAGGATCAATGGTCTAATTATAGTTTTCTTCAAAACTCGCTGTCGCTTTTAGAGGATAAAAGTCTTAATATTAATTTCACTATGATTTGGGCCGGAAAGAACCTTCAACAGTTTCAAACTATTGAAGATAGGTTAGCCTCTGAATTAAGCATTTCTAAATCCATTTTTAATAAAAAGGGAATGATATCACTTTCTGTAGATGATATATTTAATTTCCAGGATTTTGATTCTTCGATTAACTATTTAAATCAATCAAGTAGAGGTTTTGTTGATGTCGACAACAGATTTGTTAGATTGGGTTTCCGGTATAATTTTGGAAATACCAAGTTAAACACCAATGAACGCGCAACAAGCGAGGAAGGAAGAGAGCGTCTAGAAGATTTAAACTAATCCTGCCATTCAGCAATAAATAAGTTGGTATCTTAATTATTCAATCTCAGAATAACGCTAGTCGCGCCATTCAGTAATAAACAAGTTGGAATCACCACCACCATTATTGCGATTAGATGAGAGGGTCAAATACGTTCTATTAAAATCAACCAAATATAGATTAAATTTAAAACCACTGCTTGTTCTAAAGTTTGATGAAAGCATATTCTCCTTATTAGTAGGGTGAAAGAGTGGCTTCCAATTGGGATTACCAAGTTCCGTAAACTACTTTAGTTCAAATTCATCAGTGTTTCAGTTGTATAGTTATATTTCTGTTAGTTCCATTGACCCTTCTGCCAAATGCTCTCTGTATTCTTTTATGTCCTGCTGGATTTCTGAAGGAGAAGAATTACACTCAAAAAGAAGGCGCCATCATTATAACTAAGTTCGTTGGTAATTTGTTTTACATTACTCTTATTAATGTTTATATGTATTTGTAAATCAGTAATTTGTATTAAAACAGAAATAATTTTATATCCTTTTGGTCATACTGTAGTTTTGGTATCACAGCCCACTTCATTAGTTAATTGCTTAACAACAGTACTCTAGATTAGCTAAAAAACATCATAGCGATTACGTATTGACTAGAGGTATTTGCCGTTTATACGCAAAGGAGTTTCAGGACATTTGTCTTGTTCAAGAGTTTAGGCTTAAGTTTAGAACAGACCCACACAAAGAAGTTGATTTTACAACAAATGCAGAAAGCAGCATTATGGGTTGAAATGTGGTGTGTTTATAGACAACAATAATCGACTTTTTTTATCTTTATCTAGAGAAGAAATGGGTTTGTGAGGGTCGAATTTTTAAGAATTCGAATGTAGATACTGATGCCATAAACTTTATGATAAAAGGGATAAATTGGTAAGAACTGTCATCCGAGGAGAAGCTATCATTAAAACTGAAATAGATTTTTAAGTCAATAGTCTACATGATTATTGAGAAGTAAATTTTAATTGTACATTTAGACCCTAATCAAATCAATCTATAACATGAAAAAATCACTAGCACTTATGTGCTTATTTAGCCTACTTACTGCTTTTACATGTGAAAACGAGTCGCTAGATGACAATATAGACACCAGTTCAAATACTAACAATAATGATTTGATGGGTAGTTGGAATTTATTAGAATTAGAAGCGTCAGTTAGTAGCTCAATAAGTTTTCAAGGACAAGAACTTTCTTCCGAAGTGTATATTTTAAGTACAGATGTTGCCTACGTATTGAGCTTTACTCAAAGTAATTTTAGCACAGAAGGAGGTTATAGTTATACTGCAGATATTGTTGCAAATGGAATGGAATTCCCGGGCGAGTCTTATACCATTGACAATGTAATGGGTTCAGGGGCTTATTCTACTAACGGTAATGAGATGACTATTGATGGTTCTTTCTTCGAATTTTCATTTGAAGATATCGATTTTTCTCAATTGCAAGGGGAGCAAACCCTAAACTTTCAAATTTCAGAAGACGGTCAAATGTTAACATTTTTTCAAGATGAAACGACTACAGAGACTGATGTAGCTACAGGATCAACAACAACAAGTGTTATTTCTTCTACATCAAGCTGGTCTAGAGAATAAGTATGAAACTTTCTTCCACTTCAATTATCATTAAAATTCATTTATTTATTTCGGTGATTATTGTTGTGCCTATTTCATTGATTTATGGATTCGATTTAGGGGATTTTTTAAAACTCCAACCTAATTCCATTGATGAATATAACTTTTATAAAGCCATTTCTGGCTTGTATTTAGGGTTCTCGGCATTATGGTTAATAGCACTATTTAAAAACAGCTATTTAAGCACTGCCTTACTAAGCAATTGTATTTTTATGTTTGGCCTTGCTGGAGGAAGAATTATGAGCATTGTATTTGATGGCAACCCTTCTAACGCTTATCTATATGGAACCATCGGCGAAGGTATCTTAGGTTTTTACGGGCTCTGGGTTTTAAATAGTAAATACATTAAAAATCTGTAATTTTGCTTCAAATTTTGTCGACTTGGTTAAAATTGGAGATATAGAATTAGGTGAATTTCCGTTGCTTTTGGCGCCGATGGAGGATGTAAGTGATCCACCATTTAGAGCGTTATGTAAAGAGCAAGGGGCAGATGTAGTCTATACAGAATTTGTCTCTAGCGAGGGGCTAATCCGTAATGCTGCTAAAAGTGTCATGAAGCTTGATATTTACGAAAAAGAGCGTCCAGTTGGGATTCAGATTTTTGGTGCCAATATGGAAAGTATGCTTCAGACCATTGATATTGTTGAAAAATCTAAGCCAGATATTATTGATATCAATTTTGGTTGTCCTGTAAAAAAGGTAGTGTCTAAGGGCGCAGGTGCTGGTATTTTAAAAGATGTGTGTCTTATGGAAAAGCTTACTGCCGAAATGGTAAAACGCACCAATCTACCAGTTACTGTAAAGACACGCTTAGGATGGGACCATGATTCTATTAAGATTGTTGAGGTGGCAGAACGACTTCAAGATGTTGGTATAAAATCTATTGCTATTCACGGCAGAACGAGAGCCCAAATGTATAAAGGCAATGCAGATTGGAAGCCTATTGCCGCGGTTAAGAATAATCCTAGAATGCAAATTCCTGTATTTGGTAATGGCGATGTTAATACTCCAGAACGTGCCGTAGAAATGCGTGACGATTATGGTTTAGATGGCGCTATGATTGGAAGAGCAACGATTGGAAACCCTTGGTTTTTTAAGCAAGTAAAACATTTCTTTAAAACAGGTGAGCACTTACCGCCTATATCTATGCCCGAGCGTGTTGAAGCGGCAAGGCGGCACTTACAGATGTCTATAGATTGGAAAGGGGAAAAGTTAGGCGTTTTTGAAACGAGACGGCATTACACGAATTATTTTAAGGGAATTCCAAACTTTAAAGAATATCGGATGAAAATGGTCACTAGTGATGATTCTAAAGATGTTTTTGAAACCTTTAACGAGGTCTTGGAAAAGTTTGCAGATTATCAGTTTGTTTAAGATTGTATCAAGCTTTTTGTTATGCGTTGCGAAGCAAGCCTAGATGCAACCACTCCCAAAACAATTATTGTCACTAAAACGATAATTACGTTAATAATATTTAAGCGTACAGGGTACGGTAAGTCTGGAGTTAACATTATTAAACTAAATTGTTGCTGCAAAAAAACTACGATAAGACCAAGACCAACACCAATTATACCGCTGATTGTTGTTAATAGGCTTCCTTGAAAAAAGAAAATGGACTTAATATTTTTTGGTTCTGCTCCAAGATTATATAACGTATTGAGTGATTTTTTCTTATCTAAAATCATCATTATAATTGCCCCGACTACATTAAATAAAGCAATAATGATAACCAATGTAAAAATAAGGTAGACAGCAAGGTTTTCTGTATTTAACATTTTAAACAACGCATCATTTAATTGTCCTCTGTTTTTTATGATTACTTTGTTGTTAAAGACCGAATTAATCTCTCCCCGAATATCATCTTCATTTGCACTAGGATTTAGCTTTAATTCTATAGCGCTAATTTGATTTTCGTTGTAGTTTAATAATCGTCTAGCTAGACCGATATCAGAAAAAACAAATTCAGAATTTAGCTCTTCATTAATATCAAATAAGCCCACGTTGTTTACATAAGTGGAATTATACAAACTCTTAATTGCACTCGCCTGCCCAACCCCTGGTTTTGGCACATAAAGCGCTAGAGCTTTTCTGTAATCCAGAATTCCAAAAGAAAGATTATTCGAAATTCCCCAACCTGAAACAACATCATTAGATTCTGGCGAAATCCAAGATCCAGATGTCACCATTAAGTCAACATTAGTTACATCTAAAAAGCTTGAATCAACCCCCTTTAACGTTGCTAATAGATTTTTATTTTCTGATTTAATAATAACACGTTCTTCTATAACTTCAGAAAAGAATGCAATACCTTTAATTTTATTTAATTTAAGTTTTTCATCATCTGTAAAGAGCATGGATTTTCCCTTCATGGGTAGAAGCGTTAGATCTGGATCTACGAAAGACGAGAATTGAAGACTGTAATTTTTTAATCCAGCAAAAACAGAAAGTACTATAAATAATGCGGCTGCAGCGACGATAACACCAACGGAAGCAATTCTTGTCATTATATTAATAGCATTATTACTGCTTTTAGAAAGCAAATAGCGTTTTGCTATATATAATGAAAAATTCACCTAAGATTTTTTGCGCTTACTCAATAGATCCGGATTGTCTAAAGGATTATCCTTGCCCTTTAAAGAACGCTCAATACCATCTATATATTCTAAAGAATCATCAATAAAGAAATCTAAGTGAGGCATGCGTCTTAATTGATGACGTGTGCGCTGCGATAGTTCATGTCTTATTAAGGGGGTATTTGACTTAATACCTTCTAATAATTCATTTGCCTTATCATTAGGGAAGATGCTTAGGTAAACTTTAGCAATAGACAAATCTACGGTTACGGAAACTTTAGATACTGAAATAATAACACCTCTTAGGCCACCTTCTGAGGCAGCTCTTTGTAAAACATCTGCTACATCTTGTTGAATAATACCCGCTATTTTCTTTTGTCTATTACTTTCCATAAGACAAAAGTAGAGCATATTTAAAGATTATGGTATTTTAAATAACAAAAATCATACTTTACTATTTGTATAATTCCGTTATTTGGATAATTATTTTAATCTTAAGAATGAAAAAGATAGAACACATAGGTATTGCAGTAAAGAATCTTAATAAGTCTAACGACCTTTTTAAAGCTCTGTTTGGTGAATCCCATTATAAAATTGAAGATGTTGAGAGTGAAGGTGTAAAAACATCCTTCTTTAAATGTGGACCAAACAAGATAGAGTTATTACAAGCCACCACAGAAGATAGTCCTATCGCAAAATTTATAGAGAAAAAGGGGGAGGGTATTCACCATATAGCTTTTGCGGTCGAAAACATTAAAGAAGAAATTTCGCGTCTCCAAGGCGAAGGATTTACAATGATACATGAGGTTGCTAAAAGAGGAGCTGATAATAAGCTTATTGCCTTTTTACACCCCAAATCAACAAATGGCGTATTGATCGAATTATGCCAAGACATTAGAGATTAAAATTCTTGTAGAGTTTTAAAATATATAGTAATATTGCACACTCTTCTAAAATGAAGACATTAACAAAAACCAATAGGTCCTATAACTCAGTTGGTTAGAGTATCTGACTCATAATCAGAAAGTCCCTGGTTCGAGCCCAGGTGGGACCACAACGAATTAATTGTAAAGCGTTGGCAACCATTAGATTGCCCAACGCTTTTTTATTTAGCTAAAGTATACGCTAAAACTTTTTTCGATAGCCTTATTATTATTGACATCCAAGAGATTAGCTTTTTATTAGAATTATAAATTTTATGAAGCTGTGAGATAATACTGTATTAATGGTTTTGCATTACAATATTTAGTGTCACTTTGTCTAATAAGCTTTCAAAGGTTTCCGTTTTCGGTAATTGATGATTTTATTACATTTGATTCTGTATATTTTTAAAGTAGCCCCACAGAAGTTTTAGTTGATGAAGAAATATAAAAGAGTTATACCAAGGCTTACAGATTTGGATCCATCAGATGTTTCGAAAATCTTTTCATTTCTGAAATCTCTTTTTGAAGTTAAATTCCTTTTGTATTTACCAATATTATCTCTAAAATGGTAAAACTTCTTAAAAGGTCTACTGATTTTATTTTAGCATTCACAAATACAATAAGCATTTAACTTTTCTTAAGTCCTACCTTATGGCCGTAAAAAGCATAGAATAGAATAATGGTGTAACATGGTAATAAAATCCAATATCCATGGGATGCTGCTTCAGCCATTGCTGATACTTCTTGAACACCAATTGCAATGAGTTGTTCCTTCCTGTTATCAACTAATACTCCGTAAAGTGGTGGTAGTATAGCACCACCTGAAATTGCCATAATTAGTAACGCTGAAGCGGTCTTTGTAAATTTGCCAAGACCAGTTAAAGCTAATGGCCAAATTGCTGGCCAAACCAAAGCATTAGCTATACCCAATGCAGCTACAAAAAGTACAGATGTAAAACCGTTGGTAAAAAGAATACAAAAGGAAAAAATAATCCCTAACAACGCACTGGCTTTTAATGCTAATGCTTGACTCATGTATTTTGGAATTAAAAACACACCAAGGGCATATGTTCCTACCATAGCCATTAATGTAAATAATGTGAAAAATTTAGCTTGTTCTACAGGAATATCTAAAGAAATTCCATACGAAATTATAGTATCTCCAGCTATAACTTCAACTCCTACATAAACAAATAGAGCCAAAACACCTAACCATAAATGAGGGAATTGAAATATACTAGTTTTAGATTTTCCTCCACCAACTGATTCTTCTATAGGCGCTGCTTCTACATGAGGTAAAGGAGCTTTTCTTATGAGTATGCCCAATAAAAATAGAACTATAGCCATAACAATATATGGTGTCACAACACTATCTGCCAAGGTATTTAATATATTCGCCTTTTCAGCAACACCAACAACACTTAGCTTTTCTTTCATACTATCAATGCCAGACAATAAAATTGCTCCAAAAATAACCGAACCAAGACCTCCAGCTATTTTGTTAGCAATTCCCATGATGGCAATTCTCTTTGCGGCACTTTCAATAGGCCCCAATATAGTAATGTATGGATTAGATGCGGTTTGTAGCAATGTCATTCCTGCTCCTTGAATAAATATACCAACTAAAAATACCCAATAGGTTCTAGCATTAGCTGCTGGTATGAATATAAGAGCTCCTATAGCCATAATTATTAAACCTAATGACATCCCTTTTCTAAAACCTATTTTATTTATAATATAAGAGGCTGGTAATGCCATTGCAACAAATGAAATATATGAAGCTGATGCAACAAGATAAGATTGTGCATCTGTTAGTTCATTAATAGTCTTCATAAAAGGTATTAAAGCTCCATTAATCCATGTTACAAAACCAAAAATAAAAAATAAGCCAGCTATAATCGTAATTGGAACTATAGTTGAATTCTTGGGTTGGTTAGTAGATTGTTTCATTTTTCTGTTTGGGTTACTTAATCATTTTTTCCAATATTGAAAATTCGATCTTTTGTTTTTTTTAGGTAATTTCTACCTATAGGGATTTTCTTATTTGATATTTCAATGGTATTGCCTTCTAAGGCTACAATTTTATTTATAGAAATCGTATAAGATCGATGCACTCGCATAAAACTTGATTGGGGTAATTCTTCAGTAATAGCAGTAAGTGATTTGTGCACTACATAATCCCCTATAGTGGCAATAACTTTTATATAATCTTTTAAGCTTTCTATATAAAGAATATCATTAAGGTTTACTTTAACAAGTTTCTTATTGACTTTTAAAAATATATGAGGTTCTTGTTGTAATGAGGAATCACCCCCAACATTATTAATATACACTTGTTGATATACTTTATTCATTGTTTTTAAAAACCTATTAAATGGAATAGGCTTAACTAAATAATCTAATATATTTAGTTCAAAACTCTTTACAGCATACTCTCTATATGCCGTGGTGATAACTATTAATGGCTTATTGCTAAGGTTTTCTATAAAAGAAAAGCCTGTTATCTGAGGCATATTTATATCTAAAAATATAACATCTATCTTTTCCTGTTCTAAAATAGGATAGGCTTTTAAAGGGTTATTAAAAGTGGCAACAACTTCTACATGATCAAAGTTTTTTAAATGATCTTCTATCACTCCTATAGCTAGCTGCTCATCGTCAATTATTACACATTTAATTTTCATCAGATAGGGATTTTTAAAAATAAAATATAATTGCTGTCTTCTATTTTTGATTCCATTTTATAATTATTTAAAAACAATAAATTTAACCTTCGTTTAGCATTGTTTAAACCTATTCCTTGTTTACCATCTTTATTGGCATTTGGATTAAAATTATTTTTAAGAATAAACTCTAAATATTTGTTCTCAATAACCCTAAAGCTTATATTAATAAATATATGATCATTTTCTTTTAATCCATGTTTAAAACAGTTTTCTACAAAGGAAAGGAATAGTAATGGAGGCACTTGAATATCTTCAATTTCCCCGGTAATATTCATTTCTGAATTAATGCGATCATTAAATCGCATTTTCTCAATGTCGATATAGTTATCTATATGCTTTATTTCCTGTAACAAGCTTACTTTGGGACTATTGACATCATATAAAACATATTGCATCATGTCAGATAACTTCAAAATTACTCTAGGAGCATCATCAGATTTTTTTATTGCTAATGCATATAAATTATTTAGGGTATTGAAAAAGAAATGTGGTTGTATTTGAGACTTTAAGAAATTTAACTCCGTTCTTAACTGAGTCTCTCTTAATTGCTCTGAGCGTTTCCTTTCTAGTATCCATTCAGCCGTAAGTTTAATAGCAGTAACTAACGCAACATCATATACCCCAATTAAAAAAACGACTAAAATATGATTAAAGGAGTATGCTTTTTGCGGTTTATCAGACTCTGGCCAGACATTTTCGTTTATAAATAAATAAATAAGCTCCGTTCTAACAACATAAAAAATTCCAATAGAAATAAGAAAGTAAATGATGTACTTAATATATTTTTTATTTAAAATATATTTCGGATACAAAAAGTAAATATTAACATAGATTAATATAATGCTCGTAGATACCGTAACGATATTAGATTTAAAAGAATACCAGTAATCTTCGTAATAACTTCCCCAACGTATTACGTTAAGTACAAACCAACTTCCCCAAAAAATAATATGGTATCTGATTGGGATAGTTGTGCCTATTTTACTTTTAAATATAGAAGTCGCTATTGTTTAGTGATTTATTAGTTAATAAAGGACAATTTTATGAATATATTAATTAAACTACAATTAAATTGACAATTGTTTAATTGTTAAAAATCGTTAATCGATAGTTTTACGTTGTTTGGTTGTAAACTCCTGTTGTTTATATATTTTTTTTCTGGATTATTTTACTAATAGATACTTTGGAGCAAATTAAAAGACTAAACAACTAATATTATGAAACAAAATTTAAGAACACTCTTCTTGTTTTCTTTTTTATTGTTAGCAGTACAATTTTCTTTTGCTCAAGAAAAGGAAATATCAGGTATTGTTACCTCTCAATTAGATGGTTCTCCAATACCTGGCGTAAATGTATTGGTGAAAGGGACTGCGAATGGCACACTAACAGATTCAGGTGGTAATTATTCCCTAACAGTAAATGTTGGTGATGTGCTATCATTTTCTTACTTAGGAATGAAAACACTAGAAATAACTGTTCAAGATTCAAATGTTATTAATGTTCAATTAGAAGAAGACTCTCAGCAATTAGATGCTGTTATTGTAACAGCTCTTGGTATTAAAAAATCAAGAAAATCTTTAACCTATGCCGCACAAGATGTAGACGCAGAAGAGCTAAGTAGAATTAAGCAAACGAATCCTGTTAATAGCCTTTCAGGTAAAGTTTCTGGTTTGTCAATTACTAGAAGTGCTTCTGGAGCTGGTGGTTCAGTTAAGGTAGTATTAAGAGGTAACTCTTCACTTGGCAACAACCAACCCTTATATGTAATTGATGGTATTCCATTATTAAACCCATCAGGTGGCCAGCCCTCTGATACTTTTGGTGATATAAATGGAGGTAATAGAGATGGAGGTGATGCTTTATCATTATTAAATCCAGATGATATTGAATCATTAACTGTTTTAAAAGGAGCTTCGGCTTCCGCATTGTACGGTAGTGCAGGTCTTAATGGTGTGATTTTAATTACAACAAAGCGTGGTAGATCTGGAGGTTTTAAAGTGGACTTCTCAACAAATTTAACTGTTGACACAGCTGCGTATTTCATGGATTTTAACGGAGAAACTGAAGCTAATATTGATGATTTTTATGATAGTGGATTAACCAACATTAATTCATTGACAATTTCTGGTGGAAATGAGACCGCTCAAACGTATTTTTCATATGGTAATACAAATGTTACAGGCATATTGCCAACAAATACATTGACACAACACACATTTAATGTGAGAGAAACTGCTCAATTATTTAATGATAAGCTATCAATAAGTGCAAATATTTTAGCTTCTACTCAGAAAATAAAAAACAGACCAGTATCTGGATTATATTTTAATCCTTTAGTAGGAGTCTATGGTTTCCAATCTGATACAGAAAGCTTATCTGATTATAGAGACTTTGAAGCATATGATTCTGCAAGAAATATTCAAGCACAACGTTGGTTTAGAGCCACTTCTGATATAGAGCAAAATCCATATTGGATATTGAATAGAAATGCAAGTGAAGATAACAACAAGAAGTTGGTAACTTCATTAAACTTAAAATACCAATTTAACGACTGGTTATCGCTTCAGGCAAGAGGGACTTATGACAAATCTATCTTAGACTTTGAAAAGAAAATTTATGCTACTACTGAAGCAACTTTAGCTCCAGAAAACGGAAGATACATTAATACGAATCAAGACTTTACTCAAGTTTTTGGTGATGTAATAGCTACATTAACCCCTCAGATTAATGATGATTTTACTTTAAGCGCCATTGTTGGAGCGAGTACAACAAGAAACAGAACAGAATTGTTTACTGCTGATTCTGGTACTAATGGAGGTTTACAATTTGCCAATGTATTCTCATTTCAAAATTTTGAAGGTAACCCACAAGTAACCTTCGTTCAAAATTCATATAGAACCCAAGTATATTCACTTTTTTCTAGTGCAACCATAGGATATAAGGATCAAGTTTATTTTGATGTCACAGCTAGAAACGATTGGTCTTCGACTTTACCAAAAGAAAACAACTCGTTCTTTTATCCCTCATTTGGAGTTACTGGTATCTTAAGTGAATTATTTGACTTAGGCGATGGCGTATCATTTGCCAAAATAAGAACTTCTTATGCCGAAGTAGGAAATGGATTCGGGCCTGACCTAATTGCAAGAAACAGATCTATCATTTTTGGTGGTGGTGGCATTAGTCCTACTGAGCCTATTAATCCTTTTCCTGGAACCTTACCTGAACCAGAACGTCAGCGCTCCTTTGAGATTGGAACAGAATGGCGCTTTAATAACGGTAAATATGGCTTTGAATTGGGTTATTACAGAACCAGTACAATTAACCAATATTTCACAGTTAATGTTGCGGCAGGTGCTGGTACATCTGGACAGGCAAATATAAATTCTGGTGATATATTAAATAAAGGTTTTGAAGCAACGGTTTTTGCTAATCCAATAGAAAATGATAATTTTAAATGGAGAACTACAGTAAATTTTGCTAGTAATAAAAATGAAATTTTAAAACTTATTGACTCTAGCATAGAAGGCGTTGAAACACTAGCTAATTTTCCAATTAGCGATCCTGGTGTAAACACTTTTGGATCCTTCTTAGTTGAAGGAGGTGCGTTTGGTGATATTTATGCTCAGGTGGTTGCGAGAGATGAAAATGGATTACCAATTGTTGATACAACTGATGGGATTGCAATTCAACAACAAGATAATGATGATAGAGTACCAGCTCTTGAAAAAGTGGGTAATGCCAATCCAGATTTTACATTAGGCTGGAACAATTCTTTTACTTATAAGAACTTTACATTAGATTTTTTAATTGATGGAAAATTTGGTGGAGAGACTGTAAGTATGACAGAGGCTATTGTTGAAGGTTTAAGTAATAACTCTGCTAGAGAGACTAACAATGGAACTGTAAATATTGTGAGCCCTGATGGTGTTCCTTCCACATTGACAGCGCAAGAATATTATAGTGCAGTCGGTGGTCGTAATGGATTTACAGGTGAGTATGTCTATAGTGCTACAAATGTTAGATTGGCAGAATTTGCTCTAGGGTATAATTTTAATTTATCAGATGACTCGTTCTTCTCAAGTATAAAGGCATCATTAGTCGGAAACAATTTATTTTTCTTCTACAAGGATGCACCGCACGACCCTAACATATCATTGAGTACTGGTAATGCACTACAAGGAGTAGATGTCTTAGGACTTCCTTCTACAAGGAGTTTGGGGCTGAATATTAATTTAACATTCTAAAAAATAACTAATGAAAAATATAAGCAAACTATTAGCATGTTTCTTTGTCTTAGGTATAGTTGGTAATTCTTGTAGCGATTTAGAAGATATCAATGACAACCCTAGAGACATTACTCAAGAACAATTAGAAGTAGACTTTCAACAGGTAGGTTCTAAGTATAAACCTATTTTTGAAAGCATATACCAATATACACCCGCTTGGTCCTATCAATTACAGCAAAACCTAAATGCAGATGTATATTCTGGCTACATGACTAATCCACGTCCGTTTGTAGCAGGTGCAAACAACACTACATATAACCTAGTAAGTGGTTGGAACGATTTTATATGGTCTGTACCTTACAATAACGTTATGAATAACGTTAAAACTATAAGTGATTTAACTGAAAATGACTTTCCCACACTATATGCCACGGCTTTAATTTTAAAAGTGGAAGCTATGCACCGAGTCTCTGATGTTTTTGGACCAATAATTTATACAAGTTTTGGTGATTTAGAAAATGTAGGAGAATACGATTCACAACAAGAAGCTTATGATGCATTCTTTACAGATTTAGATATCGCAGTAGAGAATTTAATGGCTGATATAGACAGTGAGCGTTTTACGGCATTTGATTTATCTTATGGCGGTAATTATAGACAATGGGTTAAAGCAGCTAATTCGTTACGTTTAAGATTAGCAATACGCATTTCTAAGGTGGATCCTGTAAAAGCAAAATTAGAAGGTGAGAAGGCCTTAGCACAACCCTTAGGGTTAATGGTTACAAATGATGATAGCTTTTTCGTAAATAGTTCTCTTAGCCATCCTTTAGCAACTATTGATAATTCTTGGGGTGATATACGTATGAATGCCTCTATGGAGTCTATATTAACAGGATATAACGATGCAAGAATAAGTAGTTATTTTGATGAATCTATCGATTATGCAGGCGAGCATAAAGGGATAAGAAATGGATTACCATTGTTGCCTGGATATGAAGACGAACTCGCTCAAAAAGCAGACTATATAGGTTTTTCTACATTGAATGAAAGTGTAAAAACACCTTCAGTTCAATTAATGACCGCTGCTGAAGTATACTTCTTAAAAGCAGAGGCAGCTCTACGTGGTTGGACTGGCGCAGGCGATGCACAGTCTAATTATGAGCAAGGCATTATAACTTCCTTTGACCAAAGAGGAGCAAGTGGAGCTGCTACATACATTGCAGATAACACCTCTACTCCTGCCGATTATGTAGATCCGGTAACACCATCTAATAACATTGCGGCTTTATCTAATGTGACTGTAGCTTGGAATGCAGGTGACACTAATGAAGTAAAGTTAGAAAAAATTATTACTCAAAAATGGATTGCAATGTTCCCAGAAGGTCAAGAGGCGTGGAGCGAATTTAGACGAACAGGATACCCTAGAATCTTCCCAGTTGTAAGCAATCAAAGTGCTGGAGCAATTGATACAGATATTCAAATTAGAAGAATTCCATTTGTAGATAGTGAATTATCTACTAACGCAACAGGTGTTGCTAATGCTGTTTCACTCCTCGGTGGACCTGATAATGGGGGTACCAGAGTATGGTGGGATACAGGTGGACCAAATTTTTAATGAGAAAGTTAAAAGCAGATTAATATATAATTATTTGAGAATTGGTTACCAGAACAAGCGGGGTTTTAACTTTTCCCGCTTGCTTTACCTTATAGATAAAAAAAGCAAGTCATGAATGTAGAAATTGCTAATTATAATAAAATTGAATATCAAAAGGCAGGGAAGTTCGAAGAAGCGCGTTATGAAAAAATTCATAATGTCATTTTTAAATCATCTGTAGAAGCTTCAACTGTAGTAGCCCAAGAAATAGCCTCATTAATAAGAGAAAAAGCATCCCTAAACCAAACATGTGTTTTAGGATTAGCTACTGGATCTTCACCGATAAAAGTATATGAAGAACTTGTGAGAATGCACAAAGAAGAAGGACTTAGTTTTGCAAATGTTATAACCTTCAATCTAGACGAGTATTTTCCTATGGAAAAGACTAATATTCAGAGTTACTTCTATTTTATGCACGAACATCTATTCAATCATGTAGATATTCTTCCAGAAAACATTAATATTCCTAACGGCTCTTTGGAATCAGAAGATATCTATCAGTACTGTATTGATTATGAAATGAAAATTAAAGCTGCTGGCGGTTTAGATTTTCAACTTCTTGGCATTGGTAGAACAGGACATATTGGCTTTAATGAGCCTGGATCACATTTAAATTCAGGCACAAGACTTATAACATTAGACCACCTAACACGGGTAGACGCTGCACCAGCTTTCTTAGGTGTAGATAATGTTCCTAGAAAAGCAGTTACAATGGGAATAGGAACCGTAAGAGAAGCTAAAAGAATCGTTTTACTTGGTTGGGGGCTAAATAAAGCAGAAATACTTAAAAAGACAATTGAAGGTAAAGTCACATCAGATGTTCCTGCAACATATTTACAACAACACAACAACACAACTTTTGTTATAGATAGTGAAGCATCATCTGAATTAACACGAATCAAAACACCATGGTTAGTGACCTCCTGTATTTGGTCAGAAAAATTAAAATTAAAAGCTGTTGTTTGGTTAAGTGAGTTGCTTAATAAACCTATTTTAAAGCTTACCGATAAAGATTACAACGACAACGGAATGTCTGGCTTATTAGCAGAAGAGGGGGCCTCTTATAATTTAAACATAAAAATGTTTAATAAGCTACAACACACTATCACCGGTTGGCCAGGTGGAAAGCCAAATGCAGATGATTCTAATAGACCCGAAAGAGCACATCCTTCTAAAAAGAGAGTTCTGATTTTCAGCCCTCATCCTGATGATGATGTGATTTCTATGGGTGGTACTTTTGATCGATTAGTAGAGCAAGGACACGAGGTCCATGTTGCCTATCAAACTTCTGGTAATATTGCAGTTTCCGATGAAGAGGCTTTAAAGTTTGCTGAAATATCAAAAGAACTTAATCCAAATTCTGAGAAGATTAATGATATTATAGATTTCATTCAAGCAAAAAAAGGTAATGACATTGTAGATTCAATTCCAGTGAGAAAATTAAAAGGTTCTATTCGAAAAAGTGAATCTTTAGCTGCAATAAGATATTTAGGTCTTAAAGATGAAAATGTTCATTTTTTGAATTTACCCTTTTATGAAACCGGAACCATAAAAAAAGGGAAAATTACTCAAAGCGATATTGCAATTACATGCAATTTAATTGACACGATTAAACCAAATCAAATATATGCCGCAGGTGACTTGGCAGATCCCCATGGTACACATAAAGTTTGTTTAGATATTCTTTTTATAGCAATCGGTAGTTTAAAAAATAATTTATACATGAATGATTGCTGGGTGTGGCTATATAGAGGCGCTTGGCACGAATGGGAATCTTATGAGATTGACATGGCTGTGCCAATGAGCCCTGATCAGGTACTCAGAAAAAGACATGCTATTTTTTACCATCAATCACAAAAAGATGGTGTAATGTTTCAAGGAGGTGATTCAAGAGAATTTTGGGTCAGAGTTGAGGATAGAAATCGATTAACAGCAAAAAAATATAATGATCTAGGTCTTGCGGATTATGCCGCTATAGAAGCCTTTAAACGTTATCACTTTTAAAGGGAACAAACCAAAAGTAATATTGAAGGTACTTGAAACATAACATATGCAAAAACAAAGCAAGGCGATACGGTACGGCTAAAAAATTTATTAACTACCGATTTCGTTAAAATTACAAACCCATCTCTTTTATTGTGAAAATTAATCATAATACGTTAGTTCAAAGAGGAGTTGAAGAAGTAAATGCTACAAGTATTAAAAGGGAAATAATTGAAAATCATATTAAAATCAGTTAGAGTCAATAAACTAATAAAATGACGAAAAGACTAATTCTATTACTAGTGTTTTATAGTTTTTTTATTCAAAAAACATTATGCCAAGAGAAGGAAATGGGTAAATATAACCTTATGCCTTGGCCACAAAAAATTAAAAGTAATTCAGCCAAGTTTTTAATTGATAGCAGCGTTACGATCTCAATAAATAGTGAAGATGAAGGGAGAGTTCGTAATGTTGCTGTTAATTTTTTAAGACGACTTGCAAATAGAACAGGTGTATTTATTGACAAAGGCTTCCCTCTGTCAAATAAAACAGCATCAATCGAAATTGAATTTAAAACAGTTGGTGAGTTAAATGTAAACACAGACGAGTCTTATTATTTAAATGTTGGTACAGATAAAGTAACGATTCTTGCAAATACAGATATTGGCGCGATTAGAGCTTTAGAAACGCTATTACAATTGACTAATTATAATGAAAATGAATATTATTTTGAAGGAGTTTCCATAGAAGATTCACCACGTTTTGTTTGGCGTGGTTTAATGATAGATGTTGCGAGGCACTTTCAACCTGTTGATGTCATAAAAAGAAACCTTGACGCTATGGCTTCTGTTAAGCTCAATGTTTTTCATTGGCATTTAACAGATGATCAGGGGTTTAGAATAGAATCTAAAAAGCATCCAAAATTACAAAAGTTAGCTTCTGATGGTTTGTACTATACCAAAGAACAAATAAAAGATGTCGTTGCTTATGCATC